>JBBRLF010000054.1:0-19652 GCA_038231515.1 candidate division WWE3 bacterium
CAAAAGAGCCAGAAAAAAATCGGTACGCTGAGAATATGAGGCACACCTTGAATTTTGGTAAAAAGACAAAGACCCACGCATACGCCGGCCAGCGCCATTCCGCTCGCAACCCGCCTTACGGAAACTTGCTGCGCCGACCAGGCGCAAGCCGCAACAGCAAAGGTCCAATAGGCCACGGCGTAGAGCTCTGAACGTACCAGAGCGGCCTGGTAAGCAAAGCCGGGTGCCAGTCCCAACACGACCAGCAGAAGCACTGCAAGAAATCCGGAGGGCCGAAAGGTCAGCACGAGTGCGCTCCATAGCGAGGCCACCAGCGCGAGTGTAATCGCCGGCGAATGCAGTCTTAAAAACTGCGTCAGCTCGGCTACGTTCCAAAGTGGATTCAATGCGGTGGCCAGGCCCGGGAAAGTGAGCGTGGAAACTGCGCCCGTCCACCAGGCAAGTTTATGAGTAAAGCCAAGCAGCAGGTACATCCCCACGCTCGGATGAATAATCTGCGCTGGCGGCAAGCCACTCTGCACCGCCAGCAGATCCACCGTCGTCACGTGATCCATGTCCCACATGAAGTAGTAGGGGTATTGAATATTGAGCCAAACCAGATACGATCCCAGCCCGAGAAAAATCGCCGCGAGAAACAGGCTCGTTGCAAGGCCGAATCGTGCGAGACCGAATTTTGAAAACTTCGTATAAACCCCCTAGTCTGGCGTGCCTCAGTTTATCACGGAGAATCAAGGCTGGGCAAACGCATTGATGCTGCCGTGTTCGGGAATCAGACGGGCAAGGGCCGCAGAATCGGTGGGCAGCAGCGCGCTACGGTTTTCGGTATACAGCTGATAACCCGCGGCTTTCAACAGGCGCAGCAGCTCGTCCAGAGCATCGCCATTTTCGCTTTGCACGTAGGGGCAAAGTTCCAGAATTATCGCGGGCCTGAATTTTCGGAGCGTCGCTGGGGCGCCACGAAGTATTTTGCATTCGAACCCATCGACATCCAGCTTGATGAAGTCCAGCCTTTTGATGCCCAGGCGCTCTACCAGTAAATCCAACGTCAGGAATTCGGCGCCCTCGGTCGAAGCCTGAGTGCCGCCATGATAAGGGTGCCGCGGCCCCGCGCCTCGCAGCTTCCAGCTCGAGTACAGCGCTGCCGGCCCCGCGCCGCCTGCTTCGACGAGTGCGACGCGCAACGGAATCAGCGTGACTTTCAAAGCGGGATTAAGTGCCAGATTTTCATTCAGCTTGCGATAGGCGTTCTGCGTGGGCTCGATCGCATAGACCTTGCCCTGAGGCCCCACCCATTTTGCCATCGGTAAAGCATGGGCCCCGATGTTCGCGCCAATATCCAGCACCACCATACCCGGCTGCAGAAACTTTCGAATCTGCCGGGCCGTACTTCTTTCAAACGAACTGAAGAGATATATCGCCAGCTCAATTCCTTCATCCAGATCCAGCCGCCAGCGGATACCGCCGCGGCGACACGTCACGATTTGACCGCGGTGGCCGGTGAGCCTGCGGCCCAGTGTGACAATGAGGAGCAAGATACGGGCGATTTTAAGTTTAGTCGTCGTCGGTAAGTGAATCATCGTCAGTAGTTTGGTCTTCGCTTTCGATTGGCCGTATTATAGAATTTTGGGATGCAGGGTCTAACACTACCATATGCCTGAACGAAAACTCAGCCATTACGCGAACACCTTGATTGCCCACGAAATATCGGCCATGACCCGGTACTACGATCAAATTATTCAACTGCGGCCGCTGCCCGACGACGATGGCACCCTGCTGAACGCCGTGGCCTGCGAAAAAAAAACGATGGAGCGGGAAGGCACGCCGCCTACTCCCTTTCTGGCGGCGCCCGGTGCCAGAACGGCGGTTCTGCTCAATGGCAATATCAACTACGAGTATGACATCCAGGCGCTGATCGAAGGCGTGAAGCCACGGCTTTCACGAAACGATCGCCTGGTTTTCGTGGCCTATAACTCGTATCTTGGCGGCGTTTACCGGGCCTTGAACTGGCTGGGACTGCGTAAGGCGCCACTGCCCACGACCTTCGTCACCAACGCCGACTTTAAAAACCTTGCGCGACTTGCTGGCTTTGAAATAGTGCGGTCAAGACAGGTGGCCTACTTTCCGTTTCGCTGCCTAGGCCTGGGCTGCGTACTTAACTCGGTACTTGCGGTTGTGCCGTTTGTACGGTGGGCGGCCCTGGCCAGCGTGATCACCCTACGGCCACTGACTCGCACCGCCGACAGCAGACCGTCGCTCTCGATTCTGGTGCCCGTGCGCAATGAGCGTGGCAATCTGGCGGCGATCTTTGACCGTCTGCCCGACTTTGGCGCGCAGGTGGAAATTATTTTTGTTGAGGGACATTCCGACGACGGCAGCTGGGAGGAAATCCAGCGTCTTACCGCGCAGCACTCTGCGAAGTACCTGATTAAGAGCATTCGCCAGAGCGGCAATGGCAAAGGCGATGCCGTGCGGCTGGGGTTTTCGCAGGCTACGTGCGACCTGCTCACCATTCTGGATGCCGACCTCACGATGCCCCCTGAACTGCTGATACGTTTTTATGAGGCCTATCGCCTGGGGCTTGCCGATTTTATCAATGGCACACGGTTGGTTTACCCGATGGAGGGCGAGGCGATGCGCTTCCTGAATCGCCTGGGCAATGTGTTTTTCGCCAAGGCGCTGAGCATGGTCCTCGAAACGTCGCTGGGCGACTCGCTCTGCGGCACCAAGCTGCTGACCCGCAGCGATTATGCGCGGGTGCTGGCCTGGCGCAAAAACTTTGGAGAGTTCGATCCCTTTGGCGATTTTGAGCTGCTCTTTCCGGCCGCGATTCTTGGTTTTGGAATTGTGGATATTCCGATTCGTTATCGCGCACGAACCTATGGCAGCACCAAGATCAGCCGTTTTCGCCACGGCCTGATGTTGCTGAAAATGGTGATCGTTGGAGCCCTGGGTGTTCGCACCGGAAGGGTAAAGTGAACCTCAACGACCCGGCCCGCATTCAACAGCTGCGCTGCACGCTTGAGCAGAAAGCCGCTCTGCGCCTGTTTTACCTCGAAGTTTATAAGAAATATCAGGAATGTATCGCCCGCTCCCCGGCCGGCGGAATTGCGCTGGAGCTGGGCTCGGGCGGCGGGTTTGCCAAGACGGTCATTCCCGAAATCATGACCTCGGATATCCTGCAATACGCGGGCGTCGACCTGGCCGTGGATGCGACCCGCATGCCCTTTGAAAAGAATTCCCTGCGCACCATCTGTATGTTCAATGTCTTGCATCATATTCCGGATGCCGAAGCATTCTTTCGCGAAGCCATTCGCTGCCTGCGGGTGGACGGGCGGCTGCTTATCATTGACCAGCATCCGGGCTGGATCAGCAAGCCCGTGCTTAAATACCTGCACCACGAGCCCTATAGCGAGACGGCGCCAGACTGGGCGTTCCAGTCGGACGGACCACTAACCGGCGCCAATGGCGCGTTGCCCTGGATTATCTTTCAGCGCGACCGAAAAAAATTTGAAACGCTTTTTCCGCTGCTGCGCCTGGAGCGCTATGCGCCCCACAGCCCGCTTAGATATTGGCTGGCCGGTGGACTCAAATCGTGGTCACTGCTTCCACGATGGGCCTTTGGATTGGCCACCAGCCTGGACGGCCTGCTGGTGCGGAACATTTCGTCGCTAGGCAGCCTGGTGGATATTGAGTTACGGAAGGTGGCACCATGAGCAAATCCTTTGCTTTACACCCAATGGCGCTGCCATCAGTAGCTCCCTCGTAGTCAGAAAAATTGGTACAGACCAGGTTGGTGTTTGGACGCGCAAAGACCCGCCGGCGTTTCCCCGCGTAATCTGTGACCCCGAGGTATACCAGACGAAATCTGTCTCGTGTTTCGGCCGGAGTTTGGAAAGTCGGCTTATGAAAAGCAGGTGCTGCGCGCGTTTAGCGAGGCTTTTTAGGCGCGATGGAAGCGCCGAACCGCAATCCGAGTAAATAGTAAGCTGCTGATATTACAAGAGTAATGATTATAGAGACGCAATGGGATACAATGTAGCGTGATGGGGGTTCGAATGCTCACGAAGTCGCGCGAGGTTGCTTCCGGGATCGTCATATCGCTTGCGGCGCTCGTCGCCCTCGAAGGCGTGCTCACCTGCAATGTGAAACGTGAGGCCTGCCAGCTTGTGATCGACAAGCGTACCCACTCTGAACGACACGTGCGATTGATCCAGCCCGCCTCGGGCGAACCCTACTTTGCACCGGGTTTCGAATCGGCCTACGTGCGCATTCAGGGAGACCTGAAAGACGACACACTTTCGGTGATCACCCTGCGGCACGCCATGCCTCAACAACCCTTCGAACGAGGTTCCAAATGAAGACCCTGATGCTCCTCACCGGGCTGCTCGGTCTTTGCGGCCCGGCTCACGCCCGCAATGTGGCGCTGGATTTTTTTGGCTCGGATATTATTCCATCGGCGCCAAGTTTTGAGGCGGCGGTTTATCGCAACGCGTGCATGAAGGCCAAGGGCTGGGACGTGCAAACGGTGGCCGGCGAGCAAGGACTGCTGCAAGATGACGTCACATCCGCGAATCCTGATCTGCTTGCACCCGCAATGAAAAAGGTTGCCGGCGAAGACCACTTTCACGATATTCAGGGCCAGAATGAAGACGAGGTGCTCGCCTCGGTGGAGAAATCCGCGAGCACTTCAGCTGACGCCATCGGCAAGGGTGATAATTTTTTATTTGAAATCGACGCGCACGGGCTTTCGCCCAACTGTGCCCACGGCACGCCATCGGGTGACCCGAACGAGTGCGATCAGTTCGTCGCGGTTCGTCTCAAGGGTGCGAAGTCACAGGTCAAGGTAAGCATGAAAAAACTTGCACCGATCATCGGGCGCCTTCGCGCCAAGGTCGCCGCACGCGGCGGTCACTTCGCCGTCGAATCGCGATCGTGCTACGGCGGGGCGTCGCTCAAGGAATTCGCCGCCCAGGGTGTATGCGCGCACGCTTTTTCGGCACCTGATGCGACACTCGGGATGTGTGGCGGATACGCCACGCCGGCCGAAGAGGCGGCGGAGTTGCCAGGCGAAGCCTCAGCGGCGGCGGATACCACGGGCGCTCTCCATTGCCAGGGCGTCTCGAAAGAGCAGATGTTCGGGGGCTCCCAGCCCTATTATCCTGCGAAAAAAGAGGACGGCAAGCATTGCATGCTTAAGTCGGCCGAGCTCGCGCACCAGGCCGGATTCGTGAGCCCCGGCAAGATCAGCTTCGCAAAATCACTGAGTGTCGCGCGCAATAGCGACCACACCGGCAATCAGGCTCTCGGTACTGACGGCCCGTTCTGGGTCTTGGGCGGCTTGAGCTGGCTTGGCAGCGCCTCGCGCCTCGGCGGAGACAATCACGGCGTGCTGACTGAGGTCACCTGCTTCAAAAACGGGACCGATTATCTTGCGCATTTTGCCGGGCAGGTCGATGAGATCTCGGACAAGCTCACCGGAGGAGCTGGAAAGTGCTCTCTTAAAGGGGAAATCGTGAAATTCGGTGACCGCTACAAAGGGCGCTTCGACGGCTACTTCAAGACCTTGCGCGAGATGCGCCAACTGCTGGACGAAGAAAAAACAGGCGCATTTTTAAGGCCGAAGGTGCCGGGAGTGGATGCCAAGCTTACAAGGTATCTCGACCTCTGCGACGCCGAGATTCCTGACTCGCCCCTGGCAACACAAATGCGGGCCATGAGGCGTTCAGACGCAGTTGGCAACCTGAGCGCAGACCTGAGAGGCAAAGGCAAACAGGAGACGGCGGCGCTTAAGAAATTGCAGGCGGCGGGTTTCTCTGAAGACGATATCGCGGCAACACGGGCTGCTATGGATGAACTGCATCATAAAATCGTCGATCAGAAGGCCAAAGTCGACAAGGCCGTAAAGGCCGAGGGCGCCCCTCTCGAACGCATGCTCTACGACACGCTCAAGGACTCGCCCGCCTATAAGAAGTGCGTCGCGTCTGACGAAAAACTCAAGCAGGCGCAGCAGGACTGCGAAGCCATGCAGCTCGCGCTCTGAGCACCTGGGACCAGTCGGCGAACTACTGCGCTGATTTTGGAATAGCGCGAAGGTAGTGGACAACCATCTGCGCGAGCGCTTCAATAAGAGAGATGCAGCTCCTAAAGAATCGTCCGAGCACTTTTGCCTGGGCGCTGATGGCGGTTTTTCTCGTTTCGCGCGGTCTGATCCTTTTCGGATACAGTACGTATATGCCAGACTCCCCCTTCTTCTGGTATGACGCCCACCAAGCCGTTTTCAATGGCCATCGGGCCTATCGTGATTTTTCCTTCACCTATCTGCCGCTCACGCTGCCCTTCGTGTACCTTCCGTATCTTTGCGGCAAATTTTTGCATCACTATGCCCCTTGGATGAAGCTGGAGATGTTTCTTGTCGATATCGCGTGCTTCCGGCTGCTTATCCTGATCTGCCGCCGACGCCTGGGCTTCGATGAGCGTCGCACCTTTGCGGTGGCCGCGATCTCGTCTTTGTTTGCCCTGGGTGTCGGACACAGCCTTTACGACCGCATTGATCTGTTCGTCGCGCTCAGTCTGCTTGGGTCGGTGTACCTGTTCGGTCATGTGCGAACGCGCCTGGCTCTTTACCTGCCCTCGCTGCTCGTGACGCTGATGAAGATCGTACCGGTATTCTGGCTGCCGGTTTTAATCGTGCTGGACAATGCCCGCCGTTGTTCTGGAACGCGGGAATGGGTGCGCAAGACCGTGCGCGATCTAATAGTATGCCTGGGGGGCGCCACGCTGTTCTGCGTGGCTTATGATCGCCTGTGGTCTGCCGGCGGGCTTTGGGCCACTTTGAAGTCCCACGGCTGGCGCGGAATACAGGTGGAGTCGGTCTGGGCCACGCCTTTCATGTTCTTTCGAAAGCTGGCCCCGAATAAAGTATTCTTCATTAAGAGTTTTGGGTCGATGCATCTGGGCGGCCCGGGCGTGCCCGAGGCCTATATCGCGCTTTCGAAGGTTGCCGGCTTTGCGCTGCTGGTTGTTGCGCTGTTTGCCTGGGCCAGGTGGCTGGTGCGCGCCCGCGCCGGTTTAAAGAAGTCAAACGCCTGGCCCCTGGCCACTGGTCGTGGAGCCACCGAATATGTGGCGTCGGCGCTTCTGCTGGTCGTGCTGCTGCTGCTCGTATCCCAGCGCGTTTTGTCGCCACAGTTCTTCATCTGGGCCATCTATCCGCTGGCGCTGCACATCGTGCTTTGGCAGGCTGCTTATGAAGGCGCAATTTCCGTGCTGTTATATGCGCTGTGTTTTGTCAATTTTCGACATGACTACGTTCGTTTGCTGGACGGCGGGCCCGGTAATATCTTTCTGATCGTCCTGGCCCTGCGGAACGCCACGCTGGTCTGGCTATTTGTGTTGGTGGCCAGCGACTTCATCACGCGCTATCACCTTACAAAGCCCCTGCCTGAGGAAGCGTAAAATGAAACGACGACCCCTGGCCAATCCTGCTTTCCACCCAAATTTTTCCACCTTGAGCTTCGACGAAGCCTTTCGCGATGGATAAACCCAGGCCCGTACCCATTTTAGCGGTATTCCGGGCCTGCCAAAAGCGGTCAAAAATGAATGGCACTTGTTCCAGGGGAATGCCCGGCCCCTTGTCTTCGACCTCAAACTCCAAGACATTCAATTTATCAAAAACTGAAATGTCGATTCTTCCGCCCTCTGGCGTGAACTTGATTGCATTCCCCAAAAGATTGGAAAGAATCTGGAGTGATTTTTGGCGGTCACAGGTAACACACATTCCATCTTGCTGGTGAACAACAAATTCAATTTTCTTCTCATTGGCGATAGGTACGAGTTCTTCAACTGCTTCAGCTAAAAGCCCACTTACTTCGCAGGTTTTTTCGTCAAGCACCGTATGGCCGGCATCCAGCTTTGCAAGGTCCAGTAATCCGGTGATCAACGAGGTCATGCGAGCAGTGCTGCGCTGGATGCGCATGATCAAATTGGAAGTCTTCGGATTCTCTTTTCCGATAAATTTTTCGAGCATTAAGGCGTTGAGCTGGATCGAGGCAATCGGATTTTTTAGATCATGCGAAACAACCGCAATCATGTTGTCCCGCAGCTGAGTTGCCAGTCGAGCTTTCTCATATAGCCGAAGCATCGTACGGGACAAGGCTGCGGTTAGAATTGTCGCCAAACCGAGGGCTCCGGCGCCCAGGAGTAAGATAAAAAGGATGCTCTTTCTCATGTCCTGTTTTGACGCCTGTTTACCGTGATCCAGGATTTCTTCTTCAACATGGATATAGTTGTTTAAAGCGACATCTAAAGCCGCTCTTTTGGGGATGGCACTTTGTTCGAAAACCCTGCTTAAATAGAGAAGGTCCCTGGTACGGCCGCGAAGCACAAAAAGTCTTTCGAGCGCAAGCTGATGAGAATGTAGTGCGACTTTAATCTTTTCGATGTGGCCCAGCTCGTTGAGATTAGGGTTTGACTTAGAGAGGAGCAGCCAGAGTCTGTTGACGTTCTCTCTCGTCCTTTTCAATTTCACTAAAAACAGGGGGTCGCCGGTGAGAAGATAGCTTCGGCCTGCCGCGACTGTTCTTTCCACATTGTTTCGCAGCTTTTCCGCGTTGCTCAGATTTTCAGCATAATCAAACAGAACGAAGTCTTTTGTCTTGGCCAGATCACGAACGACATGAATTGAGCCAAGGCAGATCGAGATGCCCGCGAAAAGAGAGATTGCCGAAGAAATGATAATCGTTGTTTTAAAAGAAATCGGAACTTTCACTTTTTAACCCCTCCTGCGCGGAAGCTAAATGAAAACCTGCCTTGCGAGCAGCTGTGCCAATTACGACCTTGATGGTATCACCAATGGCGCAAGGGGTGAACAGGACGGTGGTTCGTGGGCCACCAGTGCGCGCCCTGAGCATGCTGGCTTCGGACGTCCGCTAGGTCATTTTTGCTCGTTGCGCCACCACCGCACCGCTCCTATCCTTAATGGTAACTTTGGGAGAAAAAATGCGCGCAAAAATGCACCTGCCTCTGACCCTGGCTGCCTTGACTGTTTGTGGAATCGGGACCCAGCTTGCTTTTGCGGCCGATAGCCGCAGCTACACCGGCGGGCGCTTTCAGCTGGATGTGGACGGAAAATCCGCCGGACTGATTCGAAGCATCGATGGTGGCGCGATCAAGGCCGAGGTGATTGTTGAAAAAGTCGATAACGTGCCAGGCACCATTGCCCACAAACATGTGGGCCAGCCCAAGTACGGCGATATCAAGGTAAGCATGCTGGTCAGCTCGGACACGAGCCCGGGCATTCACGAATGGATCGAGTCCACCCTGGCCATGAAGTACCAGCGCAAGAGCGGCGAGCTGCAGGCCGCTGATTTTAAACGCGACGTGCGGCAGGTGCGGGAGTTTAAAGATGCGCTGCTGACCGAGATCGGATTTCCTGCCTGCGATGCCAGCTCCAAAGATCCCGCGTATATGACGCTAAAATTCGCGCCTGAAACTACCCGCAATATAAAAGGCAGCGGAAAAATCGAAAACCCGGTCGACGTAAGACAAAAGATGTGGATACCCGCAAACTTTCGCCTGAGTATCGAAGGGCTTGATGAAGACTCGCGACGAGTCAGCAAGATTGAAGCTTTTACCGTCAAGCAAAGTACCGCGACTGACGAAGTCGGCGACGCCCGCGACTATCAGCGCGAGCCCGGAAAAATCGATTTTCCAGACCTCAAAATCTCGTTTCCGGTAGGTGGTGCGCCTGGTTTTCAGGAATGGGCCGAAGCCAACATCTCGGTCCAGGGCGGCAACGGCAAGGATACGCCTAAAGAGCTAAAAAGAAGCGGGCTGCTGGAGTATTACGACGGACGTACGGGCCGTCCCCTCTTTTCAGTCAGCCTGCACGGCGTGGGCATCTATAAATACGTGCCGATCAGCGGACCCTCGGGTGATTCGACGGCCGACAGCGAACCCGAAACTCACGTGGGGCTTTATGTCGAGCAGATGCTGTATCACCCGGGCCAGGTTGACAAAAAATTCCTGGAAAAACTCTTCAGCCAGTCCCGTAACGGTAAGGGCCAGTGGGTAGGATTTGGCGTGAAGACGCCGGGACCAGCCCGCGGCATCGCCTCTGAAAAACGGGGCAGGTCAAAAACCAGATAGGTTCGCTGCGCTCTACTCAATCTGATTTGAAAGTATCCAGCAGGGGCCGTCTTAGATAGACCACGATAAGCAAGCCGTAAGCCGCATAGCAGGCGATATTGGCCCAGGCGATGCCCATTACGTTTCCAGTCGACCCGAAATGGTAATAAAGACCTGCCGAAAAAATCAACCAGGGGGCATAGATGCGAAAGAACAGCGACCTTACATCGCACAGAAGCTTCAGCCAGGTCATCGCGCCCAAGGTCAGGATGTAAACTCCGCACCCCAGCGCCAGCGCCACCAGATAACGCGAAAAATTAAGTTTCTCGGGATCGGTCCAGCGCGTGCTGCCCAGTATTTGTGCGATCAGGGGTGCCCCGGCGACAAAGAACAATGTCTGGATTGCGGCCACCAGCAAGAGCAGTAAGGTCGGCCGCAGCGCCGAGGCGGCCGAGCGCCGAACTGCACTGCCATCACCGGCCTGGCCAATCCTGGCCGAATACCACATGCTGATCGCCATGGGCAGTGCGAAACCGAAGTTCGCCACCCGCACTGCCGCACCATAGATGCCGACGGTGCGCTTCGAAAAACCCAGCACGCCCAAGGTCAGCACATCCATCGATTCTATGGAGTTTGCAATGACATATTCGACATGGGCCCAGAGTGAAAAGCGGGTGAAGGCTTCACGGAAAATCGTCATGACGTCGTAGCGTGCCGCTTTGCGGCTGCTCACCTCTTTCCCAATCGGCGGACCATCAACGCTGCTGGCAAGCAGATGGCTGGTCGCCACGCTGGCCAGGGTACTCAATACCCCGGCGCAGGCCAGTGCTACCAAGGGCTGCCCCAGGTGTGTGCGAAGCGCCACGAGGGTGCCAATGAGAAACAACAATTTTTGAGAAAAGACGAGCAAAAATGCGTCTCGAAAACGGCCGCAGATTCTCAGGTATTCGCGGTCGATGCCAATAATTTGCGGCGCCAGGCTACGCGAAAAGGCCCAAAGGAATGTGCTGAGCAGCGCAAGATGGAAGCCGTCCGCCCGCAAGGAAAAAAGCAGAGCCAGCACGACGCCAGCCAGCCCCTTGAGCCAGCAAAAATGCCGCAGCGACCGAACCCGTGACAGATGGGTTCCGTCCGCTTCGCTTTTCCAGGAGGGCAGGCATTTATAAAGCAGCTGCTCTGGCGAAAGAAACAAAAGCATGGTCGGCGTAACAATGGTCTGCGAGGTTTCGAGAAGGCCGACATCCTCCGGGGCCAGACTGCGCAAAATCAGCACTACCAGCAGCACGTCGATGCCTCGCGGCAATATTGCTTCCAGCGCGGCGGACATCTTGTCCACCAGAGGTTTCGAGAGCGTGAGCTGCATAGAGCAAGGTTAACGCACGCGTTTCATAATTTCATTGGGAAACGTACGATTAGCGATGACATTGGCGCCAGGATTCGTGATATTCAGTGCAAATGCCAATGGCACTGACCACCGCGGCCCTTTCAGTCAAGCAGGTCTGGGGAGTGTTTTTACTTTTTCTCCTTCCGATAGGTGGCGGTATTCCGGCCGGTGTGGTGCTGGCACGCAGCCGAAACATTGGCTGGCCCGTGATGATGGCGCTCTATTTTGTTTCAGACCTCGTTCTGGCCTGTGTGTTCGAACCTTTGATGCTGGCCGTGATTGCCGCCGGAAAACGGTCGCCCCGCTGGAAGCGCTTTAATGATGCGTTTCGGCAGTCGATGGCGAAGACGCTTGTGCACTACGGTACCAACCTTGGGCCTCTCGCGCTTATTTTTGTCGCCTTTGGCGTTGATCCCATGACAGGCCGGGCGGTTGCGAAAGCCTCGGGGCACGGCTTTTTCACGGGGTGGCTGCTCGCGATCACGGGTGACATGTTTTACTTTACGATGCTGATGGTATCGACCGTGTGGCTGAACAACGCCCTGGGCGACGGAACCTGGACTACCGTGGTGATGACGGGTTTGATGTTTGTTATTCCCGGGCTGCTGCGCCGGGCTCGGCTGCTGATAAAACCTGATAAAGGGCACGTGTCCAACGAAAGTCCGCCGGGAGACGCAGTCTAGATCACATACCCATCGCGCCGGCGTTAATGGCATTCCGTGGCAGGACAAAGGTCGCCCAAAATGGTCTTGAGGTGCCGTGGAAAAAAATCGATTTGCTCCCAGCCATATTCCTGGCTGTCCATCACACTCCACGGCTTCTCGTCACGACTTATAAAAGGCCGGTCGACGCACACCGGGTCGGCGTACTCGTCAGGCAACCCCAGGTGATGGCCAGTTTCGTGCAGCATCAGAAGGCATACCCGGTTCCAGTGCGCGGCCTTGCAGCCTGCAAGGCAGGCAGCGCGCGTAAGCTCCGAGCGGCAGCCGTCTTCGCAGCGTGGGGCATCGGGGAAACGCCCAGCCAGGCAGATTTTCCGATCGTCGGCGCGGCAAGCCGAATTGGACAGCACCACCGACTGATGCGCCTCGTCCGCCCGTGCGGCTCCAATCGCGAGGTCGAACTTGATGTCGTAGCGCTGCCAGAAACTTTGAATCTGAGCCACGCAGCCTTGCATTCCCGCCAGATTCTCCTCGACCTCAGCCGGCTCGAAGCCTTCCATTTTGAGCACAAGTTTATAGCCGAGGTGAATTCCATCGAGCTGATTGGACAAGGTGAAGTCCGGCTTGGCCTGGGTGTAACCCGCCGGAGCGATACAGAGTGACTTTACCGCCCGCTGCACGAGTACCGAGGTGCCGAGCGGCACACTTCGCCGGCATTTTTCGACCAGGCCTCGGTTGGCAGCAGCCACGGACCAGGGAATGGACGCCGCGGGTGCGGTTCGAGATTTTCCCGGCGCGGCCTGCGCACTACCAAGTACAAATATCAGACCCAGCATTGTAAGTCGGACGAACATCATCGCATACACTCACTCTCAGGAAGATTGTCTCATTGCGCACCCGCCGCTTACAATGATATAAATTACAAGATGAAAACCGAGGCCCAGCTCGAGGCAATTCGTGACCATATTCGCGCAGGTGCCTTTTCCAAGGCGAAAGCGCTCATTCGGCGCGCCCTGGGCGCCAGGCTGACCCGCGTCGAGCGACTGCGACTGGCGTATTACTGTAACGAAGTCCTGCTCCCCCACCTTGCGATAAATTTACTGCACCGTTATATCCGGCCCCAGCGAACCAGAAGCGATGCCTCGGTTGAAGAAACCGCCGAATACGGCCTCGCTTTGGTGCGTTTCGGCTCACACCAGGAAGCCATCGACCTGCTTGCCTCGCTTGACCTGAGCGCGTTGCCACGGGCGGCCAACGTCCTGGCGCTGGCTTACTTACGACAATGGAACTATGAGCCTGTAATCGCAGTGATGAAAAAAACCTTGCGGCACCCGCGCCTGCCTGAGTTTGATCGGCTGCTGGTCAAGGAGCATCTGGCGTCGGCACTGCTGCACGGCCGCGAGGATTTCGCGACCTCGGAGCGGCTGCTGCGGCAGATTATAGCTGAAACGAGTGCCACGCATTTTCGCAAAGCCCGCATCGACGCCATGTACATGCTGATGCAGAATCAGCTTTTGCAGAGTCAGTGGCTACCGGCGCTTGCACTGCTCGATCAGATGGACGCGTTGATGGACGAAAGCGGCGACGAGCTGATTCCTCTGATTCATCAGAAATGGCGCACCGTGATTGCCCTGCAGCGCCGCGAGAACGTCAAAGCCCAGCTTCGAAAATTAGACGAGCTGAAAATTCATTTTGGAAATTTGGGCAACTGGCGCGAGCAGCGCAGCTGCGACTACTACACGGCGCTGGCGCTCAAGGACCGGGAGCTGGCGATACGGGTCTATTTCGGCACGCCGTTTCCGGGCTGCCGCACGAAGCTGCTGCGCGGCCTTGGCATGACGGCTCGGGATCTGCCCGCGCACTATGATCTGACGATTCCCTCAAGGGCGACTTCCCGGGAAGCGCCCCTGCTTATTGAAGTTAGAAACGGGGGCAGCCCCCACAGTCGCAGGCAGCTGAAAGCGGGTCAGCTGCTGCAGCGGCTGTTGCAGATACTGGTATCGGATTTCTATGCTCCGCCAGACTCCGTTCAGCTCTTTGCCAAGCTTTATCCCGATGAGTACTTCAACCCGGCATCCTCCACCTTTCGCGTGAGCCAGGCCATTAAGCGGCTACGCGCCTGGTTAAAGGCCAATCACCTGCCCTTGGCGATCGAAGTGCGCCAAGGAGTATTTTGGCTGGCCTCTGACCGACATGTCGTGCTTAGAATCACACGCGACCTGCTTGAACCCGCAAGCCGCGAAACTTTGCGCATCGCTAACTTTCAGGCGCGCGTTGCCAGACAGTTTGGAGTTCGAAAATTCAGCGCGCAGGAACTCCAGGACTTCCTGGAAGTTTCGCGTTCGCTCGCGGTAGCCTGGCTGCGTGAGGGCTGCCAGAATAGAACCCTCGTACGCTGGGGTGCCGGCCCCAGCACCAGCTACTCCGTCAAAACCTGAGCCCTCTCATTCGGCCCTGCGAGTGCCGTTGCCCAACAGCAATACCAATCCAGCACTCATGGGCAGATGCTGGGCTGGCCCAGCACTCAAGCCAGGCAGCAGGCTTTTCTGGCCATCCTGAATTTTTGCGGCGTACTGGCAATGCACGACCTCTTCCTGATAGGCCTTTCTATCGGCGGCCACCTCGGCAATCTTTTTACCGATGGCGGTTCTTCCGCCATGCATTTTTTCCAAAGTGCGCAGCTCAAGGGAAGCACGTATCATGCTGCCCCGGGTGTCGGCGGCGATAGCGCAAAGTGCCTCATGCCCCGCCGGCCCGCTCGCCACAGCTTTGATTTGTCTTTCCAGGACACGCAGATCGCGCTTCTTCATGTTCAAAACCAGATTGCAACGCCGATCGAGCTGCGGCGGTGCATCGGGCTCGTCACACGCTTCAACAATCAGCTGATGACATTCAGAAAAATGGGCGGCTTCCTTTGGCGTAATTGGATTTATTCCAGGTTTTAGAAACTCCCGGCAGCTGCGTTTTTGTGCATCGGCTAGCCGCCGGCGCACCAGACCACGCTCGTCGTTACGGCCGTTTCGCCTCGACTCGCGTTCAAAGCTGTTAGCCTTCAAATCTGCGACAGTATCACCCCGGCAGGGCAATACGGGCAGGGTAAGTATTGAAATTCCAATCAACAGCAGAAACAGATTTTTCGTTTTCATGAGTTAATCTCCTGATTAATATTTATTATTTATATGCTGGTGGTGCCTGACCGGGCTGCCACAGATTCAGACTGAAAGCTCCGACGGCGTTCAGGCCCGGAATCTCCGAGAACGGATAGTAGGGATCCTGGAAGCCGATAAACTTCCAGGCATAGGGATCGACTTGCGCGGGAGCCGCCCAGCCAAAGGGATCAATAGCTCCCTGCACGCCGTTAACGCCGTAAGCGGTATACGGCGGCACAGTGCCCGAGGGCGGGTCGTTGGGATTCACCGGCAGCGCCTGAAACTGATATTTCCGAATGCCGGTCAGATTCGTAAGCCGAATCACGGAAAGGTCGAGGTGCGGTTCTGACGAGCAGCCGGTATTACCGATCTGACCGATGACCTGCCCCTGTGTAACCACCTGTCCCACGTTGACACTCGTACCGGTAATCATGTGATGATAGCAGGCAACGAAGTTTTCGGCATACAGCCCCGAGCCCACCTGGTATTCGATAAAGATCTCGGCCTGAGTGTCGGTACGGCAGCCAAAGCCGCGTACGTTTCGGTTTCGGGCGCCGCGCACGATGCCGTTGGCCACCGAAAGCAGGGGCTTGCCCTCGGGCATGCTCCAGTCATAAGCACCTTCGACAGTGGTACTTGAGCTGATGACACAGCCCGGGGCCTGGCTTGTCGCCAGACACTCGGCTCGGGAACCTGTGTGGCCCTGCTCCCTGCCATATCTGTCAACCTGCACAGCCCAGACACCCAGCCTCGGGTTGTTTGCGGGAGTGGCCTGCTGCCCAAAAATCGAAACGTCCCAGGCCTGCCCGAACAGGTCATAGTTGAAGCCCGAGGGCGAACTGACGTCGCTATCGGCCAGCTGATTGAAATAAGGGTCGCCGTAATGGGCGTGCAGTGCGGTGGCAGCCGGGCTCAGCTCGCTGCGTATGCCCCAGGGGTGCCCGAAAACCGGCAGGACTGCAGGCGAAAGTATGTAGCTGCAGTTCGCCTCCTGGCCGTGCGCTGCCGCCACTGAATTGAGGAATGCGGCGCCGGCTGCACGATACACGTAGTCACCTGAATCACAGCGTACCATGACATTGTTCTCGCCTTTTTCAGACCAAAGCCCTGAATGCCGAATCTGACCGCCCGGCGCGCGCTGATTGATATCACCGCAAGGATCAGAGTTCGATCCGATCATGAACTCAAAGGCCCAGGTCCTGTTCGGGTAGACGATGCTGCAGTAGTTTCCGTAACCAGACGGAACGGGTGTTATTGGGGGGCTGACAATCTGAGCCAGCGGCTTAAGTGCGCCGGAATTCAGCAGGCCACCTGCCACGAACGTCTGTGCCTGCGCACTCGGCGCCGCCAGCTCCAGACCCAATAAAACAACCGCAGCCAGGCTAACAATACTATTCATTTTGATCTCTCCTATAAGCATTGTCGGCGCAGTGCGCATCTAAATATAGTGATATTATTTGCAAGATAATAAGTGGTCAAAAATAAATGGCCGTATGAAGCCTCTGAGGTTGCTCACAGCCACTGCCGGACTTTCTATTCTAAGGGTGCTTCTGGTCGCGCGACATTCGAGGGGCTAAGATAAAGCAATGGGCGCGCTGACCATGCTTTTTATATTGTCACTGCTTGCAGGCGGGTGCAGGCGGTGCGAGCTGCGACTTTAAGAGCCCGGTCTGCAATGCGCAGACGGCTACGTATTGATCCAGCCAAATCGGCGGCAGGCCCAGGGTAACCAGACTTTCGGGCAGTGTTTTCCAGGCTGGTTCTTTCCATGCAAAACTTCGTGTGATCTGGCGCGAGCCCATGTCGAACTCCAGATAAAGTTCAGGTTCCCGGTATACGGCTTCGGGACTGCCTTTCGAAAGCTCTTGAACAATGCCCTCGAACATCCCCAGTCCGCCCGGCTTCATCGGTGATGTACGAGGGTCATGCGATGCGCCCTCATCCGCGATGGCACGCACATCTTCTGGCAGGCCTTCGGTGGTACGAATGCTTACAATCGGCGAATAGGGCTGCTTCTGATTGAGCACCGCGATCGTCATCAGACATCTGAACGCCTGGGCGTACTGAGCGTCTGAGCCGTACTGCAGGTGGTATTTGTAGATCAGCCACTTCTGTGCCAGGTCGTAGGTCAGGGCGTTGATCTTGAAGCGCGGGGGCGCCGTGGCAAGGCAGCACGGGGCGCTCAATGCGCCAAACAAGAGCAGTATGAAAAGCGCACATCCGAGTCTCTTCATAAGTCCTCACACGCCGGAGCGTTTTCGACGTCAAAATCACTTGCGGCGGTATTGCTCTGCAGAGAATACTCGATGGCAATGCCGTTTTCGGAACGCAGTGACTTCGTATAGGGAAACTGCCATTCGTGGCCCGTGGCCGTGTTGAGCAGCAACGAAACCTTGCCCGCCGGCACCGGGTCCGTGCCGACCAGGTTTTGTAAATCTTTTGCTACCGCGCGTGCTCCCCAGCCACACGCCACGCTGCAACCGGCAAACTGCAGCTTGGCAGCGGGAGCCAGCGAGCAGAGCGAAATGCCCGTCCGGATCGTTTCAGCAATGGTGGCCGAGGTGTTGGTGCGCGAGAAATATATGGTATTCGGCGAGCCATGTGACCCTACAAACAGGTATTCGATCACATGGCAGTCCATAACCAGGGCCGCGATTTTGCGTCGTAGCTCGAGCAGGTCACTCACCTCGAGGTAGCGCACGTTCACCTCGTGATGAACATTCCAGGGGTCATCGGTCATGAAGTCACTCACCCGGCTGGCAGGATCATGCGCGGGATGCATCTCGACGTACACACGCAGTGGCTGATAACCACGCACCTGGCACCGGTCTCTAGCCTCGAGCCACCCGGGAAATCCATGTTTTTCGCCGCGCTCGTCATACAGCTTGTCGCAGGCCGCGGTGCTGATTGCGAGGTCGGAGTAGGAATATTGCTTAGGTGCAGCCAGAAATGATTTAGGATAATCATACTGGATCCAGCCATGTGAATTATACTCGCCCGTCGTAAGCCCCAGCTCATTGCCTCGTTGAGCACAGGCCGGCCGAGAATCTAGCAGCGCAAAGCCTTTGGCGGTAACGAGCCGTTCGAGCTCCTGCATACTTGCCACATCGCCCCTGCTCAGGCGTTCAAGCGTACGCCCGGCCCGAGCCGAAGAAGATGACAGCAACACAAGGGCAAGACTGACCATAAGCGCCAGGCGCCATCCGCGAAATTCCAGAATCATATATTTTTACTCTCTCTAAATAGAAAGAGCTGCGTGGATCGTGCCAGAATCCGCAAAAAACCGTCACTCGCAACAGCTTGAAAGCATGTCGATTTAGAGGCCTGTCTTCTTCAAAGACGACAAGTACCCCGAAAACCATCTTACCAATTCACTAC
Organism: candidate division WWE3 bacterium; assembly: GCA_038231515.1. Lineage (GTDB taxonomy): Bacteria > Bdellovibrionota > UBA1018 > UBA1018 > UBA923 > JACQAX01. The sequence goes on from JBBRLF010000054.1 coordinate 18,699, forward strand.
CCGGCGCTAGACACTGATCACGGAATCTATAGTTGACTATTTTAGTATAGTTATGATATATAACGAAACTCATTGTTTTAACGGGAGTTCCCATGAGTCTTGCGCCCAGCCGCTTTAGCCCAATTTTGGCCCTGCTTGTTCTTACCGCCGCACTAGGTGTGGGCTGCGTAAATCCTGTAACGCCGGAAACGGGCTCCGCTGAGCTGAGCCTAACTGGCAGCCTGCCAAACTTTGGTGGCGTAGTCATCGGCACGACGAAGGATCTGACTTTCACCGTAACCAATATTGGCGCCTCTGATGCGACGCTATCGCCATTAAGTTCGGCAAGTCTGGCTTTGACGGCACCTTATTCGTTAGTCGGCGGTACCTGCCAGCCCGGGGTAAACCTGCACGCCCTTTCGGCCGACACCTGCACGCTCTTCATTCGCTTTACGCCCGCGTTTGAAGCCCATGTTTCACAGGCACTCATCTTGAGCTATCAGGATCCGACGTTGACGACTCCGGCCAACTCCAAGCTGAATCTGGATGGCTATGGCGTGCTCGATTGTCTCAACCATTTTCAGCCCGCTTGTCCAACGCCGCTGCCGGCGCTCTCGATTTCAGATGGGGTTACTTACGACTATAAAAGCGTTGCCATTGGTGCGACCGCCGACCATACGTTTTTAGTCACGAACACGGGTCGCGCAGCCGGAACCTTGGGCGACCTTTCCACACTGGGACTGGGCCTGGCTGCTCCGTTTTCCGCGGTGGGCGGCACCTGCGCCACGGGCGCATCCGTGGCCGCGCTGACGGGAAGCTGTACTTTAATTGTACGCTATACGCCGATGTCACAGGATTCAGCGATCGCCACCATGACACTTTCGTATTCCGGTTCGGGAGCCTTCACCGCCACCCGTGGCGTTTCAGGTACTGGCGTGCTCGACTGCCATGCCTTTCCACAGCCACAGTGCCCGG
>JBBRLF010000055.1:0-19460 GCA_038231515.1 candidate division WWE3 bacterium
GCCAACTTCGGTGCTCACGCGCTCGTGCACATCCTTCATCGTGCCCGCAAAAAGCCTGGCCACGTCTTTGGCGGGAATCGCGCGCTTGGGCTTGACCGCGGCAACGTCAACGACAACCGGAGGCACCCGTCCGTGACTCAGCTCAACAATCACTGACGACATGTGTGGCGCCACGATCATGAGATGCTCCATCGTCATCGAGGGCGACCAGAAGCGCGAGCTGTCTTCGATGCCCGCGATGTGCGGAATCAGCACCTGGGTTTCGAGCGCGGCGGTATCGAGCTGCGAGACGAGCTTTAAAATTTTCTCGGTTTCGCGCAGAAAGAGCTGATCGGACTGCTCCCAGCTCATCTGCCGCGACTTTAACGGCATGATGAAGTATCTGGCGACCAGCCCCTCGATTAAGGGCAACCCGGCACCGGGCTTCTGCAACTTGACTGCGGACTCTTGTGGCTTCATACCTTCACTCCCCCGAGAGCTAGTTTTCGACAGGCTTTCAATATTCGATCCGATAATGTTTTGGAATGCACCGCGCGGGCCAGTGAAAGTCCCCCGATGAGCAGACAAAAAGTGGCCAGCGCCCGGTCTTCGCGGCTGAAGTCGGCACTCTCGGGCGTGCGCTGCGCCCATGAGGCGACAACGTCCTCCAAATACTGCTCAACAACTTTGCGCACGCGCCGGTCACCTCGCGCAAGCTCGCTCAAGAGCGAGGCCACCGCGCAGCCCTCGGTCTGGTCATCACGATGAAATTCGCTCAGATAACGTTTCACCACTACCGTAAACCACTGGGAGTCGGGCAGCCGCTCGGTTCCGGCCAGGAGCTTCGCCCGGCCCGCGGCCGTCGCGCGCGCCAGCGTCTGCGCGATCAGATCAGCCTTGGAATCAAAGTGAGCGTAAAAGGCCCCGGCCGTAAGGCCCGCGCGGCCCATGACGGCATCGACACCGGTTTGACTGAAGCCGTTCTTGCGAAAAAGGTGCGCCGCTGCCGCCAGAATCCTGCCGTGCGATTGCGCCTTGTGTTCGGAAGAGTAGCGTGACATATTTTCTTTGTATTACGATCGTACTATAAAGACAAGACAATCATCACGTAGTCATCACGTAGTTATATGGAGTGAGCCGCAGATGCGCAAACACACGACCTTCGACGAAGAGAACTCAGGCAGGCTGTACGTCTCCGCGCCGCTACCGTTTGACTATCGCATCCGCCCCGCCAAAACCGCCGAGCCACGCGAACTCATTTTGCTGCTGCATGGCTTTGCCGAGTCGGGCCAGCGCATCCTGGAAAAACTCGAGCCGCTGCTGCCCGCCGAAGCGGTGGTGCTGGCGCCGGATGGCCCCTTTCCGATGCCGCATCGGGCAGAGCACGGTTATATCATGACCCACAGCTGGTACCTCTACGATCCACTGACCAAGGAATACTTCATCGACATGCAGTTGGCCCTGGGTTTTCTGGCCAACGGCATTGCGCAGCTCAAACTTGCTCACCTGCCCAAGCGGATCATCGGATTTTCACAGGGTGGTTACCTGGCGCCGTTTGCCGCGCAAAAACTCAGTGATGTGCGACAGATCATCGGAGTGGCCTGCGAATATCTGAGCGACGAGCTGACGGGCGCGCTGCCTGCGCGCATCGACGCCGTCCATGGCTCCGCCGACGAGGTCGTGGCCCTGGGCGATGCCCGCAGCTCACACGCCGCCCTGCTCGCGCGTGGCGTGACCGGCACCTTCTTTGAGATCGAAGGCTCCGCTCATCGCATCGATGGGCCAATTCGCAAGCAAATCCAGGCGCTCCTCTAGCGTCTTCCCGCCCAGACCCGCGCTATGGTATACTCAAAAGCAGGTGGGGATTGGCGATGGGTTTGAGCGGCTTCGTCTTATTTTCTGTCATGCTTTCGGGTGCGACCCATTCTTGGGGTTTAGATTCCTGCCGCGACCTGACGCGCATGACCTGGAAGCTCGATCTGCAAAAAAAGTCCGTACTGCGCCTACATCAGGCCGAGCACGCTGAAAATTTCTGCGGCGCGCTTCCCCTTTCCCACTCCGAGAACGTCAAGCTTGAGCTGGTGGACGCCAAGGGCAAGGTTTGGTTTTATCGAAAAATTTTTCTCAATCCGAGCCTGCATTTTGACCGCGTGAGCGACGACGACCAGCTTAGTGGCGGCGTTCAGCCCGAAAAGCAGCCCATCTTTACCACCGCAATTCCACTCGAGCCCAGACTCAAAAACTCCCAGCTCAGGATTCGCCTGCTCAGGAACGGAAAACTCCTGGCCCAAGGCACACCATGAGTGGACGCGCGACACTACTCGGCCTGGCCTTGCTGGCCTTGACGTCACCGCAGCATGACGTGCATGCCGACGAATACCATACGCCGGCACCGGCCCCCGGAGTCTTCATCCCACCACCCCCGCCGCCGGCCGCCTACAAGTTCGTCATCGTGGCCGACACTGACGAGGCCGCCGCTACGGCGGGACAGATGGTTGCGCTCATGAAAAGTCTTCCGCCATTTGACCAGATGGGAAATCAGCTCGCCTTTGAAATTGTGCGGGCCGATACAGCAAAGCTCAACTGCCGTTCGGACTGCGATGCCAACTCCGCACGACTGATCTGCTGCGACCGGGACTTTGCCGCTGTTATTGGCGCCCAGCACGGCGCCCACCGCACCATTGTCGTGACGAGCAATGCCAACGGTGGCTCCGGCGGCACCATTCCCCTGGCTTCGACGAAATATCCACTGCCGACCACCGTGCACGAGATTCTGCACTCGTATGGCATGGGCGACGAGTATGAATATTCAGAGAAAGAGACCAAGGCATTCTGCAGCCCTGCCGACTCCTATTCGAATATCGCCTGTTTCGACGCGAAGGCTTCCTACGAAAATGATGGCATGGCCCGAAGCCAACACCACGGCGCCATACCTTGGTATGGCGCCATCGCACCTTTCACGCTCATCACCACGGGCAGTCAGCTGGGCACGGCGCCCAAGATATACCCCGATGGCACGCCCGCTCTGTTTCATGGCGGTGGCTGCAGCAAGCGCCTGGACTGCTGGCGGCCCTATGATGGCGCCAATATCATGAGCAATGCGAAGTCGACCTTCATACCACTCATTCACCAGGACATTATCGTGAGAAAGATGTCAGCCGAACGCGGCCACACCATTCATCTGATCAAGCGCGAAAGCTGCGCGACTTGCAAGTAAGCGCGGGCGGGTAAAACTCGGCGCCGGAGCACCAGAACCCGATTCCGGGGTTCCGACGCCGAAGTCCGCTTAGTCGAGAACGGCTGGATTCTTCATCAAGATGATAATCGCGGTCACGCTTGCCAGATAATGCTCTTTGCTCTGCGACAGGTGCTCGAGCTCCCACGGGTCGCGCGTGCCGAATTTTTTGATGAGCCGGGCCACCTTGTTCTCGCCCTCATTGTAGGCTCTGAGCGCCAGTCGCCAGTCGTGGAACTGGTTGTGAAGATCGCGAAAGTAGCGCATGGCCGCGCCGGTTTCCTTCTCCTCGTCGAGGCGCTCATCGACGCGCTCGTTGACAACCAGATCATAATGCCGCGCGGTTTGAGCGATAAAACCCCAAAGACCTGCGCCCGGCGTCCAGGACGCATTTTCAAAGCGTGACTCCAGTACTGGCACACTGAGAAGCTCAGCGGCCAACTTGTGCTCGTCGATCTTGTTTTCGATCATGGCCTTATACTGCGGCATGCGCGTCAGGGCGTCGCGCAGCGAAGCCCGGCCGCCGGGCGTGCCGACGAAGCGATTGAGCTCGACGAGCACCAGATCATTGACCGTTACGGGAATCGTACTGCTCACTGCTGCGACGGTGGCCAGCTGCTGAGCTTCTGCCAAGGTCAGTCTGCGATCAAACGTGCCCAGCTCCGAGGCGCGCAACACCAACGAGGTGGTGGCCAACGCCACCAGGGTACCCAGTCCCAAAGCCACCTGCAGCCACACTTGCGTTCTTTTTTTCTGATTCAGAATCATTTCGATTCTCCTTCTGAGGAGTGAGCCGGAAGCACCCGCCGCCATTCCAGTGGTACCGACTGGAAAACGGCGAGAACCCACGGCAAGTTCCGCTACCCTGAGCAGGCAGCGGCCGTACGCCCGTGGCAAGACTTTCCGACGGCCAATCAGAATCTCGTCACAGGTAATTTCCTGAAGCTCGCCAAACAGCCGGGACCAGCCATAGGCGGCGGGGTTCCAGAAGCAGCTGATTCGAAGCAAGGTCACCAGATAAAGCCAGAGCGTATCGCGGTTACGATGGTGCTGCAGCTCATGGCGAATCGCAATCAAGGTATCGCTACGCGAGCCCAGCATGAATACGGGCAGCACGACGTAGGCACGAAACGGCAACCAGGTTGCAAAGGGAACGCCCAGGCCGTCAGAGGCCAGCACCCGCACCCGTCCCACCTTCCTTAGCTGCTGGGCGCGCTCAAGCTCGCGAGTCAGCTTTCGCAGCTGCAGGCTGAAATTGAGACTGCCGCCAAGAATGCCTGCGAGCAGCACAAACCAGGCCGCCAAACTCATACCTGCGGCCAGATCGTTAAAGGTAAGCTGGCTCGACGTCGCCCCATGCAGCAGCGCCCTACCGCTGTGCTCCAGCGAGTAAGCCACCGTCGCGGTGCCGTGCTTGAACTCACTCCAAACCTGAACACTGGAATGCGGCAGCCTGTGCACCGGAAAAAACGCGGCAGCCACGGGCAGGAGCAGCGCGCCCAGAAAAACCAAACGAGCCAGCCGAAGCCGGGGCGTCTGGCGCGCCACCATTACCAGGCGAAGCGCAAGCCAGCCTAGGGCGAGCAGGAGATTTATTTCGAGATAGGTTTTCATGACAGCCTTTCGTTGACGAGCCGGCGAATGGCTTTGAGCTCTTCTTCGGTAAGCTCGCTTTCGTCCAGCAGGCGCCGCACCAGCGAAGCCGGCGCGCCATCAAAAACTTTGCTCACCACATGCTGTACGGTCACGGACTCATACTTGTCTTTAGTCAGGCGCGGCACATAGACATGCCCCCGCCCCTCTTTGCGGCTCAGAACAATTTCTTTTTGTTCAAGGATCCTCAGAATGGTCGACACCGAGGTATAGGCCAGCTTGCGCCCCGGCGGCAGCGCCGCCAGTACGTCGTTGACCGAGCCCTCGGTAAGCCGCCACAGCAGAGTCATGAGCTCGAGCTCGACTTCGGTGAGCAACGCTTTGGAATTTTTTGGTGCTGCTTTTGGACTCATGCGAATACCCCCGTGCAGTCAATATAACTAATGTTTTAGTTGTTAGCAACTAAGTTTTTAGTTGGACTACAGATTCTTGGAGTAAAAATTCAGGACGCGCTCCCAGGCATCAAAGGCGGCCTCTTCATTATAGGAGGCGCGCGCATCGCAGAAGAAGCCATGCTCGGCTTCGGGATAGACCACCACTTCAGCGTGTTTTTTTTCCGCCGCAAGCTGCCCGCGAATGGCATCGACATCGGCCTTGGGAATATGTTTATCTTTTCCGCCAAACAGCAAGAGCAGCGGACATTGTATGTTTGAAGTTTTCTTGATCGGCCCTTGCGCGATGCCGCCGCCATAAAACGCCACCGCCGCGCCGAGGGGTTTGGTTGCAGCCAAAAGATACGCCAGCCGGCCACCCATGCAAAAGCCGACAACTCCCACGGCCTCGCCGCTAACGCCAAACTCGGCCTTGAGCTTGGCCAGCACGCTATCCATATCGGCGAGAAAATTTTCTTCAGTCAGCGACTGTACGCGCTCAAGGCCCTTTTGAACTTCGTCGTAGCCGCACGTAAACCGCGGTGCATAACGCCAGAACAGATCGGGCACCACGGCCGCATAGCCCTCGGCCATGACTCGTTCGGCAACATCCATCATGTGACGGTTTACGCCAAAGATCTCTTGAAGAATAATTACGGCACCCTGGGGCTGCTCGTCTGCAGGACTGCAGATATAAAGCGGAATGCCTTTGCCGTCTTTGCCCAGCGACTCCCAGCGACAATTTTTTGAACTGGCCATAGGCCCTAGATTTTCGCATTGGGAGAAGTTTGGCAAACACAATTGTTGATGTGCTAGCTTTGGCCATCCATGAAACGTCGAATCAATCGCTTTCTTGTCACGGTCACCGCCTTTCTAAGTATCTGGTTTGCCTATCTGGGTCATCAGCTTATTGGATTGACTGCTCTCGACTGGCTCACAAAGACATACCTCTGGCTTGTACTGGCGCTACCCTTTGGTCTCATGCTCTGGCTGCCGGCGTTTCATTGGGCTGACGACTCGCCGGCCCGGTCGCGGGTGCGGGATGCTCTGGTATGGTGCAGCTTCGTCTCCATGGGACTGCTTAGCTTTATCCTGCTTTTTGTCGTCGCGCGTGACGTTTTGTATCTCGTCATTCGCGATTCCAGACTTTATAGCACGCTGGCGGGTGGTGCGACCCTGGGTGCCGCCGTCGCGCTGCTTGTCCTGGGAATGCTTGCCGCGCGTCGCGCCCCGCGAGTGACCCACGTCGACATTCCCATTGCCGGGCTGCCACCGGATTTTGAAAATTATCGCATTGTGCAGCTCTCCGATATGCACATCAGCGTTACGATGCAGCGCGATTTCGTCGCCAAGGTAGTGGCCACCGTCAACGCACTTGCGGCCGACGCTGTCGCGCTTACGGGCGATATCTTCGACGGTGAAGTCGAAGAGCTGCGCAAGCACTTTGAACCGCTGGCTGCGCTTCGCGCCCGCGATGGCCGTTTTTACGTCACAGGCAATCATGAATATTACTGGGGCGCCGAGCAGTGGACCGCCGAGGCGACGAAGCTTGGGTTTACGCCCCTGATCAATGCCCATGCGATCATCACGCGGGCGACTGGCCGTATCTTGATTGCGGGCGTGGCAGACTTCTGGGCAGCGCGCAACTCGCCCAGCGGAGTTTCGGATCCGGTGGCGGCGCTGGCCCATGCGCCCCCTGAGGTCACCTCGCGCATCCTGCTCGCCCATCAGCCGGCCAGTGCTACGGCTGCGGCACCTCTGGGCTTCAGCCTGCAGCTCTCGGGGCATACCCATGGCGGGCAGTTCATTCCGTGGACCTTGCTCGTGCATCTGTTTCACAAATTCGCACGCGGCCTTTATCGGTTTGGTGACATGTGGGTTTACGTGAATCGTGGAACCGGCCACTGGGGTCCACCCGTACGGCTGGGCTCGCGCAGTGAAATTACAGTCGTGCGTCTCGTCGGCGCATCGCCAGGCTCTGTCGCTTAGCGTACCGGTGACTGGATCAGCGTTGGCAGTGTACGTTCCTTGGTCCTTGGCGCGGCGGGCGGGCTGCCAAACCCTACTTCGGCCGCTCCGCCCGGAGTGGCTGGCACTGCTTCGCTGGCGGACGAACTCGGCTCAGCTGGCGCGCTGGGCGGCACTACGGCCTCGGACGACACTACGCCCGCGGTCTGCGCCGGCGCTTCGAAGGCCGTACTTTCGTGCTTAGGTTTGGATTTTGAGGTTTTTGCCGCAGGCTTTTTGGCCAGCGCCGCCTCGGGATCATAACCGGGACCCTCATCGTCGTCTGCCTGCTTGCCTGTGGGCGTGTCGAATGGAACGCCCAGGGTCTCACCAAAACTCGAAGGATAAAAAACCTCCGCGGGCAGGAAATATTTTTTTAGCGGTGGCCGGATCACCCCGCAGGCGCCCTTCGGCACCGACATCGGCTCGACGAGTTGGCCATGATAGTGAATCCGGATATAAAGCCCTTCCGGCTCGAACTTAAAGCCCTTGGGAATCGGCCCTGGAAAGATAGACCCCGGAAGGCACGGTGGGGTGGCGGGACAGTTGCACGCCACGTGATGATTATGGCACACGTAGACTCGTTCGCATTCGGCCAAGGCTTCGACACTGCAGCAGATCAGTAATACCGCCAGCCAACGCATGCGTACTTAGTGCTGCTTGCTCAGCCAGCGCCGCACACCGGCCAGCACATTCTCATTGGTGTGATCAAATTCGGCGAAGGCCGCGTACGATTCGCCGTCAGGCTCCAGAAAAGTCGAGGTGATCGTAAACAGATGCGCCTCACCCGTTCCCGTAATTTCGTGCAACAGCACACTGTCGATATAGAACACCGAACCCTTGTTGAGCAGGTGCCGGCTACTGATGCGAATGCCGAACTCATCCACCTCGCGCAGCACGAAATCAAGCACGAGGCTGGCGTCGGAGCCGCCTTCGGGCACGGGAAAAAAAGAAGACTGCGAGACGAGCAGCTCCTCGGTCATCAGATAACGCGTCAGCTTGGACGCGAGAATGGCACGATCCAGCGGCTTGGCGATAAAATCATTGGCACCCACCTCAAGCGCGTGCGCGATGGCCTGCCGGTCGCTCTGGCCCGAGAGCACGATAATGGGCATCGAGTTACCCAAGACTTTGCGGACGGCCTTGATCAGCGTGTAGCCCACGCCCAGTTCGTCGATATTCAGATCGACCAGGCAGATATTGGGTTTCACCTCTTTGAGCCGGGCGAGAAATTCCTTGGCGCTCGTCGTGACGATTGAGGTGATGCCCAGCTTCTTGAGCACGGCCGATAAAATCTTGTTGTGCATCGGATCGTCATCGACGAGCAAAGCCAATGGCGCATCATCCGAGACTTTGGGTGGCGCCTTGGAAGATTTCATTTCCAGGTTCTCATGATCTCGCGAATACGATTGGCATGCACCGACGTCAGGCCAATCACGGCGACGTCATTAAGATATTGTCCGGGCAGTCCGGGCCGCGCCGGAAGCTGGCTGCGCTGAAAGATGCAGGTTTCCAAGCCCAGAATACGTAGTAGCGGGCTGTTGAGTTCTATGCGGGTGTTCTCGGCAATGCGCACGGGAGCCTCGAGCAGAAAACCGATCTCGTTGGCCTGAATGATCTTTCCCGGCGCGGAAAGTTGCACGATTGAAACCTGGTCTTCAGGCAAGGTGACATGCGGAAATTTGCGGTCTTTGAGCGCCTTCTTGATCTTGGCCACCAGCGTGGAGGCATCGATGGGCTTGGTCACGTAATCCACCGCACCCAGGGCACTGGCCTGGTAAATCGCCTCCTGCGAGCGTACGCCGCTTAGAACGATGACCGGAACATTCTTCATTTCCTTAAGCTTGCGATGCTTCTCCAGATATTCAAAACCCGACTCGCCCTTCAACTTCAAATCGGTGATGACCAGATGAGGAATGCGTTTCTGAACGGTTTCAACAGCCTCGTCCACGCTGGAGGCCTCATAAACGCGATAGCCGGCGCCGGACAGAATCTTGTTGGCCATCAGCAAAATGGATTCGTCATCATCGATGATGAGAATCTCTTTAACGGGCTTGGACATGGGTCAATTGTAAGTTGTCGGTGGTAGCGGGGCAATGGCATCGACAGCCGGTCAAGTTTTGCCTACCCAGGATCTGCCTGATCTTGCCGATAGGACAATGGGATGAATTATCCAAAACACCGCATCTCCACTGCATTGGCGCTGCTGTCGATTCTCGGCGGCACCGTTACGCTCTATGGCTGGGTTGTGGATAGCCACGTACTCAAATCGTGGCGCCCCGAATGGGTTGCGATGAAAGGCAACACTGCCGTGGCCTTCGTCTTTGCCGGAATTGCGCTACTAGCGGCACTTCGTCCGGCCAACGAGGCTTCAGCCTTGCGCTGGCGCATCACCCAGGCCTTCAGCCTCGGAGTCTTCGCGATTGGCGTGGCTACCTTGCTCGAATATATCTCCGGCGCAAGCCTTGGCCTGGACCAGCTAATTTTTACCGAAGCTCCCAACACCATCGGCACCTACTCGCCCGGACGCATGGCGTTTAACAGCGCCTTGAGTTTCGCGCTCTTTGGTTTGGGCGTGATCTGTATCGATAAAGAGTCGCCGCGGGGCCATCGCCCGGCCCAGTACCTCGCGATCAGCGTCATTCTGCTGGGCTTACCGCCCCTCGTAATCTACCTCTACAACGTAACCTTTCTGCATGGCATCGCACCCTTCATGCAAATGGCGATTCATACGGCCTTGATGGTGATTGGGCTCGGCGCGGGGCTGCTCCTGGCACGCCCCGACAAAGGAATTATGCTGGTGTTTCGCGCCAGCAGCGGTGCCGGCGCCGAGCTGGCACGCCGCCTGTTACCGCTCGCCTTAACGGTGCCCGTCGCCGTAGGGTGGGCCGCGCTAGCGGGGGTGAAGCTGGAGCTTTTCGACCACGAGTTCGCCATGGCGCTGGCCGTAATTGGAATGATCGTGATCTGGGTGCCGCTCATCTACACGAACGCCGCCAAGACCAACGAGCTCGATGCTCTGCGCCGAATTGCCGAAGGCTTCGCCAAAAGAGAAAGCGGCTTTCTGCAGCTCCTGCAAGCGATTACAGTTGCTTCGAATGAAGCAGCCACCGTGGATGAGGCCTTGGGCACAAGTCTGGAAAAAATCTGCAAGCACACCGGCTGGCCCCTGGCGCACATTTATCTGCTCTCAGAAAACGGCCCACCCCGCTTCGTCTCCTCAAAACTGTGGTACCGCCGGGTTGCCGAGAGCTATCTAAAATTTCAGCAAAGCACCGCGACCCGCGAGCTGGCAGCCGACGAAGACGTCCCGGGTCGCGTTTACACGACTGGCACTCCGGTCTGGGTGCGCGACGTCACGCAGGAGCCCTGGTTTGTCCGTTCCAACGAAGCGCTGGAAGAAGATCTGCACTCCTGTTTTGCTTTTCCAGTGCTGGCCGATCAAAAAGTAGCCGCCGTCCTGGAATTTTATTCGGGCAAGTCGATGGAATACGATGCTCAGCTGCTCGAAATCATGGGGCACATCGGCACGCAGCTTGGTCGCGTTGTTGAACGCAAGCGCAGCGAAAACGAGCAGAATCACCTGCGCGCACGCGAGCATTCCGCCCTCGAAGCTTCGCGCATGAAGTCAGAATTTCTGGCCACGATGAGCCACGAAATCCGCACCCCGATCAACGGCGTTATCGGCATGACCGGCCTGCTGCTCGATACCGAGCTCAACGCCGAGCAACTCGATTACGCCCAGACAGTCAAACGCTCGGCCGTCGTGCTGCTGGATCTCATCAACGATATCCTGGACTTCTCCAAGGTCGAGGCGGGCAAGATGGATATCGATATCGCCGACTTCGCCATCCACGCCGCCGTAAAAGACACGCGCGATATTCTGGGGCACTCGGCCAGCCAGCGCGGAATCCGCTTCTCCTCAAAAATTGACGCCGATATCCCGCAAAATCTCCGAGGCGACTCGATGCGCTTTCGGCAGATTCTCCTCAATCTACTGAACAACGCGCTCAAATTCACCGCGCGGGGCGAGGTCTCGATCGCGGTGCATAAAGTACGTGAAGAGAACAACACCCTCTGGGTACGCACCGAGGTGCGCGACACCGGCATCGGAATTCCCGAAAGCCTGCATCACCGTATCTTTCAAAGCTTCTCGCAGGCCGACAGCTCGACGACGCGCAAATACGGTGGCACCGGTCTGGGCCTGTCAATTTGTAAAAAGCTCACCGAGCTCATGGGTGGCGAAATTGGTTTTACAAGCCATGAGGGCGAGGGTTCGACGTTCTGGTTCATCTTGCCGCTGGCTTTGACGGCAGAAAAGCAGAACCCTGCACCCGCCCCAGGCCCCACGGCGCTGTTCAGCGTCATGACCGCCGAGGAGCGCAAAAACGTACTCATCCTTCTTGCCGAAGACAATACGATCAATCAGAAAATCGCGATGAAGATGCTCGAAAAGCTGGGCTACCGCGCCGACTGCGCAGCCAATGGTCTGGAAGTGCTCGACGCCGTCTCGCGCATCAAATACGACGCCATTCTCATGGACTGCCAGATGCCCGAGATGGATGGTTATGAGGCCACCCTCAGACTGCGGGAACGCGAAGCCGCTGAAGGCGGCCACCTGCCGATCATCGCCATGACGGCCAACGCCATGGCCGGAGATCGCGAAAAATGCATCACAGTCGGCATGGACGATTATGTCACCAAGCCCATCGAGCGCAAGCAGCTCGATGAAATTCTAATAAAGTGGCTGAAGTTCAAACCCGTCGAGGCCTGTCGTAAGCTACCTGCGTCCGTGGCGCCGGAGCGCTCGGATGCCGAAAAAGTTTCTGACGTGCTTTCGGAGCTCACCAGCCTCGAAAAAGTCGGCAACGTCGTTGCCATCGCGTCAGCGTCCCAGATCAACGAGGAGCTGGAAGCCGAATTCGAAAAGCTGAAAGCCTCACTTGATGAGCCCGCCGAAGCCAAAAAAACCGGACGCGGCCGACGCTAGTCCTCGCGATTTTTCTATGTTAGAAGTCCCTTATGCGACTTCTCGTGGTTGAAGATCAGCGAAAAATGGCGGACTTCCTCAAAAAAGGTCTGACCGAGGCGGGTTACTCCGTCGACCTGGCCGAAACCGGCACGGCCGCCGAATCGCTGGCGGGCGAGAACGCCTATGACCTCATCGTGCTGGACGTCATGCTGCCCGACCAGAATGGCCTCGACACCGCACGCCACCTGCGTCGCGATGGCTATGGCGGACCGATTCTGATGCTCACAGCGCTGGCCGGCACCAAGGACAAGGTCCATGGCCTGGATGCGGGCGCCGACGACTATCTCACCAAGCCGTTCGCCTTTGACGAGCTGCTCGCCCGGGTGCGCGCCCTGTTGCGCCGGAACACGGCCGGGGTGGCCTCCATCCTGCGCTTTGCAGATCTTGAAATGGATCTCAGCGCACGCCGGGTTACGCGCGCCACCCGCGAGCTGTCGCTAACGCCGAAGGAATTCGCCCTACTCGAATATTTTCTGCGCCATCCGGGCCGCGCGCTTTCGCGTACCGAGATCAGCGAGCACGTCTGGGATGTCGACTTTGACAGCGACTCCAACGTCATCGACGTGTACGTGAACATGCTGCGCAAGAAAGTGGATCAGCCGTTCAAAAAGAAACTCATCCACACGGTCGTTGGTGCAGGTTATGTCCTTCGAGAAGATTAGCCGGTTCGTCAGAAAAGGCCGCGGCCGTACCTGGCGCAGCATTCGCCTGCGCATCACCGCGCTTTTTGTCGCAATCTTCGGCACCACGTTAATCGTCTTCAGCTTCCTGCTCTACACCGCCTTTATCCGCAACCATCAGACCGAGTTCGACGCTGACCTTTACAACCACGCGCTGGATGTTGCCCGCGCGATCAATATCGACGTCTTCGGCAACGTGGCCGTCGATTCCGAAATTCTCACCAGCGGCGGTAAAATTTTTCCATTTTCAGCCGGCAAAGCCTTTCTGCAGATCGTGGCCGTCAACGGCAAGATCATCGCCCGCTCGCGCACGCTGGGTACCGCGCAGCTGCCCTTCGATGGCGACGACCTCAATGCCGTGAACCAGGAGGGCCTGTACTTTCGTACGATCAGCCGCAAGAAAGTGTTCGCCACGAAGGACCAGAACGATCTCGCCTACCGGCTGCTGACTTACGAGGTGCGCGACCGCGGGCCCGTGCCGTTTATTTTACAAGTGGCCGTGTCCTTGACGCTGCTGGATCAGGAACGCCGTGGCCTATTGTTGTTTTTTCTATTCGGCATCCCGCTTACGCTGATTATCGCGGGCTTCGGCGGCTGGTACCTGTCGGGCAGCGCGCTGGCGCCCGTCAACGCCATCATCGAAAAAGCCAAGCGCCTGCGACCTGAAAATCTCTCCGAACGGCTGCCCGTGCCTGTCGTGGATGACGAGCTTCGGCACCTTTCGCTGACGCTCAACGAGCTGCTCAACCGCCTCGAACAGGCCTTCTTAAGCCAGGAGCGTTTCATCGCCGATGCCTCGCACGAGCTGAAAACGCCGCTGGCGATCATGCGCGGCGAGCTCGATCTGGTCAAACGCCATCCCCGAAGCCCCGAGGAGCTGATGAAGTTCGTCGACAGCGCGTCGCAGGAGCTCACCCACCTCTCACGCATGGTCGAAGATCTGCTGATGCTCGCCCGCGTGGATGCCGGCGCCGGCTCACTTTCGATCAGCCGCACGCGCCTCGATGAACTACTGCTGGAAGTGGTCGCACGCCTGGAGCCGCGCGCGCGCGCCAAGGACGTGAAGCTGCGGCTGGATTTCAAAGCCGAAAATTTTGAGGTCAATGGCGATCCGGATCTTCTGCAATCCATGTTTCAAAATCTGATTGAGAACGCCGTAAAATTTTCGCCAGTCAGCTCGCACGTCGAGGTGACGATTGAAGAAGAGGCAACCGAGCTCGTCGTGCTGGTGCGCGATCGTGGGCCGGGAATTCCGGTCGAGCTGCAGGCAAAAATCTTTGAACGCTTTTATCGAATGCGCGGCCGCAGCTCGGAAACCCCGGGCTTTGGCCTGGGTTTGACGATCGCCCGCCGGGTGGCCGATGCCCACGGCGCAATCTTAACGCTAAGCAGTAACACCTCGGAATCCGGGGCTTATCCCGTTGGAACCTCATTCTCACTTCGCATTAAAAAAGTTTAATCCGGCTTTAATTCGGCTTTTACCCCCCCCCTGTATTCTCTGATTCATGAACCGGCGAGCTCTGAACATCACCAAGATCTATCCAATGGCCATCTGGCTGTCACTGGCGTGGGCCCTCGCCGCCACGCCGCTCGCAATCAAAGGGGGTACTGGCTTATGGAATCCGCAGTCTCAGAAAAATCCAAGGTTGAACTTAGTGGTGAAGTTATTTGCAGGGATATCGCGAACCCCCGCGCAGTCAATCGATTCGTACAGAAATGGATCGGAAGATGGGTTGCGCTCCGGGGCCTGGACGCCCGTGACCCCGGCGCCTACTTTCATGTGATTTTTACGCGCGAAGGCGGCGGCCATAACGTGGATTGCGAGATGCGCCTGCGCATCGGCAACCAGCTGTGGACCGGCTCGCACTACGGCACAACTATCGCCGAAGCGCTCAGACAGTGTCTCGAACATATGAACCCGCTTAACTCCCTGAAGACGAGGTCACTCGGGGCGCCCCTTTTATCCGCAGCCACTCGCTAGTCCAGTCCCGTCTACTTGCTCTCTCCTCGGTAGAGGGAAGGTCCCCCAGCCTTCTTCTTTCCGAATCGTGGGCGGCTCCCTCGTCGTAGGGGAGCCGCCTTCCTTTTCGGGTATCGGGTATCGGACGCACTTAGCTGTAAAACATCCCCAAAATCCCACCGTACAAAAGATGCGCCACGATCGTCACAATTGGCGTGCCCCGCCCATAGTGCAAAGCCATGAATCCCGGCGGTTCAAGCTGCCGCGTCGGATCAGGCCCGCGCGTCTCAGTCGCCATGCGCGGGTGCAGCGCGGGCAGCGCGGGCAGCAAGACGAGCAGCACGAACAAACCTTGCAGCAGTCCGACCACCATTCCGCCCCACCAGGTCAGCATGTGCGCGTCGGTCAGCAACGCAATATAGAAAAACGCGAAAATCCAACCGTTCACGACGTTCAGGACAAAACCCAGCACCTTGGCCAGATTACGGTCGGGCGTGAACATCGTTCCAAGCATGAGCGGAATATCCATGCGGGTCAGACCCAAGCCCAGACTCGCGCTCATCGTGCCCGTCAAAACAATCGTGGCGGCAAAACCCCAGAGTAACACGTGTTCAAAATTCATCCCCTCACGCAGCCTTCGCCTGCTCGCCGCGCTGGCAGGCCTCGAGCGACACGGCCGCATTGATCAGTCCGATGTGGGTGAAGCCCTGCGGGTAGTTGCCCAGAAACGTATTATCCCGGGGATCAATTTCTTCAGACCAGAGCCCCAGCCGGTTTTCGCGGGCCAGCAGCCGCTCAAACCATTGTTTTGCGCGCGGGATGTCGCCCGCACGCGCAAAGTTTTCGGCCCTCCAGAAATTGCAGATGCCAAACGAGCCCTCGCGACCCGGCAGCCCGTCGTCCACTTTGGTGTAGCGATAGATGAGGCCGTTCTCGGACAGGCCTGCTCCGATCGCGCGACAGCTGGACACCATTCGCGGAGCACTGGCGTCGCAGTAGCCAAAAAGCGGCAAGACCAGCAAGCTCGCGTCCAGCTCGTCGCCACCGAAGACGCGAACATAGGAATTCAAACGGGGACTAAAGCCCCGGGCTTCGACGGCCTGGCGAATTGAACGGGCTACGCCCTCATAGTGACTCAGCGGCGCGCTCCAGCCAAAATGCCGCGCGATTTTGCAGACACGATCCATCGCCACCCAGCTCATCACCTTGGAGTGCGTGTGCTGCGCGCGCCCCGAACGAACTTCCCAGATTCCATCATCTGGTAAACGCCACAGCTCGCTCACCGCTCGCCCGAGATCCAAAATAAAGGTGCGGGTTTCGCCATCGAAGCGATCGACATGTTCGGCCAGCTGCCAGACCGCACTGAGCACCTCGCCGTACACGTCGAGCTGAAACTGCTCGGCTGCACCATTTCCCAGTCGCACGGGCGCCGACTGCTCGTAACCTTCCAGCCACGGCAAGGCGACCTCACTCAGCCGATGTTCACCGTACACCGAGTAGAGGACTTGTAAACGCGGCCAGGTGAGCCGGGTGGAATGCAGCAGCCAGCTGAGAAAGGCGCTCGCTTCCTCGAGAAATCCCAGCGACACCAGCGCGCGTGTCGTCAGTGCGGCATCACGCAACCAGCAGTAGCGATAGTCCCAGTTTCGCACGCCACCGATTTTTTCGGGCAGTGAGGTGGTGAGGGCCGCCACCACCGCGCCCGACGGCGCGAAAGTCAGCAGCTTTAGCGCCAGCGCCGATCGTCGCACCGAGGCGCTATAGATGCCGCGATAGGCACAACGGGCGATCCACTGTCGCCAGTAGGCTAGCGTTACCTCAAAGCGAGCTTGCGCCGACTGGCCCAGAGGCGGAATCACGGCCGGTGCCTCGTTGTCGTAGATGAGCGAGAAGTAGTTGCGGGAGCCGGCGTGTGTCGAAAAACGGGCGAAGGCCTCGGTGCCGGTAGCCAGCACGTGCAGCACGAGCGTCGAGGCCGGCAGATCGAGCTGCAGATTCAGCAAGTTCTCGGCATCGCTGCAATTGAGGCCGAGACGCCCCCGTCTCACCATCCGTATCGAGCGCTGCCCATAGTTAGGACGCGGATGAAACCGCAGCTCAAGCTCAACGTCGCCGCGCAACCCTTCAACGACTCGCAGAATTTCATGATTAGGCCAGAGCTGCGCGTTCTTTACGCTTTCGCTGGCCACCGAGAAGCAATCCAGCAGCCGCACCACGCCAGAGGCCGTGGAAAAAACGGTCGCCAGCACATTGGTGTCTTCCAGATAATGCTGCTCGGAACGGTAAGGCGCCACCGGCGTTATTGAAAAGTAGCCGCCTCGTTTGCGATCGAGCAGCGCCGCAAAATATGCGGGCGAGTCAAAATGCGGAAAGCAGCACCAGTCAATGGAGCCGGCTTTGGAGACCAGCGCAGCAGTACGGCAGTCGCCAATCATGCCGTAATCTGCGATGGGGACATAGGGACGGGCGCACATGCCAGGCTGGTCATGCAAGAAAGAGACGAGCGGGTGCCGCCCGGTGGACGGCCAGCCTGCTTTTCTTAACCCTGTTTGTTCTACTGATCAGCGTCGGGTAGCGGACACTTTGTCCATTTCTCGAAGGCAAACCCGGGGTCCAGCGCGAGCAAGACCCGGTCCGCGGCGCAATGGCCGCGATAGAGCGCCTCTTCGAATGCCGGTGTACCCAAATTGTTATTGGCGAAAAACACGCGTTTGAAGGGCCGGCGCATGACCTTGACTCGTTTGAAGTGCCCCGGACGTGCCACATGCACCGAGAAAGGCCAGCGATTCGTCTCGACTGACTTCACTACGATCTTGCGGCCAAGTTTCTTTTTGCCCAAGGCCGGCGGCCACAGATCAACCATGCGTTGTACGGCACGTTCCGCGAACTCGCGGGCCGTCTCATCGTCATAACCCTGTCCCACCTCGCTGGCGGGCAGCGGATGATAAATGGTCATGATGCCGTCATCGTCATGAGGGTTCTTCTTGAAAGTACGCATGCCCTCATAACCCTTGATGCGCGGATCCATCCAGCGTCCAAGAATAACGTCGGTGAACGCATCGCCGATGCATTTCTTCGATTTCGGATCGTCAGCGCAGTCTTTTTCGTGGCGCACGCGATCGGCATCGGTGTATTCGTCGCCATTGACCCAGGTATCGTAGGTCGCGCGATAGGGATGCCCCTTCACAAACACGGCATGAACCGAGTAATGAGCGTAAGTGAGCCCTGCCATATAATCCCCCTGCTCGGTGCCTTCCAGACCCTCGATAATCTTGGGAGCCAGCCGCAGCTGCGCCGAAAACACCGCATACTTGGCTTCGACTTGATGACTTTCGCCATCTTTGTTGTAGCTCACCACGACGTGGTCCTCGAAATTCTGAATCCTGGTCACCGTGGCCTTCGTCCTGATTACCGCGATTTTGCCGCGGTCACGAAGCAGCTTCTCCATGCGCTCGGCCGCGCCGGCCGTACCCGTCGTGGTCGTGTAACGCGTTTCAATTTCAGAGATATAGAAGTTGGCAAACGCCACGGCCGAAACCTGATCGGGCTTGGCACCAAGGGCTGAGCGGCAGTACAGGTCGAGCAGCGCCAGCACGTCACCCATCGCATCGGCGTGATTCACGCGAGGGTCGCGTTCATACTTTTCGTAAAGCTTTTTGGCTTCGGCATTGCCATGCTCGCCCTCTTCGCGCAGACGAATGGGCATGATGCGAACCCAGTCGGCCGCAGATAGCTCGTCGAGTGACAGGTCAGCTGCGTCTTCAAAAGGCTGATTGGGAATCTGGCCTTTGTCATTGGCGCGTTTGAGCATGAACTTGAATACCGAGAAGCTCGTGGGCAGCTTCTCCAGCGTTTGCTCTTCCCAGATGCCCAGATAAAGCTGGCCCTTCCAGAAGTAGCTGTCGGCCGGCTCATGAATCGCGTATTGCTTGCGAAAATTTCCCAGGCCGATATGGCGAAGAATTTGTTCTTCCTCTGGAAAGGTATCGGTCCAGTAGGCCGCACCGCGATCATACTTGATGCCATGGCCTACCGCCGCGCCCAGCGCCAGGCCCCCCAGGGCCTCTTCTTTTTCGAGGAGCAAAACTTTTTTATGGTGATCCGTGAGGTATACCCCGGCCGAAAGTCCGGCCAGGCCGGCACCAACGATAACGGTATCGAAAAGTTCGGACTCTTTTACAATCTGGTTATCGGCGGGCGGGTCAAAGGATTTCTCCTCGCCACCGTGCACCGAAACCTTGAAGTTTGGCGTCTGTCCGCGCGCCGTGGGCGCTGCGGCAAGACCAAACGAGACTGAGAGAAGAACCAAAGAAACACTTGTCCGTTGATTGCGTGCCATATAGCGTCGGATCGGCAAATGTTACACAAAACTGAAGATCCGAATGACCTATCGCGGCGAATCTTTATCAAATCAGCGCTCTCGGGCCTGGGCGTTGCCGCGGCGGCTGGTTTTTCATCCTGTGTAACCGCGCGACTCTCGCGCGCAGGTGCGGCTGGAGCCGAAGTCAAGACGAGCGCCAATCCCATTGCCAACATCACCCGC
>JBBRLF010000056.1:0-19426 GCA_038231515.1 candidate division WWE3 bacterium
AAGAGCGAGGTCGTGCATAAAGTAAGTATCATTCCACGCAGCATCGGCTCGCTGGGTTATACCTTTCGGCGCCCCACCGAGGACCGTTACTTGATGGAGCGCCGCGAACTTCAAGCCAAGCTTGCGATCGCGCTGGGTGGACGGGCCGCGGAAACGATCTTCTTTGACGATATCTCGACCGGGGCCGCCGACGACCTGGATAAGGCCACCGAAATTGCGCGTGCGATGGTGACCCACTACGGCATGAGCGACAAGCTGGGGCTAGCCACGTTTGAACGGCAAACTTCGCCGCTGCTGGGCGGCACCTATCTGACGCACACTCATGAGTTCAGCGAACAAACGGCGCAGGCCATTGATCATGAGGTGAGAGGCTTGCTCGACAATGCTTTTGCCTCAGCCCGCAACGTGCTCGAGCAAAACCGGTCTTTCATCGAACGCTGCGCCGCGATCCTGCTTACGCAGGAAACTCTCGACGAGGCCGAGCTTAAAGCACTGTGGAGCGAAGCCACTAATATGCGGGTCGCAAACAAAGTCACGCAGCTCGCCTCGTAGCCACCTGGGGCAGCTGCTCGCGCGATTTTGCCGAGCCAGGCCCACCCACACGGAGTCGGCCATTGCCGTAACAGCCTGAAAACTGGATTCGTGCACGCACAAGCGGCAGGCTTTGCCGCAAGACCGGCAGCTACAGCCGCTCGGCAGATTCGCGCGGCTTACGCCTGGCGGCTTTCCCTGCAATGCTGGGGCAATGAAAGCCTGGACTCAAGCGCCCCGCGCGTATTCTCGGATGCCTCAGTTTTTTCTGATTGCCTCATTCGTAGTGACGATTTCAGCCGCAAGCCTGATTGCACCGGCGGTGGCCTGCGGGCCCGACGGCGGCGGCTTTCTACCCGAGAACTCACTGAAGATCCCGCCCCGGCCGGACGGCGCGCTGGCGGTCAACGGCGGCATCACCGAGGCGCAGTTCAATTCGATTCTCGACAAAATTCAATCCATTTATGCACCGATCATTCAGTCCAAGGGTGGCACGCTCCAGATCTCCAGACTCTGGACCGACGCCACGGTGAACGCCTATGCCAAGCGCAGCGGCTCAACCTGGATCATTGAGATGTACGGCGGCTTGGCCCGTCACCAGGCGACGAGCCCGGATGCCATGGCGCTGGTCGCGTGTCACGAGCTGGGTCACCACCTGGGTGGCGCGCCCAAGTTTCCGGGCGAGTGGGCGTCCGACGAAGGCGAGGCCGACTATTTTTCTACAGTGAAATGCCTGCGCCGGGTTTGGGAAAATGAAGACAACATCGCGGTTGTGCGAGGCCTCACCGTGCCCGCCTCGGTCGTAGCCAGCTGCCAGAGCAGCTTCGCCGATGCCGCCACGATCGCCATCTGCGAGCGCGAGGCCATGGCCGGCTGGGACGCCGCCAATCTGATGCACTTTCTTGACGGCTCGGCGGCAGTCGACTTCGAACATCCCGACCCCAGCGTCGTACAAAAAACCAACGATCAGCATCCCTATGCGCAGTGCCGCCTTGATACCTATTACGAAGCCGCGCGCTGCCAGGTGAAATTTCAGGAAGAGATCGGGCAGGACGACTCGACCGTTGGCGTGTGCAGCATGGAGAAGGGCGATAAAATGGGCTGGCGCCCGCAGTGCTGGTATAAGCCTATAGCCGGCGGCAATCCTAATCCTAATCCCAATCCCAACCCTAATCCAAATCCGAACCCCAATCCGAACCCAAACCCCGTTCCCAATCCCGGTGGTGGAATTGCCGCGCAGCCCACGGTCAATGGCCAGACCAACGTTATTATTCAGCCAGGGCAGGCCGTAGCCATTGATTATGACGTATCAGGTTTTCCGGGCGTGACTGGCGCGTATATGGAAATCGTGGGCCCCAACCGCGACTTTCAGCAGCCCAACGGGGTGTACACCGACCCCTTTCGCGTACGCTACGGGGCGCAGGCGCAGCCACGTGGTCGCTTCGTGTTGAATCAGCCACTGTTTGCAGCCGGCATTTACCAGGTACGGGTCATTGCGTTGGGTGGCCAAGGCAACTATGCCGTCGGACGTTTTTCAAATAGCTCCACGCTGCGACTTGGCGTGACTCAGGCCTTGGCTCATACGCGCTTTTAAGTATATTCTTTGCAACCTTCCCTGCGGTATGAAACTCAGCAGCCCCGAAATCAACGAGGGTGAAGTTATTCCCACAATCTATACCGGCGACGGCCTCGACACGTCACCACCCTTGGACTGGTCTATAGCGCCCAAAGGCACTCACTCGTTTTCGATGTTGTGTGACGACCCCGACGCTCCGCAAGCGGAGCCTTGGGTCCACTGGCTGATTTACAACATCCCCGCGTCAGCCACGGGCTTGCCCCGGGGCATGCCTCGGCTCATGCGCATCGGTGTTCCGTTTGCCGCCACGCAAGGCCTGAATTCGTTTGGCCGCATTGGGTACAATGGGCCATTGCCGCCCTACGGGCACGGCTGGCATCGTTACTTTTTCAAAGTTTA
Source organism: candidate division WWE3 bacterium (assembly GCA_038231515.1). Lineage (GTDB taxonomy): Bacteria > Bdellovibrionota > UBA1018 > UBA1018 > UBA923 > JACQAX01. The sequence goes on from JBBRLF010000056.1 coordinate 2,507, forward strand.
TGCGCTCGACACCGTACTGGCTCTTGCGCCCGGCGCCGCCATTCACCAGTGGCTTGCAGCCATAAAAGGCCACATCCTTGCCGAGGCGGTGCTAATGGGACGCTATCAGCGCGAGGCGGTCAGACGACCGGCAGCCTAAATCAGTTTCACTTACTTACGGGTGCCACTGGAGCTTCCACCACCTGCGGCGGCACCAGCATGGGCATGGCAATCATAGGTAACGCGAAAAAAAACACCAGAGGGACAATTCTTCGAAACGTCCATTTGGATTTCAGACCAGCCCCCACGCCGATCAGCAGCGGCATCAGAATCCAGCAGGCCGCCCAGTTCACCACCCAAAAAGGGCTGGCTGCCTCGTCCATGGATGCGGCGCCCGGCAGCAGCTCCTTGCCGTAATAATAGGCCACGACGCCCAGACCCAGCGATCCAACGACGATCAACACGCTGCCAATCGTCTTGCGATTGTCACTTACCTGAACATCATCAATGGAAGGCACCACACCTATAAAAAAGGCCAGCGTCGTCAGTGCGGCAAAGAGCAGAAGCGGTACCGAGAACATTCCAAACAACGGATGCCCCAGATAGGCGCCTCCGACGAGAATCATGGCCAGACTCAAAACCAATATCGTATAGGGCAGCAGCGCTTTGATCATACCGAAATTTTAAACTCCTCTGTGCCGCATCGCAATCGAACATTGGCGGGTGGCCTAGAATAATAATACGCGGCAGTACCCTCTCATGGGCCGGATTAGGGTAAACTCATTCGGGTGAGGACGCCCACGTTTCTTTATCGCTTTATGACCCGTGAAGCGCGCACGCGTGAGTATATCGCCGTGCTTGAGCGGGGTGGTCTATCGGCGGCTCGCACGCTGCTTAAGCGAGGCGTAGACCCCAGCCTGGTGCTGCTCGTCACGCTTGAATATGGCCCAGCCGAGCTGGTCCTCCAAATCTTGAAAAAGGGCGCAAAGGTCAATGGCGGTAAAGGCGACGGACTTGCCCTGCTGACTGCAAACCAGGCGGTGCTGGAACGAAAAAAGAAAATGAAGCTGCTCCTCGACGCGGGCGCCAACGTGAATGCGACGGTGGAGGCGGGCAAACGCACGCTGTTGACGCATGCGGTGCTGAACCAGGACGACAGCCTTGCGCGCTTTTTAGTCGAACAAGGCGCGGCGGTCAATCGCCGCGACGCAGCCGGCAGCACCCCCTTGGGACTTGCGGCGCAGACGGGACAAAAAGCACTTGCCGATTATCTGCGGCAAGCCGGCGCCACCCCCTAAAACGAATAGCTCAACGTCAAATTCATGGAGGTCGTATCCAGAGGCTGGCGAATAAACCAGCTCAGGTACGGCGATACGCTGACGTGCTCCCCTACCCGATACTCCAGGCCCGGCTCAAAATCGACCAGCGACCGGTTCGGCTGCGTGGTATTGGCGGTGCCCTGCATATCGTACGTCACACTCGCCTCGCCCAACGCCCAAAATGAAAATCGATCATTGAACTGATAGCTGACCAAAGGACCGGTATAGAGCATCGTCCGCGGCAGCACCGCATTCTTGTTGTTGGTCTCCGCGCTCTGACGCTGAACCCAGAAGCGCACGAAGTTGATCAGCGCAAACGAAAGGCCTGAGTTGCCAACTCTGAAATTTGGGCTCAGCGTAAAACGCATACTGCCCAAAGTGCCATTATCCCGCGAATACTCGCTCGTGGGCACATAGACCCGAAAGTCGGCGTTCAGCCAGCCGGCATTGTTACCCAGACTCATCCACGCAAGATTGTCATAGCTCAGCTTTACCGAGCTATCGTAGCTCAAGGCGACGTATTGGCTGCCGTAAACCCGATTGGGGTCGGTGATCAGCACCTCAAAGTCAAAGGCTGGCGAGATCGAAATATTTTCGGTCAGATCGTAGCGGCCTACAATTTGATTTTGAAGACTGACGCCGGTGACCTGATCCGTCCAGGTCGTGGGCACGGTGCCCGATCCAGGGTCGCCGACCGAAGGACCGTAGAAAAAAGAATAGAGCTGTAGACCGAAATGCGAAGTTTCCTGCTCCACCTTGGCCGCGGCGCCGTTCTCGGCCGACACCGAGATATCCGGTGTCGTGCCGGCAGCGAAGACACTGGTGGTCAGGCTCACGATCAGAAAAGGAATGAAACTCCAGAATATTTGTCGCATGGGTTATCCTCCGAACTAGCTGCAGTTAAGTGCAGAATTCCGGTCCCGTCTGCGAAGTGATTGTTGGCCAGGGGGCAGCTTTTACCTTCGAGCACCTCAGAACAGCCGAAGCGGTGAACTGAATCATGATATCCTGACCCAGAGGGACATGGATGTCTTTACTGGCTATTCTGGCAATTCAAATAGCTGCGGCTGCCCAGGGTCAACCCGCCACCGACGGGCGCGTGGTACTTTATCGCACCCATGCCCATTCCGGCCCGAGTCGACTCGAGCTCGCCTGTCCACCCGCGCCTACTCCAACCTGCGAAGCGCGCCGTTACCTCAATGGCGCGGTCGTGGCCGAAGCCACGGTGGCGCGTGCGAAATCTGAGCAGATTTTCAAGGACTTCCTGGCAACTCCGGTTGGCCGAAAAAAGAGCGCAGCCCCTCCCGGACAGACTGTTCACTGGGAGCTGATCTATGGCAACGAGCAAGCCAGCGGTGGAATTGTCCGAAGCGAAAAACTCGCGCGGCCCGTGATCAGCCTTGAAGCCGAGCTGCTGGCGTTGGTGAGGCAGCGATGACGCCGGTGTTGGGCGCGCTGCTCGTCGCCGTATTTCTAACTGGCGGGGCCCGAGGCGAAGAGCAGCCCCTGAAAGTAGGCGAGAAAATGTGCGCCGAGACCACGCAGATCGAGGGCGCACTGCATAGTCTCGGCAACCAGGGCCACTGCAACGAGCGCAGCTCTCAGCCCGTGGCAGCCGACCCGGCCGATGAGGTGCTGAGATTTTGCAGCAATCCCGTCGAAGCGGCCTGTGGCGCGAATAACGAGCGAGGGGCTGCACGCTCGGTGGTTTTAGATCGCACAAAATCAGAGGTCGAAAATGCGGCGCTTTCGCGGGTGGCTAAATTTCTGGGCCTGCCCAATCCGGACAAGTTCACGATTGCCGATCTGGATAAGCTCGAAAAGTCCGATGCCCGCCTCTACCGTAAAGGCTACAAGTGGTATTCCCGGTTTCTGGTGGAAGAGACGGCTCTGAAATTCGGCGGTGGCTCAGCCGCGGATCTTTATGCTGAAAAATATTTCGGCGATATTCAGAACAAAATGGCGAAAGACATCGAGCGGCGCCCGGGACTGAACAAGGCCACGAAAAAAGCGATGATAAAAAAAATTCGCAGTGTCGAATATGTCGAAGCCGACGACCTGCTGACGGGTGACTACAAGAGCACGGAGCTGATGGCGGAATTTCTTTCAAACTGCGGCGCCGACGGCATGGACGACAACGCCATCTCGACTTCTTACACCGATGCCAATGGCCACGAAAAAGAGGTTTTCTATATCTGCCCGGGCGCGCTGATCGCCACCGCGGCCAATCGCTCGACCAGCGATCCCCACTGGATGATTGGTCTGAGCATGACCATCGGCCACGAGCTGGCGCACAAGATCGACTTTCGGGAATATCCGCGCGCCTACGAAAAGCTACGGCTGTGCCTGCGCCAGTATCATAAAGACGAGCTCAACGGGCTGATCGTCAAAGGCAATGCCGTCGTGTCGGTAAAAGCCTATATGGGCGAAATATCGGCGGACTACTGGGGCAGCCAGGTGCTGGCCGACTACCTGGTTGGTCTGAGCAATCCCGCGGAAAAAATAAAAATACTGCAGGACGCAGTTCAGGACCTGTGTGGCACGCCCGACGAGGACAATGTGCACCCGTCTGGCGAGTTTCGCATTCGCAATCTGGTTCGCAGCAATCCCAAGATCCATGCCGCCATTGGCTGCCTCCCGCCGCCTGCCACGGCCAAGCCCGCGTGTAACCTCGAAGGTTCGGCGAAAGCGCTTAAGTGAGCTAAGCGTGCCATCGCCTATATTCCATTCAGTCGCAGCCCTTGCCACCGCGGTCAGCAGCCGAAAGACGCGACAGCCTTTTGCCTGGAGTCTCGCCGCGCTTCTCGTGCTGGCTTCGAATCTCCCTGACTTTGACCTGATTCCGGCGATCTTTTTCGGAGTGCCACCGATGGTGTACCATCATGGGTTCACCCACTCGTTTTTTTTCTGCCTGCTGGCGGCGTTGCTCTTCAGCCTGGTGCCCTCGGCGCAGGTCGCCTGGGGTCGCCGCTTCACGTTGCTTGCCCTGGTAGCCTGTTCGCACCCGATTTTTGACCTGCTCAACGCCAACGGCTCGCCGGAATGCCAGGGAAACCTCGACTGCGCCCAGCCCCTGGTCTGGCCTTTTCTGGCCAGAAAGTGGAATACCTTTTACCCGGTTTTCGGCGATCTGCGCCTGACTACCGGCTTTTTCAGCTGGTTCTCACATTCCAACATGCTGATCCTCGCGTTGGAATGCGGCTATGCGCTGCTGCTGTTCACAGTGATCTGGGTGGCTGGAATTCGCTACCGCAACACTTAAAACGAGCCGTGCAGCCAGACCATCCCGCGCACCCCGGCGGTGCGCGCCATCTCTGGCGTGACCTGACCGCGATCTTCGAACGCATAATAGGGCAGCTTGCCAGTAGCGTCGTATTCAATTTTGCCGCCGATTTCGAGATACTGCTTGATGATCGGCCGGCTCCACTCCAGGCCAAAGATCGCATGCAGGTCGGACTGATAAAAGGGATCGGCAGAAGGGTTGGCCACGACCTTGCTGATATCGCAGTAAACCGAGAACTGGCCCAGCACTCCCGCAGGCAGGCGTGCCTTGAAAAAATCGCGAATCCCGACAGCCGACATCTTCTCGGCGCCTTCGAACAGATAAAGCTCGCCCTTGTTATAGATGAACACCTTGCCAATGCGTGCGTCGATAATGACGCTGACCTTGTCGTACGAGGTGGTGAACGTGGTGTTTTCGTGCGTATTGTCGTCGTGGCTGGTTTCGAACTTGCGGGCGTAACTTACACTGGCCCATTTGACGGGCTGATAGGTCACTGACGCCGTGCCCGCAAAATAGGGAGCCGAGACGTCGCCCATATTCTTGAAGTCGATCGTACTTTGTTCGTACTCCAGTGCCGCCGTGAACTTGTTCCAGCGCGCGTGCAGGCGGGCCTTAATAGTATAGAAAAAATTGTCTCGCTCGTAGGTGCCGGTGCCTTCGCTGGGAGACCCCGCCACGGTAGGCGCATTGAAGCCCAGGTAGCCACCGGCGGCATTGCCTTCGACTCCGATTTCGGTATCCTTGCCCAGCTCCCAATCTTTCTTAACCTGCACCACGGCGCCCACCGCTTCGACCGTAAACTGGCCTTCGGCCGTGTCATACTGATTAATCGTGGCAAAAGTTTTTACGCCCACCACTCCCCAGTTCTGACTTAAATTCAGCGCCACATCGCGCTGGGCATTGCCCAGGTTGAAGCTGATCAGCGCCTGACCGGGCTTGAACTCGGTGCTTTGCTCGAGCACCTGCTTGATCCAACGCGAAGTGCGCGGCTGATAGACATGAACATCGTTAGGCGTACTCTGAATAAAAGATACGCCCGAGATCGGTCCCAGCACTCGCTGCGAAACGTCGATGGCCGCCGTGAGCGTATGCTCGTGGGTATTGATGACCGAAGAGTAGTTTACGACATAATACTCGCCCGTCTTGGGGTCGCGCAGCTGCGTGATCTCGTGGCGGCCCGGCTCGGCGCCATACTCCCAGATTCCGGTGTGCGTACCGGCATCGACGAAGCCCAAGGCGCGCGCCGCATCGGCGACGAAGGTATGAATGTCGCGGCAGACGCCACATTTTCCCGAGCCCATTTTTAACGCGGACCAGACTGCGTCCTGCGAGGTATAGGCTCCGTTGGCTGCGGCATCGTTGTCATAACAGCCACCCAGGGTGTCACCCAGCACGGACAATAAGGCCAACTTGGTGCTGACATCGAGTCCGCCATTGCCGGCTTGCAGTGCCGCAAAATAACCTTGCCGGGTTCCGGCCAGCTGTGCGCTGTCGAGTAAAGCATTGAGCGCGCCCAGCTGACTCACGCCATGGGCGTTGCTCGTATCGAGCGTCATCTGGGATACCTGCACGGCATCGGGCAGCTTGCGCGCATCGTACATGAAATAGCCGTCGATGATGGCCGAGTAGTTTGGATCGCGGCGCTTTAGAAAATCCAGAATGCTGTTGGCGGGCTTGCCACCATCGCCGATGAAGCCATCGTCGGCGAAAACGGCACACACGCCGGACAGCCCACTTACCAGGGCTGCCAACCCCAACGACAGGACAAACCGACGAACCCCTCGACGGAACGAAAACCTTCCCCTACTCATGACTCAGCGCACTACACTAGCCTGAGTTAATCCGTCAACAACCAAAAGGCCGTTTTAACTATCCCGCCAGACGACCAGGCTAAGCTCAAAAGCCTAGAGCGAAATGCCACCCGTGAGCTGCAGACCGGCGTTTCCGTTGATATCAACCAGGGCGGCTTCGGCACGCAACGAAAGCGTGGGATTGATCGGATAGATGACGCCGCCGCCAAAGGTGGCGTTGAAAACAGCCGTCGTGCCCGCAGTCTGAAAGGTGGGGCCAAAGCCTGCGCGCGCGAAAGGGCGAAGCAAGGTGTCGGCCAAGGTGATGTCATAACGGGCTGCAGCCGTAATATTGAACTGCGTCCGAGCCGAGAAGATTCCGGCGATGAGCGAAGCTTCCGCATAGAGTGGCGTCTGCGCCAGCAGCGGATAGGAGCCGTGCAGGCCGATGTTGTAGCCAACACTGGAGTCGATGACGGTAAAACCAGTGACCGGAGAAATTTCGACGGGATCAAGAAGGTAATGTCTTTCGTCAGAACGAGCTCCGGTGCTTTCGCTGCGTTCCTGCGCCACGGCCTGAAAAGTCGAGAGCAACGTGACGAGCGCGATAAGGGTCGAAAATTTGGTTTTGTTGGTCATGAGTAAGGTCTCCTGTTTTCTCAAAATACTAGATCAGCGTTGAGAGCAGAATTCAAGACAGTCTGTCGAAACAACCTGACTCGTTGCGGCGCGAATTACAGGCAATCGACAACGATCCGGATCAGGGATAAATTACCAGCATGCTTCCATTGCAAAAGATCGTTACCTCGTCGGTTGGCAAAAAATATGTCATGGGACTCACAGGTCTGGGCCTCGTGCTTTTCGTAATCATGCATCTTTTAGGCAATCTGGCGCTGCTACAGGCAAACGGAAACGCCTTCAATGAATATGCCGATGCCCTGGGAGCGCTGGATTGGATTCTACACATCCTGGAAGTCGGCCTTTTCGGCACCATCGTGGTGCATGTTTTTTTTGCCCTGCGCCTCGCCTGGCTCAATCACGAATCACGGCCGGTTGGCTACGCGGTGATACGAAGCAAGAAGGGCCCAAGCAAGTGGAACCTGTCGTCAATGCACATGGTGGTGACCGGGCTTTTTCTGGCCGCGTTTCTCGTCATCCACGTCCGGCAATTTCAATATGGTCCGGGGATGAATGAGGGTTACACCACCGAGGTCAAACATAAGCAGATGCGCGATCTTTATCGCCTCGTGAACGAAACGTTTCACAACCCCTACTACGTCAGCTTCTACGTCTTCACCATGGTCATCCTGGGTTTTCATCTGCGGCATGGCTTTTGGAGCGCGTTTCAATCGCTGGGCCTGGCGTATCCGCGAATCTCCAAGCCAATCTATGCGGTGGGCGTCGTGCTGGCCGTGACGCTTGCCGTGGGTTTTTTGATTTTGCCCCTGTGGCTGTACTTTGATGTTCCGAGCCACTTTCTTGCATCCCGAGGTGCCTCATGATTCTTGACTCACACAGCCCCGAAGGGCCGCTGACCCAGAAATGGGACAAGCACGTAGCCGACATGAAGCTGGTCAATCCGGCCAATAAGCGCAAATACACCGTGCTGGTCGTGGGCACCGGATTGGCCGGCGCATCGGCTGCCGCAAGCCTGGCTGAGCTGGGGTATAACGTGAAAGCGTTTTGCATCCAGGACTCCCCTCGCCGCGCGCACAGCATCGCCGCCCAGGGTGGCATCAATGCCGCCAAAAACTATCCGCATGATGGCGACAGCGTGTGGCGCCTGTTCTACGACACCATCAAGGGCGGCGACTACCGTTCGCGCGAGGCCAATGTGTATCGCCTGGCCCAGCTGAGCAACGCGATCATCGACCAGTGCGTGGCCCAGGGCGTGCCTTTTGCCCGTGAGTACAGCGGCGAGCTGGCCAATCGTTCGTTTGGTGGCGCGCAGGTTTCGCGCACGTTTTATGCGCGCGGGCAAACGGGCCAGCAGCTGCTGCTGGGAGCTTACGGCGCGCTGATGCGCCAGGTGGATTCCAAAAAAATTGAAATGTTTCCGCGCCGCGAGATGCTCGATCTGGTGACGATCGACGGTAAGGCGCGCGGAATCATCGCGCGCAATCTGCTTACGGGCGCGATCGAAAGGCACGCGGGCGATGCCGTTGTGCTGGCCACGGGCGGCTACGGACGCATCTATTATCTTTCGACCAATGCGATGAACTCCAACGCCACGGCCTCGTGGCGGGCGCATCGCCGGGGCGCTTATTTCGCCAACCCCTGCTACACCCAGATTCATCCCACCTGCATTCCGGTAACGGGCCACCATCAGTCCAAGCTTACTCTGATGAGCGAAAGCCTGCGCAACGACGGCCGCGTATGGGTACCCAAACGCAAAGAGGATTCTCAGAAAGATCCAAGCACGATTGCCGAAGAAGACCGCGATTATTATCTCGAACGCAAATACCCCAGCTTCGGCAACCTGGTGCCGCGCGACGTGGCGTCGCGTAACGCCAAAGAGGTCTGCGACGAAGGCCGCGGCGTGGGCACAACCAAGCTTGCGGTGTACCTGGATTTTCGCGACCCCATCAAAGCCGACGGCATCAGCAAGATTCGCGAAAAGTACGGCAACCTCTTTGATATGTACGCCCGCATCACCAACGAAGATCCGTATAAGGTGCCCATGCGCATCTACCCGGCCATTCATTATACGATGGGTGGCTTGTGGGTGGACTACAACTTGATGAGCACGGTGCCCGGCCTTTTCGTCCTGGGCGAAGCTAATTTTTCCGACCACGGCGCCAATCGCCTGGGCGCGAGCGCGCTGATGCAGGGGCTGTGCGACGGCTACTTCGTGATTCCGTATACGATCGGCGATTATCTGTCGAAGATTGGGCCAGCGCACGTCTCGCCTCAAGCTTCTGCCTTTGAGTCGGCCGAACGCGAGGTGCAAGGCGACATCAAAAAGCTGCTCGACGTAGGTGCCCGAGGTAAAAAAACGGTCAGCGAGTTTTATGCGCAGCTGGGTCACATCATGTGGGACAAGGTGGGCATGGCGCGCAACGAAGCCGGGCTCAAAGAGGCTTTGAAGCAGCTTCCGGCGCTCCAGGCCGAGTTCTGGGAAAACGTCAGAATTCCGGGCTCGGGCGCTGACGTCAATGCGCAGCTCGAGCTGGCTGGCCGCGTGGGCGATTTTTTCGAGCTCGGCCAGCTCATGGCGCGCGATGCGCTGGAACGCACCGAATCGTGCGGCGGCCACTTTCGCGAAGAAAGCCAGACCCCCGAGGGCGAAGCCAAACGCAACGACGACGCTTTCAGCTATGTTGCCGCGTGGGAATACAAAGGCGCCAGGCAGCCCGAGGCGCTTCATAAAGAAGCCCTGGCCTTTGAAAACGTGCATCTCTCGCAACGGAGCTATAAATAATGAATATCACTCTGCAGATCTGGCGTCAGGCCAATGCGCAGGCATCGGGATCGCTCGTTTCTTACCAGCTGACCGATATCTCGTCGGACGTCTCTTTTCTTGAAATGCTCGACGTGCTCAATGAAAACTTAATCAAAAAAGGCGAAGCGCCCGTGGCTTTCGAAAGCGATTGCCGTGAAGGCATCTGCGGCACGTGCGGCATCATGATCAACGGCCAGGCCCATGGCCCCGAGCTGGGCGCCGCCACCTGCCAGCTGCATATGAGATCGTTCAAAGATGGGGACTCCATCGTGCTCGAGCCCTGGCGCGCGCGCATGTTTCCCGTCGTCAAAGATCTGATGGTCGATCGCAGCGCACTTGATCGCATCATCGCGGTGGGCGGCTACACGTCGGCCAAAACAGGACGCCATATTGATGCCAACGGCATTCTCATCGGCAAAGAGACGGCCGAAGCCGCCATGGACGCGGCGTCTTGTATCGGCTGCGGCGCCTGTGTGGCGGCCTGCCCGAATGCCTCGGCTTCATTATTTACCTCGGCCAAAATCACGCAGCTCGCACTGCTGCCTCAGGGGCAGGTTGAACGAATCGTGCGGGGTGCGCGCATGGTGGAGCAGATGGATATTGAGCTGTCGGGTGGCTGCACCAATATTGGCGAGTGTTTTGCGGCGTGCCCCAAGGAAATTTCGCTCGAACATATCGCCACGATGAAGCGCGAGTATTTTTTGTCGTTCCGCGAAGCGCCTCGTGGCGCGCAGTCGCACGACGGGGAATGAGCTTTCTGTACCGTCTGCCGCTACCAAAAAGATCAACAATATCGTAAGCAAAGTCCCCTTCCGAAACCACGCGTCGCCGCGCACGATGCCGAACCGCAAGACTATTAGTTGACTAAATACCTATAGTATTATACTGTGCGCCCCATTATGAAATTCACCCCTTTTTATCTGACGACATTGCTCGTTGGTTTGGCATGTGTTGTGGGCCTGGCCCACGTTGGCTGTACGAATCCTGATCCGGCCTACAACGACGCCGTTCGCCTGAGCGCGCTGTACGTAGTTCCCACCCAGGATCTGGGTGCGATTTTGAAGGGAACGCCGAACACGAGTGATTATTCCGCCTCGTCGGCAGCCGATCCTTTTCAGGACAGCTCTTACCTGCTTACCGACGCGACCAACTTTTCATTAACGGTGTACAACTCGGCGACCACCGAGAGCCGCCTGGAGATCCAAGGCGACAACAGCGCCATCGCCGGACACATCAACGACATCGCAAAAGTTGAAGTCGTGGTCGAAACGCCCGACCCTTCCCAGATCTGGTTTGTAGCCGTGAACGGTAAAACGATCAACGTTCAAGACTTCGTCACGGGCGCACCGCTGCTCGTGGACAATGCCGCTTTTGAATCAGGCCCACGCCTTCCTGGAAACTATGCCGTGATTGAAACTTCGGCACTCAAAGCCGGCGACAGCCTGACGTTGGACGTCACCGTGATGGCCAACCCCGGCGCCAAGCTTCATTTCGACGCGTACGGCTCCGTGTGGGGCGCGCGCGTGCTGACCACTGCCGCGGGCACCACACTTACGATGAGTCCGGCGCCCAAGCCCGTGCTGTACCCGCTCGCCATTACGCGTTCGGGCTCCGGTTTCGGTCAGGTGACATCGGCTCCCGACGGCATTGCGTGCGGCGCCACCTGCTCGGCGGATTTCGAAAGCGGAACCATCGTCGTATTGAGCGCCACGCCCGATACGAAGTCCACCTTCGCCGGCTGGAGCGGCGCGTGCACGGGTACCGACCCTTGCTCGGTGACCCTGTCGGCAGCAAAAAATGTCACCGCTACCTTTCAGCAAAAAGAAGACACGGTTTATCCCCTGCAGATCAGCACCACTGGCGCAGGCGGCGGCAGTGTCAGCTCAACTCCCAACGGAATTGACTGCGGTGCAAACTGCTCGGCGAACTTCGTCGAAAATACGGTCGTCACGCTTACGGCCACCGCTGATGCCACCTCGATTTTTTCGGGCTGGAGCGGCGCCTGCACCGGTACCGGTACCTGTTCGGTTTCGATGACGGGCACGCAGTCGGTAACGGCTAACTTTTCAAAAGTCTCCTTTCAAGTTCAGGTGACACTGGCAGGCTCGGGCACCGGCCTGGTCAGCTCGGATCAAACCGGAATCAACTGCGGTACGACTTGCGCTGCGGGCTTCGTCAGCGGCAGCACGGTTAAACTCACCGCTTCGCCCGCCGCAAAGTCCATCTTCGTCGGCTGGAGCGGTGCCTGTAGCGGTACCGGCGTCTGCACCATCTCGGTCAGCGCGGAGGCCAGCGTAACCGCGACTTTTCAGAAGTTGCCTGACCCAACCTTTGCCATCAACGTTTCATACAACGGCTCGGGCGGCGGTTTGATCACCTCAGCACCAAGCGGCATCAACTGCGGCGCGGTGTGCTCGGCCAACTTTGTACTCAATACACCGGTCACGCTTACGGCCACGCCCGATGCCGGGTCGTCGTTTGCCGGCTGGACTGGCGCCTGCAGCGGCACCGGCCCTTGCCAGATTACGGTAACGCAGGCCACGACGGTCACTGCAAAGTTTGACCACATCCCGGTCAACTACGCGTTGAACGTCGTCGTCACGGGCCACATGGCCGGCACGGTTACTTCGAGCCCTGCGGGCATTACGGCCTGCTCGGGAAATTGCTCGGCAAACTTTGTCGAAGGCACGTCAGTCACTCTGACAATGAATGACCCGGTTGACGCCGACGGCGTATTTCTGGGCTGGAGTGGCGCCTGCACTGGCAGCGGCAAGACCTGCACGATTATCGTCAACGGCGCCAAGACGGCTACCGCGACGTTTGACTGCATTGGCGGCTTCGATCTTACAGCCACCAAGTCGTACAATCCAAGCGCCTGGCAGAACGGAACTTATCAGCTGCCGCAGCCCGCGGTGCTGACGATTCCAGCAGCAGTGACGGTTACAGCCGGCAACTCCAGCATGGACTGGGCCACGATCGACTTCGCCGGGCAGATCTGCTGCTACGAAGGCACCTCCTGCAACGCGCATGACACCACCAAGGGCCATGCCTATGAGTTCAAGCGTTGTATCAGCGCCAACTCCGTCACCACCAGCCTGGGTGCGGCTTGCGCCAACTCCCAGCTAGCCAAGCTTGCACTGACTGCTGGCGGCAACGTCACGGCCAGTGGCACGGTCACGCTGCGTATCGACGACGGCGACAGCAGCAAAGGCACGACGAAAATCTCGACCCATATCCCAGTAGTGAAATGGAACAACCCATGAATACCCAAGCGATGAAGATGAAACTTTTGCTCACCTCTTTAAGTGCCCTCACTGTTTGTACTGCGGCCTTGGCTGGCGACACCTGGGACTACGCCGGCAGCGGAATTGAAATTGGCGGCGGCTACGAAGTCGAAGCGCTGAGCTCGACCGTTCCGCACAACACCGACCCGGCTGCCACCACGCATGCCAGCGACTCCAAGCGCAGCGGCGGACGTCTGGCAATTACGTTTCGCGGCATCGACACCCATTATGTTCTGGATAAGAACGGCTCGGGCAACGTGACGTTTCTTCCGCTCTATCTCGACCTCGATATGGGATCGGGCGGCGCAGCCGAGGGCTTCGGCCGTGTGAGCGGCGCGGTGGGCGATCCCAATGCCATTCGCAAAGCAGTGGGCGCCCTGATCGAAGGCAGCTATGAGCCAGCCACCGGCATCGTGTCCTTTCGCGGCAAAATCGCGCGCGTGGATTACGACCGCGACAAGGGTTTCTGGGACTGGAAGGCGCTGGACGCTGAAGTCGTCGTGAAGAAAGCCTATCCGCTGGCCAACGGCAAAACCGTATTTGATATCGAGCTCAGCGTGGGCGCGGCTTTTGGCGGCGTGTACATGAACTCACTGGCCGACGTCGAACGCGCGCTGGCCATTGGCGCGGCGTCGAACTCGGCTTTGACTTTCAACCCGCTTGCGGCGATTCGCACCGGCTTTCACGGCACCGACTGGAAGGTTGAGCTCATCACCAGCGCCGAAGAACGAGTTGACCTTACGGGCGACAAGCCCTCGTATCTTGGCCACTCGGTCAGTGCCCAGAGCCAGCATCTGGCGGCAAGCCTGGATGGCGAGTACCTGATCAAGAAAAAACGCGCCGCAAATGCACCAAGCTTGAGCGTCTTCGCAACGGCTTCAGGGGACTACGACAACCTGACGCTGAGCCAGATGTTCTTTGGAACGGCCGATGCGTTCGCGTCGTTTAAAATTATGGCGGGTTTAAGAGGCAAGTTTTAAGCTTAAATTCCAGCGCTGTTAAGCCTTTAAGCAGTCCTCAAGCCGAGTGACATTCCGTAGTGTGGTTGAATTCAAGCAGCCCAATGACGAGCTTGATACATTCGCCCCGCAACGCCGCGAGTTTCAAGAAGATGCGCGATTTCAAGCACCAGCTTGGCGTCGCTGGCATTCCTTTCGCATTGTTAGTGCTCAGAGAGTGAGTACAAACCATGAAATCAAAAATTTTCTTTATTTCGATTACCCTGTCGTTAGCAACTGCGCTTCCCGCGCTGGCAACCACTGTTGAGTTAGCGAGCCCGCTGGTGCTATCCGCGGCGATCGTCGACCGCATTCCGGTCAACGACCCCCTGGGGCTTCCAATTCGCGGCTACTTCGTGGATGAGAACCATAATCTTGTGCCTGCCGACACCAAGGGCATGAAATTCGATCGTCCGTCATGTCGAATTGATGTCGATGTGGTCGAGCTTGCCGAAGCCGTCCGCAAACAAAAGAACCATTCCAACGAGTATAAAATTTCGGGCAGCCTGCTTCAGCTCGCCTCGACCTCCACCCCCTTGCCAGCTTCCGAATTTTTCGACTTTCCGAAGTCGATGCTCGATACCGGCGATGATTTCGGCGACAGCTCCAAGGCCGGCAAGTTCAAGGTGCCAAGTGGCCAGGCCGTGTCCTTCTCGACCTACAGTGGAACTGAGGGCTACATCCGACAGATCGTCTGCTTTAAGCCGAGCAAAAAGGCTTTCACGAGCAAAGACCTCGCGGCAGCCTTTGCCAATATCGGAAAATTCGTAGCCGAAGCCCAGAGCAGCCACTCGCCCGGCAGCTGTACTCAGCAAGCTCAGCGCAATACGGCGGCCGAAGGCATCAAGACCTCGCTGGGCGCCGACCCCGAGCAGCTGCGCAAGGCGTGCCGGTAGCCTACTCGCCGGTAAGCCCGGTACCTGACTTCGATCGCCGTTCACGGCGGCGAACTGCAAGGCCCCTGGGTCAAGCCCGCCGAACTTTCGATCATGCCCCGGATACTGAGCTGTCCGGTGTAGTTGCCAAAAAGAATGCGTCCGGGCCTGGCACACCAGCCCTGACGTGCAAGGGCCCAGAGCTGGGAAAGGTCGCGCGAATATCGCGGCAGCGCTCGACGCCAGCGGTGCACGTGCAGCTGCAACGGCGCGGCATTGAGCCCCACCAGCCCATCGAGCTCCTCGCACACAATTCGCTCGATTTCTGCGTCAGGTAAATCGACACAGTCACGCTGCAAAGTTCCGCCGAGCATCACCGTAAAAGAAACCACGCCCTCATCGCGAACCCGCCCGGCAAACGCGCTGGAGTTGAACAGCACCCCCAGCACCCGCCGTCCTTCCTGCTTCGGAATCAATACGCCCACACCCTCGAGCGGCATGTCGAGATCGGCGCGGGAAATAAATACGGTTACCGAAACCATGGGCGTGTACTCGAGCTGCGCAAGCCTGGTGGCCAGCTCACCGTCGTGCTCGCGCAATAGCAGTGCCGCGCCATCAGCGGGAAGGGCCAGCACCAGATTGGCGACCTCGGGCAGCTCCGTCACCTGAAAGCCTCGACGAAAACGCGAGCCAAGGCGCTGCACCAGCTGGCCCTCGAGCGCCTCGACGAAGGCGCCCATTCCCAAAGCTGGCGTCATCATGACGGGACGGGCGTTTGCGCGGTCGCGTCGCAGTAGCGAAGCCAGAAGCGTCCTTCCCTGCGTGGTCTTGAGCGCGGGAAACGCGGCCTCAACGCTGATCTCATCCGGAGCTGCGGCATGAATGCCCAGCAAAAATGGCGCGATCAGATAATCCCGTGCCGCTGGTCCCAGATGCCTCAGCGCCCATTCCTCCATCGTACTTTCACCCGCTACCCCGCGTGCCAGCAGTGCCCGGCGCAGCACGCTACACGCTTCAAGCAGCGTTAGCGGAAACCGGCGGGCCCGGCCATTGCGCAGCACATAGCGTGCGCGTCCCGCGCGGTTAACCGGCAGTAGCGAAACTTGCAGCTCCGAACACAGCTCGGTTACCCGTGGCGTGGCCAGAAAAGAATGCGCGGCACTCTCGGACAGGCCGAACTCAGTATGCGCAGTCGCGATCAAGCCGCCGGCTTTGGCCTTGGCCTCAAGCAATGAAACGTTGAAGCCCTGCTTATCGAGCCGATGTGCGGCCAGCAGGCCGGCTACGCCGGCGCCCACGACGGTAACTTCGCGGCTACTCCGGTCCAACGTACCAATCATTGCAAAACCGAATTGCCGCCGAATGGAACAACCGGAACAAACGACGCCAGCACGCGCGCAAAGCGCGGACAGTCGTTAAAAACCCGAGAACGACTGAAGCCCGAGATTCCGTGCATGCGCGCATGATCGGCATAAAGCTGATCGAGCTCGTAAAGCGTCTCGATATGATCGCTGACAAAACTAACGGGCACCACGACGACTTGCTTGATGCCGCTCTTGCCCAGCCGCTCAAGCTCATCTTCGGTGTAAGGCGCAAGCCACGGAATTGGACCGTTACGGGACTGAAACGCCACCGACCATGGCTGCTCCAGTCCATCAGTCACCGCCCGAACCGTGCTTTCAACCTCACTCGGATAAGGATCGCCGCGTTCAATAATTTTCATCGGCAGCGAGTGCGCCGAAAATAAAACGTGAACCGGCCCGTTGACCAGGGCGGCGTCCACCGCCTCGGTTACGGTCTCACGCAAAAGCTCGATATACCCCGCGTCGTCGGCCCAGCTGCGAATTTCGCGCACGACGGGTGTCCAGCTCCATTTTTTCAGGAGGCGGCGCACCTCTTTAAAACATGAGCCGGTCGTCGTCGTCGAAAACTGTGGAAACAG
Organism: candidate division WWE3 bacterium; assembly: GCA_038231515.1. Classification (GTDB taxonomy): domain Bacteria; phylum Bdellovibrionota; class UBA1018; order UBA1018; family UBA923; genus JACQAX01. The sequence goes on from JBBRLF010000056.1 coordinate 19,419, forward strand.
CGGCAGCA
>JBBRLF010000057.1:0-19331 GCA_038231515.1 candidate division WWE3 bacterium
ACAAGATGGCCGGTTTCGGCCATAGTCAGGGCCATTTCAATCGTTTCAATGTCACGCAACTCGCCGACCAGAATGAAGTCAGGGTCCTGCCGCAAAATTCGCTTCAGGGCATCACCGAACGTTTTGGTGTCGGTGCCCACTTCTCTTTGATTCACCACGCACATCTTATGCGGATGAATGAACTCGATCGGATCTTCGATCGTCATGATGTGGCCCGGATCGGTGGAATTGAGAATGTCCAAAATTGCCGCCAGAGTTGTGGTTTTACCGCTACCCGTGGGGCCCGTGACCAGGATCAGCCCGTTGGGCCGCTTCACCAGCTCTTTAATCACCGCCGGCAATCCCAGAGAGTCAAATGACGGAATCTGAATTGGAATCTTACGAAAGACCCCGCCTACCGCGCCCTTTTGATAGAAGACGTTTCCGCGGAAGCGAGCAACATCTTTTACACCGAACGAAAAATCGAGTTCAAGATGGCTTTCAAAATCAGTTTTCTGGCTATCGGTCAAAACGCTGTAGCAGAGCTCCTTGGTGTCCTGCGAGGTAAGTGGATCCACTTTCACCTTCACCATTTTTCCCTGAATTCGGAACTGTGGCGGAGTACCAACCGTAATATGCAGATCGGAGGAGTCTTGATCGACCATCGCCTTTAGCAGTGCCGGCAGTGGAATTTTCGCCATGTTCCGTATCTCCTAGTTCCTAATCAGATGATGTAAGTGCAATTGCTTCTTCAAGCGTAGTTACGCCGTCGGCGACCTTTTGCAGAGCGGCAACACGCAAGGTACGCATGCCCTCCTTGATCGCGGCACGCTTTAATTCGATAGCAGTACAGTTGGCCAAAACCATTTCCTTCAGACTTGAGGTAAAATCCATGACTTCATAAACAGCAACGCGGCCCTTATAACCGGAGTTATTGCAAACAGTGCAGCCCTTGCCCTTGAAAAGCTTGAGCTGAACCGCAATTTGCTCGGGAATACCCACCTCAACCAGCCGTTCGATGGGCACGGCGCCCGGCTCTTTGCACTTTACGCAGATGGTGCGCAAAAGGCGCTGGGCCACGATCGTATTCACCGCTGACGTAACCAGAAACGCTTCGATTCCCATGTTCATCAGACGAACGACCGTGCTGGGGGCGTCGTTGGTATGCAGAGTTGAAAGCACCAGATGGCCGGTAAGGGCCGCCTGAATTGCGACTTCGGCCGTTTCATAGTCGCGTATTTCGCCGACCAGAATCGTATCAGGATCCTGACGCAAAAGAGTGCGAAGCACGGTGGCAAACGTAAGTCCGATATCCTTATTGACCTGCACCTGATTGACGCCATCGAGGTTATATTCGACGGGATCTTCGGCGGTGGAAAGGTTGTCGGTTATCACGTTAACTTCGGCGAGCGCCGAGTAAAGCGTGGTTGTTTTACCACTACCGGTAGGACCCGTAACCAGCACCATGCCGTTGGGTTGCGCGACCCCTTTTTTAAAGACGGCAAGTGCTTGTGCTTCAAAGCCCAACTTCATGAGATTCAAATTGAGATTGCCCTTGGCCAACATACGCAGCACGGCCTTTTCACCGAAGAGACAAGGCATCGTCGACACGCGAAAATCGACTTCACCCGAGCCTACCTTGATTTTAATTCGACCATCCTGCGGCAATCGTGATTCTGAAATGTCGAGCTTGCTCATGATCTTAATACGGGCAATCAGCGGACGCCTCATTTCCTGAGGGATGGCCGTGATCTCTTGCAGAATGCCGTCGATTCGCATTCGTACGCGGGACGAATGCTCATAGGCTTCAATGTGCACGTCAGAAGCATTGCGGCGAATGCACTCGACTAGAATCGTATTCACCAGACTGATTACGGGCGCGTCTTTATCCGTGGCGGCGCCAGCATCGACCTGGATCGCCATGTTCTTGTTTATGTCTTCGCTGAACTCCTTCCCGTCGCTGCTTTTCTGAAAGATATTGACGGCATCAGCCATCTGCGACGAACCGGTGTAATACTTGTTAAGGGCAGCCTCCATGGCGCTAAAGCTCGTAAGAACCGCTTCGACATTTGATTTTGTGCGAAACTTGATATCTTCCAACATCATGAGCTGGGTGGGATCGGCTATGGCGCAAACCAGCACACCCTTGTTTTTCTGAATGGGCACTACTTGATGTTTGCGCGCGACCTCGGCGGGAACCAGCTTGATGATTTCGGGATTAATCTCATATTTCATGAGATTGATGGCCGGCAGCCCATACTTTTGACTGAGATATTGCAGCAGCTTCGATTCGGCTAAATACTTCTTGTTAATCAGGAAAGTAATGACGTTTTCGCCGCGAATTTTATTTGCGTCGATCGCCTCCTGGTGCTGCTGAGGCGAGACGATTTTGTCCTTCAGTAGAGTATCTACTAACGCCCGTGACATCTTTGCTTCTTCCCTGAAATTTTAGATAGAACGCATCTTGCGCTTTATTCAAGGGTAGGGTTCGTGACAATTTTTGTCAACGCTCCGCAATGGCGAACGAAATGCGCCTGCTGGCCAGTTCGGCAATTTCTGCAGTGCGAGGCTCAGTAGCCGACTGCGGTTTCAGTTACAACTTTGCTTTCGGTGATCGTCCATTTGTCCACCGAGGTACCCGACTGATCAATCCTGCCCGAGGCACCTACGATGAAGGAACTCGACGTAGCCGCGGTACCGGTGATGTCAGCAGCGGTTGCGTTGGTGCCAGCATTGGGTGGAGTCGAAATCGAAGCCGAATAGTAGGTCGGAGCGGCGAGACCACTGGCGCCATCGACGGACACGGCACATGCCGTATTACCGTTACCCCAGGCGGCTTCGCAAGCCGAGCCCGCGTTCGGGCCGCAGGCAGCACCCGCTGTCAGCAGAGAGAACCCAACAGCATAGTAGCGCTTGGCGGTGTTCTGGTTGCCGATGCCGAGGTCGGGCGCGTAACCCGCGTTGCCGAGGCAGCCGGTGTACGACGAGAATTCAATGTAAAAGCTCTTCTGCGCAGTGTAAGCAGCAGCGAGCTGAATTTTGCCCTCTGACGTACGTGCCTTGGCTTGATACTTCTGATAATTTGGAATTGCGATTGCCGCGAGAATACCAATGATCGCAACCACGATCATCAGCTCAACGAGCGTAAAACCGTCTTGGCTTGTCCTGCTTTTTGTATTAAAAAGTATCATCATAAAATAACGCCCTACCCATTCCCTTACTGCTTAAAGATGCAATCCGAGAGCCAAATTCTAACCCCACGTTTTAAAGACAAATGACTTCCGCTTAAAATCTGACACCCATATGCCGTTGACAATTATTGGGCCTGTGGAGACTCTAATTTGTCATGCACTTCCGAGCACTTATTTGCCTGACATTTTAATCGACTACCATTGCGACATGGCCAGCTCACCGGTACAAAGTGTTTCAAAACCAGCGATATCCGTTACTCCAGCCTCAGCGAATTCTGGAGCCTTACCGTCGTAAGGACGTTTGTATTTTTCAACTCCGTTAATTTTTTTCGGTTTCAAGCGCACCAAGGCCGGATTGAACTCAATTGCTTGATTGCGCTACTGCGAGACCGGCTAAAAACAAGCACTGGCGGGTAGGTTGCCATTGACAGAATGTTACGCCAAACTGGATGCATGGACATTTTCGCGAAGCCAGCGGTACTTGGACAATTGGGCTGTGCTGCGCTACTTGCTATGCTGGTATTCTTTTTGAGCTTCGGCTTTCAGCATGTTTCAGCCACCGATCCCGACCGTTACTTTCATCTTGCCGTCTCCCGAACGACCACGCCCGCCGGAACCGTGCTGGCTCTGCCCCAGGCCGACGACCTTGACTGGGCCAAATCATTTCCGGATAAAGAATACCTGTTTCACGTTTTGACCAGCCTCGCTTACCGAATGGGTGGCGAAAAACTCGTGCTCGTGCTGATTCCCCTCTTAGCCACTTCAATTGTAGTAATGCTTTTCTGGGCAAGCGCTCAAACTCTGCCGCTGGGATGGGCCCTTTTTGGCACAGTCGGCTTTACATTCCTGTGCCCTGCCTTTTACTATCGGATGCTCTTTCTGAGGCCTCATGTTCTGGCCGTCGCGCTTTTTGTCCTGGCCTTGTTGGGCATTTTACGAAAAAAACCCTGGCTGGTCTTTATCGCGATAGCCCTATTTGCGCTGGCGTACCATGCGCTTTTCATTCCATTTACCTTGATCGGAGCCGCACTACTTTTTGGTTTGCTCGGTGGACGCACCTGGCAAGCTACCTTTGCGGCGGGTGGTGCCGGTTTGATTTTAGGTATTCTGGCCAATCCTCACTACCCGCAAAACATTCAAATGATGTTTACCGTTATGGCAATAGCGGTCGATCCCGAGCTCAATAAAATGCTGGATGGCGGAATTGAGCTCTTACCATTGCCAGCCGTAAAATACTTCCGCCTTTATGCCGCGCACTGGGGACTCGTCCTTTTCGCAGCGGTAACTCTGGTCCGACGACGTAAGGAACTTCGGCAATTGGAGGCACTGCAAAGGCTTGGTTTTCTGACCTTGCTAAGCGGAATATTCCTGGTCATGACCTTGCAGTCCCCGCGAGCAACGGAATACGCCACACCTTGCTGCGTTTTGCTATTTGCTGAGGCGCTTACGGGGCGTAAATCGCGAATGGTGGCCCTTTATTCCAGCGTGGTCTTCTTTTTTCTATTCGAAGGACCATCCTTTTTACCCTTATATGGCCGGCTGTTCGAGAAGCTGGCGTCGGCCACCCAAACGGAGTCGACGTTGCTTGCCTTGGAAGCTTTGCCCGCGGGAGCCGCTGGAGAGAAAGTCTACAACTGCGAATGGTATCTGGGATCTTATATTCTTTATAGCCGTCCGGATGTTCGTTTTGTCGATCTGATTGATCCTCATTTTCTATTTGAAACAACGCCCGAAAAGGCAGTTTTGCGTATGAAGCTCAACTTTGGCGTCGTCTCCGACGCCCATTCGATTATCAGTCACACCTTTAAAGCGCAGTATGTTTTGTGCGTCGACCGCCGTGTGGTGGCTATTTTAAAACAAGATAGAAGATTTCAGCAGCTGTATCCGAAAGTCGGAGACGCAAAGCCACTGCAGCATCCCGCGCCCTACTTGTTCGCGGTAAAGAAGCAATAATATTCACTGCTCTGACGGTCGCATGGCTCTTATGACGCCCTGATGCCATTCGACAAGTTGAGCGGCATCAGTGAAGGCTGGATGCTTTTTTGATAATTCCAAAAGTTCCACCTTTAGCCCTGGCTGTGGCTGGTCGAAGAAAATTTCAAGTGCGCAGCGGGATCTCAAATATTGCAGCTGTTGCGCCAGGCTCAGCCTAACGCCGGCCTTGCCCAAGCGGTCGCGCAGCCGCGTCACGACACCGAAGTAGAGGTCGTAGAGCTGCCGCGAGGTAAAAGCACCTGCGCCATATCTGGAAAGCTGCGGAAAAAGCAGGCGTTCAGCGCGCTCATCCAGGGCGGTGCCAGTCCAGCGATTCTGGAGTTCAGAGAGCACGAGTAAATCAAGTGAAGTCCGAACCGGTGAAGCCAGAGCCGGGCCTTGCGTGGCTTGCAGGGCCTCGAGTAGATGGCTCAGCTTGCGCTCGTCGCGGGGTGCCGACAGCTGCATGTAAAGCATGGCTTCGTGGTACAAGCTGTACTCTGGCATTTGCGGAAATCGTGGCGCCAGATCGGCCGAAAGAGCGGCACCATCAAGATACTCGCCTAGCAGTGCCAGCTCGGAAAGAATGCGATAGTTAAAAGGATGAAAGCTCTTGGCATAACGAAAGGTGTTAAATACCCATTTTCGAAGCGTATCGATTTCAGAGGTGCGTGCCAGATTGAGCGCCATCAGCACCGGAGCAAGCAGGAAAATGACCGGCAAGACCCGACCACCGCGTTGCATAATATTCTGACCAATTACCAGGGCTCCCAGACAGAAGAAGATAAAGGGAATATAGGTGCGATATTCCCAGGCGAGATGATCTATCGGAAAGATTGAAGACTCCGGGGCGAAGGCTAGATAAGCTGCCAGTACACAGAATGCCAATAGCGATCTGTGTCGCAACAACGCATAGCCGCTCGCACCAAGCGCGACCAGATGGCCAATGACGGCCAACCAGGTCAGATTCAAGCTCAACCTCGGATCACCACTGATGTCGTACAGATAGCGCAGCCGGATCGGCACAAAGAACAAACGTACATATAAAAACAAAACTCGCGTCTGGGCCAGCAGATAGTCCGGCATGCTGAGCCCATGCTGGGGGTTCAGGCCCAGCACCAGATAGGCAACTACGACAATTCCGGAAAGTAGGATGCAAACCGCTATCGTGGGCCAGGCCACTGCCCGGGCACCTTTCTCGGGAACGAAAAAAAGCGTGTAAAGAATGGCTACTGCTGGAAAAGCCACGGCAGTAGCCTTTGAAAGCAAAGCAAGCAGATAGCAAAGGAAGCAAAGCAATAGATCCTGGCGCCGACGCGACTCGAGGCCCTTTAAAAAATATAGAAACGAGAGCGTGAAAAACAGCCCGCTTAGAATAACGCCGCGCTGAAGTATAAGATTTACCGCCTGATTGTGCACCGGATGGAGCGTATAAAGCAATGCACAACCCAGGGCCAGCAGCTTGGCCTGCCGGGTAGCGAAGGCCGAACTCAGCCGTAGAAAGAGGGAATAGACGGCGCAGCCAGTGGCCGCGTGCAGAAATACATTGGTGATGCGGTAGCCAAATGGCGCCAAACCGGACATCTGATAGTTAAGCCAGAGCGTAATCGCTTCGAGCGGACGATCTGGAGTTATCCCGGCAAGCACCGCCTGCAGGCCTGCTTCATAAACCTTTCCCGATGAAAGAATACTCATCAGATCATCAGGAAATACGAACGGTGTCCCGAGAGCATTACAAAAAGAAAGCAATGTCGCGACAACGATCAAGGCGTACGCGCTGTAAGATTCCGAAAAAATGGCAGCCATGAATATGAGGGTACCGGACAACTTGATATACGGGCAAGCACCTCATAGCTAACTTTTGAAAGGAGATCACGCAAAGTCCGGAAGCAATAACCAGTGGGTGCCATCGTGCAGGAGAACAGCAGGAAAATGAAAAAAGGGCCCGTCCGCTAGCCAGGCCCAGCAACAACACCTCACGCGGCGGTTTGCGAAGCGAAGCTACTCTTTCGGGCAATGAGTCATCGTAGTTTCAGAATTGAGATATTTTTCGAGCTCCAGACTTTGCTATAATTATTATTGAAATACTGGTCGAGCAGCAGCGACTTGAGCTGCAGACCGGTATTAATAGGTACGTTCACCGGTCCATAAACCGCGTCATGCAGTAGAATCCATTTCGGTCGATTCTGGTCAAAATGGTTAAGAAACTGAATTGCGTCTTTGCCCGGCGAGGGCAACAGATTCAGTACGAACTGAAAGGGAGCGTGACGATAACTCTCATGACCTGTGAGAAGATAGACCACGGTAAGATCGGGAAATACAAAAAGAGAATCACTTTTTTCGACATGAGCGTTCAGATAATCGACGGCCTCATCCATAGGTTCACAGGATTGGCGCTGGCAGCTCCAGCCACGCAGTGGCAGGGCTCGAATTTGATAATCGTTTCGGGAGAAATCCGAAAGACGGCTCTGCCAAAAATATAGATGCCATGTCTTCTCAATTCCCGTAGCAAAGGTCAAAAGACCGAAAACCGAGGCGACCAGCAGGCCGTTGCCATAGAGACGATGCGCCACGCTTCCTTTTGGGCCGCGGGGCAGCCTGGCGATCAGGGTAAACAGCAATACAAATTCCAGCCCTAAGCTAAAGGCATTCAGGTCGGGAATCATGGAGCCGGTATAAGTTGAAAATATCGCGATCAGTGACAGGCCCAGTAAAATCGAAAAATCACGAAGATTCGAACGCAAGTAACTTTTACCGCCAAGTCCAGCCAGCGCTGCGGTCATAAAGACGAAGGGCACGAATGGCGAGGTATGCAGAACGTCAGTCAACTTGCTCCAGTCCGAAAGTCGGTTCAGTGGAGTATATTGAAAAAAACAGTTGTTAATAAAATCAAAGGGCGTGCCCAATGCGATAAAAATCAGATTAACGACGATAAAAAAGCCAAGACTCAGCCAAAACAAGGCGCGTGCCGGCTCGGCCAGCATAAGCAAAACACCGGCGGCGACGACGCCACTCATTGCGCCAATATTTGTCTTGGCCAGTACCGAGAGCCCCAGGAGCGCGCCGCTGCAAAGCCCACGCAGGCTGGCGTTGAGCCGCGGCTTGTCCGAGAATTTCACCCGCAGCAGGAAGATAGCCGTCAAAGCAAAAGCCCAGGCGTGGTGGTCGTAATTCGGACGCGCCATCGGCCCGACGAAATATAACGCCGCCAACGAGGAAAGTGCCGCTGACGCGATAACGCCGAATTGCTCGCGGGCGAGCGAGTAAGAGAGTACGACTATAAAAGCGCACAGTAAAACCGCGTTGGCCATAACTGCGTACTTACCAGCTCCAAAAACCAGGAAGAGGAACGCACCAATGTAGGGATGTACTGGGCCGGCGTTGTAGAAAAAATCGGTGTATAATTTCTGACCGCTCGCGACGCGATAAAAGACGTCCAAAAACCCCGAAGCGTCGAAGATATCGAAATTCGCCATGGTACGGGAGATTTCGACTACGCTGGCGAGCAACGTAATACAGGCGATTGCAACCAGATCACGCCAGCGTATCTTACCGCTGGCGTTCGAAAGCTCGAGGGTCATAGGTTATATTGAAGCTGCAATCAAGCTGGCTGTCCAGGAGAACCCATTAGGCCCGCCAAAGGCTGAACGAAGCCTTCGCCTGGCCCCGCAACATTCCTGCGCCTTCACGCCGGCGCGCCCGAGAAACCATTCCCGCTGTTTCGCGAGCCCGTTCACCATAATTTAAATCATAGAGAAAAACAGGGAGTTTCAAATTGCATTTGGTGAGTTCGAGCCACAACGCACGACTTCTGCCCCGCGCCAGTGGGGGCAGGCACCACAACACCAGCAGCGGCAATGAGCTGTCGCCAGCGGGTGACTTGCGCCGACCGCGAGCCAGTCGTTGCAGTTTCGAGGCTTTTACCCGATCGCGGCCCCAGATTTCCACACCACGCACTCGAGCCGCGCCAGAATGCCGCTCAAGTATTCCAGCCAGTGCCCCGCGAGCCGAGCCGCCCGTACCGACAATCAGAACTTCGAGTGCCTTTACGCGAGCACGCTTTAACCATTTATCGGCATCGCTCCACAAGCCTTCCGCATCGGTATTGGCAGCTCGCACCTGAGTGCCTTTAAAAACCAGGGTGTTGGCCGCCCGCACGCGATAAGCACATCTGCCGTGGAAGTCGCGGGTAACGCCCTCATGCTTAGCGGCGTAGTCAAACGCCCATTCTTTTAACGGAATCGTGACATTCAATCCGGCATAGCCTTGCCGACGAATCATATCCAGGAATTTAAAGAAGTCCTTCTTGCCTCGAGTCGGGTCAAAGGGCAGCACGTCATAACTGCCTTTCAGCTTCGCATTCACCAGAAAGCGCCGATGCAATTCCGGTGACTTCGTATAGGTAAGCGGAAAGCCGGTAATGCCCAGCTTCAGCATTTAACCTTAGCCAGGATATTTTTTGCAATGTCTATGTCGGCCCGAATCTGCTTCACCAGGCTTTCGACTCCGTCAAAACGAATCTCATCGCGCAGGCGTTCCACCAGGCGAACTTCCAGCACTTCGCCATATATGTCGCGTTCAAAGTCGAACAGATGTGTCTCTACCGCCACCGGTACTGCCGAATCTTTGTTAAAGGTGGGCTGGCGCCCAACGTTGGTGACACTCTTGAAAACCTGTCCTTTGTAAACCGCCAAGGTCGCGTAAACGCCTTCTTTGATCCTAAGCTTGCTCTCGGTCTTTACGTTCGCCGTCGCAAATCCAATCGTGTGACCGCGTCCATTGCCTCTGATAACCAGCCCCCGATAAAAAAATTCACGACCGAGCAGCATGTTCGCAGCGGTTACTTCGCCGCCCTTGAGATGGTCACGAATTCGCGAGCTGGAACAAATCTCACCCGCAATCTTGAGCGGCTTGGCGACATGCAACTCCACGCCCTCGGCCTGGCAAAAGCCGCGAAGCATCTCAAGGGTACCCGAGCGATTTTTACCAAAACCAAAGTCATAACCGACGTAGATGGCATGTGCCGAAAGGCGCTTGACCAGAATATCACTGAAAAACTTTTCAGGCGTAATGGTCGAGAACTCGCGGCTGAATGGCTGCTCCACCACCACGTCCACCCCGATTGAAGCCAGCAGATCCAATTTCTCATCGTAGGTATTGATGAGCTGCAATTCTTCGTTGGGCGTAAGTGCGAGATGTGGGTGCGGTCGAAACGTATAAACGACGGCGGTACCCTTTTGCTCCCTGGCCCGCTTGACGACTGACTCAATAATCTGGCGGTGGCCCAGATGTAAACCATCGTAGTTGCCCACGGTAAGAATTGGACAGGGGAAGGCCTGATTTACTTCGGCATAACCGTGAAATATCTGCATATCGAATTATTTAAACTTGAACCCGCACTGCTCTATCTCCGAATCCACACGATCGAAGGGATAGTTCTTACAGGCGCCCGGGCGCAGGTCGCCATAGATGCGGCAGTAGGGAAGGCTTTGCGAGTCATGTCCGAGAAACGGACAGTTATAAAGGAGTTTGCAGCAGGCGCCGCAACGGTGACAATCGCCTTCGCGATTAACCGCGATATTCTGGCGAACATAGTCGCCATGAAACATGGCAAAATAGGCCCGCCGCGATTTTCGCAGGAACTGAGAGAAGAAGGTATTTTTGCGCATCGCTTGCTCCGGAATGCCAAAAAAACTCGGCATTGGAACACGCTCACCATCGGCTTTTTGGGACATATGACACCTATCTTTGCTAAGTTTATCCCATAAAATCAAATGATATCAGTCTGTTTTAAAATTCATATGTAATTTCAGGTAGTTCGGTTATATTACCTCTCAGCATGAGAACGCGTCCCTTCCTTCTTCGCATACTGCTGTGCCTTCTCGTGTCGCTCGTGCCGCTCTCCGAAATCAACAATCGTCTTTACGATTTTCGGCTCGGCTTGAACGGCCGCTCGTCGCCGCCTTCGAATATCGTGCTGGTCGACATCGAAGGTCGCGAATTTCAACAGCTGCGCGAACGCCTGGGGCAGCGTCTAACATTCGGCAATACCAGCCCGGTACGAATGGAGCAGCTTTCAGATGTTCGAGATCTCTTTTTCTGGGACCCACAGATCTATTCCCGCTTCCTGGAAGTTGCGCAGAGCCATCACCCGAGTGCCATTGTCTTCACGCTCTATTTTCCAAAAGGCGCCGTCGAGCAAGGTCAGCCGAATAAGTCGGTGGATTGGATGGGCGTCCTGCAGCTGCGGGCACGCTCAACGCGAGTACTATGGTCGTCCCAGTTCGACGTCGAAGGAAATTTTCTGCGCCCCGCCGACGAGCTTGCCGCTATTGCAAACTATGGTTTTAACAATCTGTGGCCGGACCGCGACGGGGTAGTGCGTCGCCTGCCGCTGATCTCGGACAATCATGCCTCGCTGGCCCTGGCGACCAACTATGTGCTGGGCGAAGATCTGGCCTCATACAAGCAGCCCGAGCTGAGTCACCTTATCAACTACATCGGCCCGGCCGGCAGCTTCAAGGTTTGCCACTTCAGTGACTTCATCGACGGCGGCCAAATCGTAACCGACCATTGTGGCGACATGACCGGCAAGGTACTCGTCGTCGGTAAAGACATTCTGCGCCTCGGCGTGGGCTCGGGGTTTCGTACGCCCATGGGCGAAATGAGTCGCGCCGAAGTCATCGCAAACTCGGTACTGACGCTGCAGGAATATCGCTTCATCAAAGAGCTGGAAGCCGTGCCACATCTGATTCTGCGCCTGATGTTCATCCTCGTCAGTGCCACCTTCGTACTTTTTTATCCGATTCTACTCGGTACGATTCTAACAGTGGGCTTCGGCCTGATTGTACTGGGACCGGTTTACCAGGCGCTGCTCGTGATGACCGGCATGCATATTCCCGAGGCCAATGATGCCGCGGCCATTCTTTCGACCTATCTTGTTTTTACCGGCTTTAAAGTCGCCTATCAGGAGACTCTACAATGGAAGGCACTCAAGCAAACGCAGGTTTTACGTGAGGTGGACAAGCTCAAGACCAACTTTCTGTCCCTCTTCAGCCACGACCTGAAAACCCCCATTGCCAAGATTCAGGGTATGGTTGAACTTTTGCTGCGTGAGGGCGACCTCAAAGAGGGACAAGTGCATCACCTCAAGGCCGTGCTCAAAAGCAACAATGAGCTTAAAGACTACATCGTTTCGATTCTCAATCTTTCTCGCATCGAGACAAACAAGCTGCAGCTCAATAAGAAATCCAACGATATCAATCAGACCATTAACGACGTGGTTGATCGCCTTAGATTCCTGGCTGACCAGAAACAGATCGCGATCTTTCGCGAACTCGAACCCATGTTTTCGGTCGAGTACGACGAAGAGCTGATCCGTCAGGTAATAACGAACCTTCTCGACAACGCGATCAAATACAGCCCGGACGGCAGTAACGTAAAGATTCGCTCGTATGAGGCGAATAACGCAGTCTGGGTCGAGGTAAGTGACAATGGCCCCGGAATCCGCAACGACGACCTGGGAAAAATTTTCAAGAAATTCAGCCGCCTTGGCGACCCCATGTCCGACAAGGTAAAGGGCACCGGGCTTGGACTTTATCTCTCGAAATACTTCATCGTAATGCATGGTGGGAATATCCAGGTTCGCTCACCTGCCGATTCGGCGGCTCGAACCGGAACCGCCTTCACGTTTTCGCTGCCCATATCTTAGGGAATAAGCTATTCAGTTTACATGGCAGTAAAGGCGAGTTTCCGCGTATTAGTGGTTGATGACGAGAAAGAACTGCGCGAATCCGTCTCGGATATTTTGCGCCGGCTGGGTCATCACGAGGTTCACGAGGCCGCGGATGGCCAGGAGGCCATCGATAAAGTCATTGCCGGTAACTACCAGATGGTGGTTCTGGATGTAAACATGCCCAAGAAGTCGGGCCTTGAGGTGCTCAAGGAAATTCGCGACCACGACCCTTCCATTATTGCACTGATCATCACGGCCCATGGCCGCCTGCAAGATGCCGTCGAGGCCATTCGTCTTGGCGCTTTCAACTACGTCGAAAAGCCCATTCAGGAAAAAGATATTCTCGAGCTCGTTGAAAAGGCGCGCGACGCTCATCGCATGGTGGAGGCAATCGGATTTTCTTCGCCAACCTTGCTACTGGACGACGGCGAGGAGTTCATCGGCCGCTCAAATCAGATGAAGTCGGTTTTTCAACTCATCCACAAGTTGACGAACGTGGCGACCAGCGTCCTGATTCGGGGAGAAAACGGCACGGGCAAAGAACTCGTCGCCAAGGCTATTCACTTCAACTCGTTGCGCAAGGACAAGAAGTTCGTGGCGGTAAACTGCGGCGCAATTCCTGAAAATCTGATTGAGAGCGAGTTTTTCGGGCACGAGAAAGGCGCTTTTACCGGAGCCGAGCAGCGCCACATCGGAAAATTTCAATACGCTGAAGGCGGCACCCTTTTTCTCGACGAGATTGGCGACATCTCGCTAAGCATGCAGGTAAAGCTGCTACGCGTGCTGCAGGAACGCAAATTTACGCCCGTAGGCAGCAACCGCGAAATCAAGACCGACGTCCGCATTATCGCCGCAACCAACCGAAATTTGGAAAAGATGGTTGCTGGAGAAACTTTTCGCCAGGATTTATTTTACCGCCTAAACGTCATGCCTATCTATCTGCCGCCATTGCGCGAGCGCGTTGATGACATCAAACCCCTGGTGGATAACTTCATCGAAAAGTTCAACCGGCAGCATGGCAAGAATGTGGCAATCAGAGGAATCAAGGAAGACGGGCTGAACGCCCTGAGAAACTACACCTGGCCGGGCAATATTCGCGAGCTGGAGAATGCCATTGAACGAGCGTTCGTTCTTGAAAGCGGCACCACCATCACCTTGGAGTCGTTGCCCGAAGTTCTCAAGACCAAGACCGAGCTGCCGACCGGCATTTTTTCATCGACCCTGGATTTCCAGCGTCAGAAAGAAGAGTTCGAAAAGCAGTTTATTATCAATGCCCTGAGAATGTTCAACGGCCGGATTAACCAGACCGTTGCCCACGCGGGCATTCCCAAAAATACTTTGCTGCGTAAGATGCGCAAGTACGGCATCAACCCTAAAGACTACGGCTCCACCGACGCAGAGCTTCAAGAGCAGGATTAGTCGACACGAAGCAGCAACACCGCTCACAGAACTCTAATCCCTAAAGATGAAATGGATGCTACAATTACCTTCAAGAGATAAGGAAGGTGCGTATGCGCAACACTCGAGTCATTTCAATCGCGAATCAAAAAGGCGGCGTAGGCAAAACCACAACCTGCGTTAATCTGGCAGCGGCACTGGTCGAGCAGGGCAAAAAAGTTTTGCTCATCGACAACGACCCGCAAGCCAATCTTACCTCGTATCTTGAAACCAACGGCGCAGCCGATGCCACCAAGTCCACCTGCGACGAACTCTATTTGGCCAAGCGTTCCCCGTCACTCGATGAGGCAAAAGACCGTTTCGTCAGAAATTATCAGATCGGCCTGGACTACATCGCGGCGGATAAAGAGCTTGCTGGTGTTGAGTACTATCTGTACACGCGGTCAGACCGGGAAAAAACGCTAAGAAATAATCTCGTCTGGGCGAAACGCGAATACGACTTCATCCTTATCGACAACCCGCCCACCATTAACCTACTGACGCTCAATGCGCTCACGGCCGCGAACGAGGTACTGATTCCGGTGCAAACCGAGTTCTTTTCGCTCGAAGGCATTGTTAAAATGCAGGAGTCGATCAAGCTGGTGCGCGAGCGCTGGAACTCGGATCTCGTCATCGCGGGAATTCTGCCCACCCAGGTCGACAACCGAAAAAAACTGACTGGGGAAGTGCTTTTGCTTCTGGGCCAGCATTTTCCCGGCGACCTGCTTGTAAGCCGCATTCGCGACAACTCAAAACTTGCCGAAAGCACGGGTCACGGCAAAACCATCTTCAAATACGCGCCCACCAGTCATGGCGCCGACGACTATCGTTCACTGGCTGACGAGGTCTCGGCGAAATGAGCCCCAAAACCAAGCTCGGACGCAATCCGTTCGAAAAGGTCAAACCTGCGGCCCGAACGACTGTTGCAAAAAAGAGCGCGGGTACCACGCCGAAAAAAAAACACCGCTCGCCCCGGGAACGTGTTTACCGACGCAAGAAGGGCACCGGGTTCTCACATTATTTCACCGAGCTTACGCATTATTGGATTCCGCGGGCAAAAGCTTGCGCGTATATGCGCACCATAAAATTTTTCGCTAAAAGAGCGAGCTAGCTCCAGGTAAGCCTTAAAATATAGCGCGATCAGGTAACAGAACAGCGATCGGTTGGACGCATCTGGTCGGCGGAGCTCTGGGTCGAGTAAAAAAAAAAGCCCTGTATGGCGATTCCATACAGGGCTTTTCCATTTTTAAAACCAGGCGACTACTGCAAGAACAGCATTTCGCGATACTTCGGCAGCGGCCAAAACTGATCGCTCACGACGTCTTCCAAACGATCGCTGACCGTACGAATGTGGCCCATTAATGGCAGAACTTCGCTGGCCAACGTCTGCGCCTTCTCGGTCTCATTTTGCTGAGCGGCAACCCGCGCCAGAAGTGAGTTCAAATCCTTACGTTTGGACAGTAGCTCACCAATTCCCTGCGTGACCGTCGTCAGCCGCGCAGTTTGCTCGGTAACGTCAGCGCTGCGAGCCACCTCGGATACGGCCTTGATCGAGCTCGCGACCGCCTTCTGTTCCAGCATTGCGGCCGGCACGATCAACGTATCCACCATGCTGGCGAGCGTTTCGGCTTCAATCGTCAGCTTCTTCACATAACGCTCGATCATGACATGATGACGTGAATGAATTTCAGCGTCTGATAGAATCCCCATGCCAGTGAAAAGCTTCTTCGAAAGGGGCGTCAGCAGCTGCTCAATTGCCTCTGGCGCCTTTTTCAAATTTGGCAGGCCGCGACGTTCAGCTTCACGTACCCATTCGTCCGAGTAGTTATTGCCTTCGAAACGAACGTTCTTCGTTTCGACGATCGCTTCTTTTACGACTTCCAGAATCGCGACATCGAGCTTCTTGCCAGCCTTGATGCGCTTCTTGAGCATCTCGGTGACTTCAGCCATGGACTCAGCTACCGCCGCGTTCACGACGGTCATTGGAAATGAGATCGGTGCGCTGGAGCCGACCGCGCGGAACTCGAACTTGTTGCCGGTAAAGGCAAAGGGCGAGGTGCGGTTACGGTCGGTATTGTCCTTCGAAATCGTAGGAATCTTGGAAACACCCAGGCTGATAACTGCAGCTTCCGGGTTTTGCTCGAAGGTCGTGCCCGACTCCAGCTTATTGCAGATCTCGGTAAGCTGCTGACCCAGGAAGATCGAGATGATCGCCGGTGGTGCTTCATTCGCTCCCAGACGATGATCGTTGCCCGGAGTGGCAATTGCCGCACGCATCAGGCCTGCATGACGATGCACGCCTCTCATGGTGGCCGCTAACATGATCAGGAACCGCAGGTTCTGATGTGGGGTCTTGCCCGGTTCGAGCAGGTTCGCCTCTTCACCGTTTTCGGTGGTTACGGCTAGCGACCAGTTGTTGTGCTTTCCGCTGCCGTTTACGCCTGCAAAAGGCTTCTCATGCAGAAGATTCGCGAAGTTGTGACGACCCGCAACCTGGCGCAAAACTTCCATCACGAGCTGATTGTGATCGGCTGCGACGTTCGCTTCTTCGAAAATCGGCGCCATTTCAAACTGGCTGGGCGCGACTTCGTTGTGGCGGGTCTTGGCTGGCACGCCGAGCTTGTATAGCTCGAACTCCACTTCCTGCATGACCGCCAGAACACGAGGCGAGATACTGCCGAAATAATGATCTTCAAGCTGCTGGCCACGAGGTGGCTGGCCACCCACCAGGGCACGGCCGGTCATCAGCAGATCCGGACGTAAATTGTAGAAGGCGCGGTCGATGAGGAAGTACTCCTGCTCGACGCCCACCGTCGGCACTACGCGCTTCGCATTGCTTTCACCAATGGTGTGCAGCAGCTCCAGCGCATTCTTATTGAGCACTTCCATCGAACGCAGCAGCGGGGCTTTTTCGTCCAGCGCATCGCCGTGGTACGAGATAAATACCGACGGAATACACATGGTCTTGCCGTTGGTACTTTCCATGATGAAGATCGGGCTCGAAGGATCCCAGGCCGTGTAGCCACGCGCTTCGAAGGTCGTGCGCATGCCGCCGCTTGGAAAACTCGAAGCGTCCGGCTCGCTCTGGATCAGCTGGCCACCCGTGAATTTTTCAACTGCCTTGTTGTCGTCCATCGAAAGAAATGCGTCATGCTTTTCGGCCGTGGTACCCGTCTGAGGCTGAAACCAGTGGCAGAAATGAGTCACGCCGTTTTCAATGGCCCAGTCCTTGATCAGATGGGCGATCGTGTTGGCAACGTCGGCGTCCAGCTTCTTGCCCGTATGAACGGTCGCCTGCAGCTTCTGATAAACTTCTTTCGGAAGCTTATCTTTCATCTCTAGCAGGTTGAAGGTGTTCGAGCCGAAGTACTCGGAAACTCGGATAGGATTACCGCGGTCGTCGGTCGGCAGATCGAACTGACGTACGGTACGTTTATCAATTGTTTGAATGGCATCAAAACGGTGGTTGGGCATGTGGGTGGGCCTCCTGTTATGGGACTGAAAATTACCACAACGCCGCGGCGCTGATAAGATATTTCATAGGGGAAACCGGCTCTGGACCAACCTAATGTGGATAGATCCGCTCAACCAATCGGGTTAGCTCGTCAACAGCTTTGACAGCACTCGCACGATCGCCGCCACCAGGCACATAGCGCTGGTGTTCTACTAGCTCGATCAGAGCCTCGACCCTTTTCGCCGTGGTTTCGTCTATTCGAGCGCGATCCATGAGGCTTTGGGTCACCTCTGCGCGCAGCAATGAGCCAATGGCCACATCAAACTGTAACTCGAGTATCTGAGCCAGAATGCTTTCCACATCCCCCAGAATTTCGACTGGCGCCGCCTTACTCTTTTTCAAGGCCTCAGCCCGCTCTTTCAAAGCCTGTGCCGTACGTTGCCGGCTCTGACGGGTTTCCTCGTCTGGTGATGCTCCCAGCGACCAGAGGCCAAAAGCAGCCAGGAGCACCGCCGCTGCAGCCGCACGAGCAAGGTTACGCACCAGTACGGCCGAGCCGACCGACGCTGCTCCATCTTTCCAATAACGAATATCTTCGCCGTTCACTACCGCGCCCGTCGCGGACGGTGTCTTGGGGATGTAGACGTTCGACGCATTTCCCTCGAGCACCTCGACTGGAATCATCTGTGAGGTGCGCGTTTGATAGGCATGGGTATCGGGATTGAACATCGATAGTTCGATTGGCGGGATCTCGAAATGGCCCTTGGATTTTGGTATCACCATGTATTCGAATAGCCGCTCACTCTGCCCCGATTTCAAATACTGGGTATTGGACTTGTCCTCATAGAGTTCAAAGTCAGTGGGCCATTTTACAGGAAGATGCTCCAGGCTTCCGGCATGGCCTTTACCCTCGACCTTCACCTTGATATTTATCGGCTCACCGGCCTTTACCGAGGTTTTGTCGGCCACTGCCGTGATGTCGAAGTCACCCACCAGCCCGCTGAAATTAGCTGGCTGGCCGGCTCCCGGCAACGGCAGGACTTCCAGATTAATGCGATCGCTCGTCCGCACCTCGGTGGTCGTCTGCATGGCTCGGAAAAACTGGTTAATCATGGCAAACGGATCGTCGTCGTTCTCGGCGCCACCGACTCTGGGCTGAAAGCTGAACTTTGCCGTAAAGGTGTCAATCGGCAGGCTACCCACTTCGAGCGGAAAGATGGCGTACTGCGCAAGCGCTGCCCGACGAAACTCATGCCCATTTACCACGCTTGGTGAGTAATCGAGCCGGCCTCGCAGCAAAGGTATATCGATATCCTCTTTCAGAAAGCCATTCGGGTTGGGATAGCGCTCCACCTGAATGTTCATCATTTGTACCCGGGTATACAAGGCGTACGTGAGAATGACCTGCTCGCCCTTGTAGACCTTCAGCTTGCTGGGCTCAGTCTTGATGAAGAAAGTTCCCGCATTTTGCTGAGAAGGGCCATGCGAGCCGCCATTGGGTAACTTATTGGGCTGGGGATAGCCCGCGCCACTGCCGCTGTTTCGGTTTCCAACCCGTGCA
>JBBRLF010000058.1:0-18875 GCA_038231515.1 candidate division WWE3 bacterium
AAGGTCACCTTGTCTGGCACTTCATTGGCCACGACCAGGTCGGCGGGCGTGATGATTTCGACGGGCACATCCTTGCTGACTTCGACGTTGCGCGAGCCCAGTACGACAAACCAGAGCACTACGGCAATGATGACGCTCACGATTTTTAGCGAGAGGTTCGACATATACCTAGCCCACACGGTTCACCTCGGCGTCTTTGCGTGCGGCCCGGCTGGAGTCAAAGAGCTCGAGCAGCACGGCCAGGCTGCTCTTGAGCTCCTCTTCGGAAAGGTTTGGCGTGATTTTGCCGTTGCGTACCAGGTGCGCCTCACCCGCTTCTTCCGACACCAGAATAATGATGGCGTCGGTCTCTTCAGAAAGGCCAATGGCCGCGCGGTGGCGGGTGCCCAGCTTTTTATCGATATTCGGGTTCTTGGACAGCGGTAAAAAACAGCCAGCCGCCGCGATGCGCCCATTGCTGACGATGACCGCACCATCGTGGATGGGACTGGTCGTGATGAAGATACTATAGATAAGCTCGGAGCGAACCCGGGCATCGATTTTGGAGCCGGTGTCGATGAAGTTTTTGAGACCGGTTTCGCGCTCGATGACGACCAGCGCGCCGATGCGTTCCTTGGCCAGCCGGGTGGCGACCTTGGCGATTTCGTCGACCATCTCGCGCTCTTCTTCGGCGCTGGCCGACGAGAAAAACGGGTTCTTACCCACGTGGGTCAGCGCGCGGCGCAAATCGTCCTGAAACAGAATGATGACGATCAGAATCAGGGAGTCAAAGAAGTAAGAAAGCAGCCAGTGCAGCGTGAACAGCTCGAGGCGAATCGAAGCCACAAAGGCCAGACCCAGCACCCCAAGGCCGGTGAGCATCTGAACGGCGCGCGTGCCCTTGATGAGCAGCAAAAGCCGAAAGACAATGTAGGACACCAATAGGATGTCCAACACGTCGATCAGGCGCATGCTGCCACCTATCGTCGCAATCAGATCGTTCAAACTCGAAAGCCTCTGGTCATGACTCGATTATAGCCCACGACTGTTGGATTTCGCTTCGCTTTTTTTTGAGGCAGGAGCTCAGGCCGGAGCTGGAGTTGCCGAGCCGGGCATCGTGCCACCGGGAGTCTCCTGGGGCTGCCCCGAGGTTGGCGGAGTACCAGCTTTAGGGGCCACGACTTTCCGTTTAAAAGGCACTCCCAGCACGATGGAGTCGACTTCCGCGCCATCGAGCACTTCCTGATCCAGGAGCGCCTTGGCCAGATTATGCAGCACATCGAGCTTCTCGGTCAGCAAGACCTTGGCCCGATCGTAGTTGCGTTCGACGATATCGCGCACTTCCTTGTCGATCATGCGTGCGGTGTCTTCGGAATAGTCGCGATGCTGGGCAATTTCGCGCCCCAGAAAGATGGCTTCTTCCTTGCGGCCGAACGTCAGAGGCCCCAGGTGCTCGCTCATCCCCCACTCGCAAACCATGCGGCGGGCAAGGTCGGTGGCCCGTTCAATGTCGTTGCCGGCACCGGTGGTCTTCTGCCCGAAGATCAGCTCTTCGGCCAGACGGCCGCCCATGAGAAACGCGATCGTGTTTTCGGCCTTGTCCTTGGTCAGGCTCAGACGGTCTTCTTTGGGAAGGGTCTGAGTGATGCCCAGGGCCATGCCGCGCGGAATGATCGTCACTTTGTGAATCGGGTCCATACCAGGCAGCAGCTTGCCAACCAGGGTGTGCCCCGCTTCGTGATACGCGGTATTCTTCTTTTCTTCGTCCGAAATCACCATTGAGCGGCGTTCGACACCCATCAGAACTTTGTCTTTAGCATGTTCGAAGTCGTGCATCTCCAGATATTTCTTGTCCTGACGAGCCGCAATCAGCGCAGCTTCGTTGACGAGATTCTCCAGATCAGCACCCGAGAAGCCTGGGGTGCCGCGAGCGATGACGTCGAGCTGCACGTCGGCCGAAACCGGCGTCTTGCGCGTGTGTACGGCAAGAATCTGTGCGCGGCCCTTGACGTCAGGCTTGCTGACGACGACGCGACGGTCGAATCGGCCCGGACGCAGCAGCGCCGGATCGAGAACGTCGGGACGGTTGGTGGCTGCAATCAGAATAACGCCTTCATTGGATTCAAAGCCGTCCATTTCGACGAGCAGCTGATTGAGAGTCTGTTCACGCTCATCGTGACCGCCGCCGAGGCCTGCGCCGCGGTGACGTCCGACGGCATCGATTTCATCGATGAAAACAATGCACGGAGCGTGTTTCTTACCCTGTTCGAAAAGATCGCGAACGCGCGAGGCACCCACGCCGACGAACATTTCGACGAAGTCCGAACCCGAAATCGAGAAGAAGGGCACGCCGGCTTCGCCTGCGATGGCGCGAGCAAGCAAGGTTTTACCCGTGCCTGGGGGGCCCATGAGCAGAACGCCTTTTGGAATACGGCCGCCGAGCTTGGTGAACTTCTTCGGATCTTTAAGAAACGAGATGATCTCTTCGAGCTCGTCTTTGGCCTCTTCCACGCCAGCGACGTCTTTGAACGTCATACGCTGACTGTTTTCGGTCATCATGCGTGCGCGTGATTTGCCGAACGACATAGCCTTGCCACCGCCAATTTGAATCTGGCGCATGAACAGGAAGAACACGACGAACAGCAATATCATGGGGAACCACGAGATCAGGATCTGCTGCCAGAATGGAGTCTTTTCACTACGCTTGTAGCTGAATGCCACGCCATTGGCCTTGAAGTAGGTGTTCCAGTCCAGCGCGCCGCTGCGGCCTGGATCGATTACTGTTTCGAAAGTCTTTTTGCCATCGGGTGGCTGGGCATCAGTGAAGTTGCCGCTAATGGTGTCGCCTTCGATGGTAACGTCTTTTACTTTATGGGTTTCGACCGCTTTATTGAACTCGGAGAAGTTGATCTCACGGCGCTGGCGGCTGCCTGGATCGAACAGTTTGAACAGGACCGCAAAGATGAGGATCATGACGATCCAGAGCGCGACAGTTTTGTGAGATTGTTTCATAGGTTGGGTAGACCCCTTTCAGCCTTAAAGAGTAGCATAAAGTGAAACCGATAAATCAAATTAAGAGTGGTCATGGGTGGTAGCTCATAGCGTTAAAGCACGCTTCGGACTGATTGAAAAGACAGAGTTTTATGGCCACCGGACCGGCTAATGCTTGACCCAAAAGGCACGGTTTCCTTTGAGGCAAAGCGTGTGTCCGCCGGGGAACTGAAGAGTCTTGGCCGGTCCCCCACCCCGTCGGGTCTGGGCCCGCAGCGCGAGCTGGCGTTTGAGACTTTCCCAGTGGGCTCGTGTGGTTCGATGACTGTTCTCATTCATGAGAGTGTCCAGGACGGCCTTCATTGTTGTGAAGTCGGTTCCGGCCAGCAAATACCCGTCTTTTGAGAGCAAGCGTTCGGCTATCTGAGCCACATGGGTGCGGTGAGGCTGGGCCGCCAAAGTTGCCCGCTCCAACGTGGAAAAAAAGTCCAGGACCCGCCGGGTAGCTCCGGGCCGCATGGATTCGAGCATGGGGATGAGCTGCCAGCGGATGGCATTGCGCGCGTGGCGGGTGTCGGCGTTGGTCTGATCTTCGTGCCAGACCAAGCCGGTATGACGGGCGCGGCTGATCAGATCTTCCTTGGTAAACGGCAGCAGTGGCCGCGCAAGCTTAAGCGAGCCGGCCAAAGTCGTGCGCCGGGCACGCGGCAGAATGCCGCGAATGTTTGCCGGGTGCGCGCCGCGGATAAGGCGAAATAGAAAAGTTTCGAGATTGTCGTTGGCGTGGTGGGCGGTGAAAATGGTGGCGTCTTCTTTAAGATTGGAATCTGACTTCGCTACCCTGGCCAGCGCCTGATAGCGCGCCAGGCGCATGTCGCGCTCGGAAGCCGATTTTTTGAGCTTCAGCTTGCGCGCGATGAACTTGATGTTGTTGGCCGCGCAAAAGGCGCGAATCGTGCGCTTGTCCTGATTGGTCTGTTTGACCGACCGCTGGCCATGGTTCAGATAGCAGGCGATAAGCTCGCATTCCTGCACGCGGGAACGATAGTATTGATGAAGCAGGTCGAGCAGAACCATCGAGTCCACGCCCGCGGAACAAGCCACTACAGCCCGCCTTGGAATTACAGGCTGCTTTTTTGCCCCCTCTTCGAACAGCTGGTGCATGGCCAGCGCGAAGCGCCGGTTGTCGAGGAGTAATATTGACCGGCAGGCACTTCGCGCCGTTGACCGGTCATTCTCTAATGTGGGTTTGGGGGCGGACATGGCTCTGTTTTAGAGCTTTTAAAGAGAACTGCAAGTTTTAGTTGAACTTTTTAGTTTTATGAATAAAGTGCGGCACTTCAGATCGTCAAAATAGGTGGCTGGGTAGCTCAGATGGTGAGAGCGGCGGATTCATAACCCGCAGGTCGGCGGTTCGATCCCGCCCTCAGCCACCAAAATTTCTCCTTCGACAAAAAACCAACTCCAACAAAAATTGATGAATAGGCCACAGGCGGGATCGAACGCGAAGGCGCGGCCGCGAGGGCTCGCGACGCGAGCTAGCGCGGCAAGTTGCGCAGGATGCGCAACTTAGCAACTGAGGGGAGCCTACGCAGGGAAGGAGCTGGAAGCGACTGACCGAAGTAGGTCGATCCCGCCCTCAGCCACCAAAATTTCTCCTTCGACAAAAAACCAACTCCAACAAAAATTGATGAATAGGCCACAGGCGGGATCGAACGGGTTTCTGTGACCTGCGGGATGTCGCGCATTAAGCGCGACTTCGCGCAGGGCAGCTTGGCAGGATGCCCAGCTGAACAGACACCCCCGGCCCAGAGTTTTCCGGCAGGAGCCGGAAAACGTCGGGCTCGATCCCGCCCTCACCCACCAAATTTTCTTCGGCAAATCGCCCATGTGCATGCTGCTGCCTAAAATCCAGCAGTGAAACTACGCGCAGGAACTGGGGAAATTCTGACATTGAATGCCGGGGTCGCGGCGAGTACCGTTCTCATATGGGGGCATTTCAATTTTGCGCTACGTTTTGGATGATGCTTTCGGCCTTTGGCGCTGCGGCTGCCTTGGGCGGGGCGGACACAACCGTCCAAACCTTTGATTCCGCAGTCAAGGCCGTGGGCGATACCCTTCAAGCACCTGCAAGCTGCAGCGACCGATCCACCTGCACGGTTGATCAGGTAATTGGCTTGGCGCAGTCCAGTGGCAGCTGCATGTATTCGAATCTAAAATGTAGTGATCTGTTTTCGAGCCAACCACCCTCGTGCCTCGAGCCCACCGATGGCACTCACCCGGCACTCTGCAATGGCCGGTGGCTGCCCGTGTGTTCGTTTTCTGCCCTGCACTTCATACGCGGCGACGCCGGCAAGCCAATGTCGGATGCGGATGCCTTCAAGGCTTCGTGCAAGCACATGAGTCAGTCTCTTGAGGCCTGCACCACAGAGCCACCGAAGGAAGTCGCACCAGCGCCGGTTGCCGCGGCAGCGCCGGCCGCCGCGCCAAAACCTGAGCCTCTCGTTAAAGTACGTCTTCTCGACGCGACCGAGCGCGCGAAGCTGGAGGCGCAGTATCGCAAGCTTCGGTCTCAGACCATCAGCGAGTGTTGTCACTTCAGCGGCTCAGAAAGCGCGCTGGAGTGTCAGGAGCTGATGGAAAAGGTGGAGCCGAGCTGGTGCCCGGTGCCCTGCGAAGCCAAGAATGGAATTCTCTTCAAGGCCGGGTATGGAGTTTCGGAGTGTGACAAGAGTCTTACACAAAGTGAGTTTGGGGATTTGGATTGCGTGGACCCGGGAACCAGCTTTTCCGAGGGCGACGGGGCAATGGGGCAGGTGGCGGAGGTCATTGGCAAGGCAAAGAACGTCGGCGAGGCCGCCAAAAATTTCAAATATACCGCCGCCCATATTCAGCTGAGCCCGGTGGTTCGGGGTACGGGCAAAAGCGCATTCGGTTATGCCGACACGGGGGGCATGCTTCACGAGTTGGGTCACGCCTGCAGCTGGATCAGAAATGAAGTGCGTTTGAAAATGCAGGTGGACGAAGACGTATTCAATGGGCTGCGAGCGCATCTGTCTGGCGCGCCCGATGACCCAGCTCGTTGCGCGCTGACACCGGCAATCGAACGCATGTATGCCAAAAACTTCAAGATGAGCGGTGCTTCGCAGGAAACCTCGACCTGCATGGCTGAGTTGGCGAAGAATGGCCGTAACAAGCAGTTCACCAATACGCCGTCCTGTACCAAGGTGTGTCCATTTGAACTGATTGACGAAGGCGTTGGGGAGTTCAACCGCTTCAAGCTGATGGATACGGATAAGATCGTGCAGTCGGTGCTGTACCGCAGCTGCACAACCGCCATGAAGGACGATCATCATCCGTGGGCTGGCGATATTCTGGGTTGCATTCTAAAGACACCCTCGGCGCTTAAACGAGTTAAAGAGGCTTCGAAGTGCAGAGAATGATTCTGTTGCTCGTTGCGCTGTCGACCAGTCTGCCGCTTTTTGCCAGCAGCACGGAGTATCTGGATTTTCGTCTGAAAATCCTTTCGGGTGGCACTATCGATAACTTTTACGGCGTGCGCTGGAAAAAAAGCACCCCGCAGCCTGACGGCCCTGTGCGCGACTGTCAGCTTGCCCAGGCTCGGCCCCATGCCGATATTCTTTGGCAAAATACGGGCAGCGAGGACTGTGAAATCCTGAGAACCTTTCTTAGTCGAAATGCGAACGCCCTGGCAGAGTACGACCCCCAGCTCAAAAAACACGCCTATCCGGTTTCGCGTCACCTGGGGGTAATCAGCTACCCTGCCGGAAAGCTTTATGCCGATCTTTCACAGCATACTCGTTGCGACATCACGCTGGCCGCCTGCAAGGCACCGGCACTGAACGCGCCCACGCAGCTGGCTCTTCAGATTCAAACGATTGTTACCAGGCGGCTTGGCTATATGGCCGCGCCTGAGGCGCCGGCCGAGTAACCGGGCTGTTTAAAATCCGGCAGCTTGCAAGCCTGTTCTCTACTCAGCAATCCATTCCTTTAAACAGATTTCTCAGGAACTGATCGCCGCATTCGCGGTAATTGCGGTGGCCGGGATTACGAAAGAAAGCACCCAGCTCTGCTTTCGAGATACGTAAGCCGGATTTTGCGATCAAGGCGATGATGTCGGTGTCTTTCAGCTCGAAGGCCACGCGTACTTTCTTTAAGACAGTATTGTTGGTAACCGGAATTTCAAGAGCTTGCGGCGGTCGAGTTTCGTCTGCTCCGCGCTTAAAAATGACAAGTCCATTTAAAAACCGCGCCATGACCGCATCAGGGCACAGCTGATAGCCTTCCTGTTCCTCTTTTTTCAGGAATGAAACAAGTTCTGCGCTCGTGATCTCGCAGTCGGATAATCTTAGAATCTCAAGAATTTTTGCATCGCTGGCATTCAGCAGATAGCGCAGACTTCTGAGAAAATCGTTGTTGGTCATCTTGGGGTTTTGTAGCAGATACGACATTGAAAAGGCGAGAGCGTTTTGTGGGCTGCGGCTTGCAGCCTAACGCAAGTCGGTCTTGATCGTACACGCGCCATGAGGAGCAAAGCGCAGAATTCGCAGATCTGAGCGGAGCGGCGTTTTTGACGAATCGTCGGGCGCGCCGCAGGAAGGTTCCAGCAGGGGGCGCGCGCTCCGGCAGACTGAGCCGCAGTTGCCGCTGGCGGCCTCGATGGTGTCGATTGTGGTGGCGATGGGATTGAACTTTTCAACGATCACCACGTGACCCGCCGAGGCGGCGATGTCGCCGGGCATTGGAATTTCTCCATCTCGCATATTCACAGCGATGAAGCAGTCTTTGTACTTCTCTAGAGCCACGCTTCCCTTGAGCTCGCCCGTGATGACGCGGTGAAGATCGTCAAAGCTGTCCACTGTGGGAAAGCTGCGTTGTTTTCCGGCAATCGTTGGCTGGCTCATGCCAAAAACATAGTGTAGGGCAAACCCCGCGCACTCGGTGGGATCGCCGGGCTGGCCGGTGCCGTCATAAAGGTAACCGTTATAGAGTTCCGCTGGTTCTGTTGCGTCGAATTTCTTTCCCGTCTCGTCTTCAATCGTGCGGAACGCTTTTGAGCGTTCGATAAACTTGAGCTTGCCCTGGGCGGTGCCGGCAGTCAGGCTCTGCTGGGCCTGGGGCGGCAGTCCATAATAGAGCGCGGTTTTCAGCGGCAGCTCGGCGGGCAGAATCCAGCTATTACCATTGGCGTACATTCCCATCGTCGCTACCTGTTCCAGCACTCCCTTGCGTTTTGCGGGGTCGTTGATCCCCACCATTTCAAGATAATGAGCGGCATCGTTGATGGTGCGGCAGAAACGCTCGCCTTTTTCGCGCTGAACTTCCTGAATTAGCTTGCCGGGAACTGCCGTGACTTTTCCGTCGCAGCTATTGCCGTAAATGGCCGTGGCCCTTTTTTTCAGCTCGATCAGGCGACTATAAGAGTCCTGCAGCATCTTGTAGCGGTCGTCGTCAGAGTATTGCGGGCTTGCAAATTCGTTGATCACCAGCCGCGAGTCGGCCTTTGCGTTGGCGAGCGTCTTTTTAAAGTACTCGGTGGCCTTGCGCAGAATAGGGCTCATTACGTCGGCATGTGCGTCTTCCAGATTCTTAACCATTTTTTCAACCACGGGATCGTGGTTATTTAGATGACAGGCAACTCTGGTAAAGTTGAAAAATTTATCTTTATAGGCCATCACATTCGGATTGTCGCCACAGGCCAATGCGTCGGCGCCAACCCAGATTTTCAGGTCATTGCCGCTGAGAACTTGCACGAGCCGCTTTCGAGCGTCGACGGCCAGAATTCTGAGCTCACCCTTGGGTTTATCTTTACTCACATTCAAGTCGGGCACCACCCGCGGCAAGGTTTCGGAAGAGCCCATATCGCCGTACTTCGTGGTCGTGTCGCCCCACGAGCCAAATTTATGCTCGGGATGACCGTAGGCGCAAGTCCCGTTGGCCAGCGCAACTGACTGATGAGCCGCGCACTTTCCAAGGTGCTGTGCCCAGGCGGTACCAGCAGAAAGCTGCAGTAGGAATAGCAGAAAAGTCATCAGAGCCCCCACTTGACAGTATAGCAGTGGCCGCGCCATTTTTGTTGAAGGCAGTAACTTCAGTGGGTTGGGCCGGCGGAGCTGTAAAACAGGATTTTGCCCTGTCACCAATGGGTTGATTTCATTCTCCTATAACGTTTAATTGACCCTGCCTCAGCGCGCGACGTAAAATAGTGAAGTTCCGGGGGGCGACCAATGACAAAACTAATCTTTACGGCCTCAAGCCTCTTCCTGATGCTAGTGCTCACGGGCTCGTGGGTGCGCGCCGGCGAAGTTGTTACGCTCGAGGTCTACCTCGAGGGTGGCTACTATTCCTGCGTGCTTGCCGAAGATCAGGCGAAGGTTACCGCCGAATCGCTCTGCTGGAACACCTGTCTGTCCCAGACTCATCTGACGGGAAGACTTTGGTGGGATTGCAATTCCCAGTGCGGCGGTTCGACCGCAAACATATTATCAGAAGATGCGTTGCCGGCTACCGTCGTACCATACGACACGACAAAACAAGTGGGCACGCCACCCGGAAAAACTAAAGCCGGTACGGACGAAACTGCTGGAAGCACGCCTGTCGAGGGAGATTCAAAAAAATGAGAACCGGAAATAGCTTTCTGTTTGTGTTGTTTGGAATGTTGCTGTCGTCAGCTGGCTGGGCCGACGGCCTGGGCACCTCAAATACGGCCGTGGTGAACCTCAATGGTAAAACTTATAGCTGTACTCTGCTGGGACAGGGTGGTGGCGGCTACCCGGCTTATGCTTATCCCGGCAATCCGATTCAGGACGAAAAGGTCAAGTCGTGCTGGAGTTACTGCGAAAGCTCAAAGAAAGACTGGACTCATCCGGGCGACGTTTTCAAGGCGTGCAACAAGGCCTGTGGCGTGACGGCGGGCAGCGAGTCGGTATGTCTGGAAAACTGCACCGCCAATAATAGTAACGTCATCGACCAGAGTGCCGCTTTTACCTATTGTTCAAAGTCCTGTGGCACAAGCTACGCACCCGATTGCCTTGGCCGCTGCACCAAATCCAAGGAAAAATACAGGGATCAGAACGTGGCGTTCAAGCAGTGTCAGGTGGAGTGCGACCGGCCGCTACCCACTGCCAAGTAGTAAGCTCGGAATAGTCAGATACCACCAATGTTGCAGTAACATATGGAGCTGGGGGATCGTGTCGTGTTTTATGTCGTACTAGCAATTGCCGTGCTATTCGCCCCCGCAACGGCGCGCGCGCAGGAAAACGTCTGTAAGGATCCGAACGACCTGCTTGCCTGCGTGACAAAAGCGATCGGCGTGGATCCCGACAAGGTCGTCACGAAGGTCACCGCGGCCGATGACGACGCTTACTACAAGGGCATCAACTGCGATCCGAACAAACCCTCGGCGCCGAGCCCGGATCCGAACGACGGCCTGGTCGAGAAAATGAGCAGCGACAGCCGCTGCCCGAAGGGCACGACGTTTATCGAGAAGAAGAACGGCGACAAGGACGAGAGCTTCTGCGTGGACATGTACCACGCCGAACTCGTCGAGGTGCTCGAAGGTGGCTCCGAAAGGCCGTGGTCGCCGTATTTTCCGCCCAAGAAAGGCCAGAAGGTGCGCGCCGTTTCGCTCGCAGGCGCGATTCCCCAGAGCAACATCACAATGATTGATGCCAAGGCCGCCTGCGAGAACAGCGGCAAACGCCTCTGCAGCGACGACGAGTGGCTGCGAACCTGCTCCGGTCCAAAGCGCGAGCGCAAGTTTCCTTACGCCGACAGCCCTGACAAGCGCGTGCCCGGCCGTTGCAATGACCAGCCGCGCGTCCCGAGCGCGCTTGACGAGGCATACGGAAAAATCAATCCCAAGCCCGAAGGCGGCGAGTTCGGCCCCTTCATGCGTAACGCCTGCATCTTACAGAGAGCCCGTTCGCTCACGCGCACCGGCGCGCTCAAAGACTGCGTGACGCCCGAGGGTGTCTTCGACATGATCGGCAACCTCCACCAGTGGACCGGGGGTACGGTTTTCCGCGGCGGCTACTTCCAGGATCAGAAGCTCAATGGCGAGGGCTGCACCTACGTGACGACGCGCCACGATGCCGGCCACAACGACTATTCGACGGGTTTTCGCTGCTGCGCGACTCCGGTCGCCGCTCCCGCGCCGAAGAATTAGTGAACGCGGCGGCTGGTTAGGCTGATCTGAATGCGGCTGTAAACTCGGAATGGTTCAATGATGCGTACGATTCAACTTAAAAGCGTCAAGAACGCCCTTTAGCCGCTCAACCACCTCGATTCGAATCGGGGCAAGGTCATTTTGCTCAGTAGGATCGTTGCGGATATAGTACAGGTGTGGCGCCCCATTCCCGAGACTGAATCGCAACTTCCAGTCAGCGTTCCACACCGCGTCCATGCAATCCATGCCATGTGAAAAAGAATATTCCTCTCGTGAAAACGGCTTTCCTAGCATCAGGGGCAGCAGGCTGCGCCCCTCGAGACTCGTGGGTGGAGCGATATGGAGAAAATCCAAAATGGTTGGCAGGATATCGATGCTCAGGGTTGTCTGCGCGATTCGCGCCGGCCTGACGCCCGGAACTTTCATAATCAAGGGGACATGAATCTCCTCGCGGCTGGTCTCGACATGATAATAATAGCCACGCTGGCCAAACGTTTCGCCGTGATCTGAGGTCACGACTATCAACGAATTGTCATAAAGACCCAGTTTTTTAAGAGTGCCAAAAACTTCCTTCATCGCGTCATCGACTGTACGTACCCCACCGTCGTAAAGCGAAACAATGTGGCCGCGTTCTTTCGGGTCGGAAAGGTTGAACTGACTTAAAAAATTATTCCGGACGCGTCTTCGCGGTGACTCCTCGGGGTCCACCAGCATACCTCCTTCGCGCATCGCCAGCAGCTTGTCCTCCTTGAACTCGATGTGACGTTTGAAACCAGGATCGAAAAGTTTATTAAAGGGCGCGATGGGATGGTACGGATCGTGAACCATATAGGTGTGTAGGAACAAAAAAAACGGTTTACCGGGTAGTGTCTTCAGCAAGGCAGTCACCGCCCGCTGGCCCGGGCCCATTTCGAAGATAAGGTTATGAACCTCGTCAAAGCCGCGCACCAGCCCGCGTTTTACATCCAGTTGTGGATTGGTCGTGGTTCCGGCCCACACCGTGCGATAGCCGCTGGCTTTCAGATGCTCGGTAATAGTCTTGTACTTGGGATCCAACATCGGCTCAGTACCTTCGTTTACGATATTGTGAGTATCGGCATAGAGACCGGTAAATATCGAATAGTGAGAGGCCAGCGTGTACGGAGCTTGGGAAAACGTATTTTCAAACAACACATTTTCGCGGGCAAAGTTTCGCAAAAACGGCGTAGTGGGACGCGAGTAACCGTAAACACCCATATGCTCGGCAGCTAGCGTGTCGATAGAAATCAAAATGATGTTCGGTTTTGCCTCTACTGCCGCAGCATTGACGAACTGTGCGCCAGCCGCAAAAAAAATAGACGTGGTAAGTAAAAATCCTGCAATCGAGGTTGAAGCTCCCATATTGTCATACTACTGCGCAGTCTCTAAAAGTCCAGAATACAGGCTGCCGAGTGGTGCCCAATTACGATTGCTGCCGGCGCAACCACCCGGCTTGCACGTGGGCTCGACTCAATCCATTCTCCACAACCGAAACCGAGCCGATTTACCATCCATAATCGACGATGAAATCACCAATGGCGCCGACGCATTCAGGAATGTAAGCTAGAGCAGTGGCGCATGGTGCTTCTTAAAATTCCAAATGAAGTTTTCTTAATGTTGCTCACAGCCGGGTTGGCGGCGGTTGGCTTTGCCCTTTATGGTGAGCCCTTGAATGTCGAGCAAGCTTTTGTCGGAGTCCGGGTACTTGGGACATTTTTTATCTTCCTCTTTTTTTCGTGCGCGGTTTTCTCCTGGGGCCAGCTTTGGTGCCGGATTCTGGCTTTTGATTCACGTTCGCTGACGTGGCCCGCAGCGTTGGGCAGCGCCTGGACTTCAATAACGGCAATGCTGCTGGGGCATCTTGGGCTGATTGGCCTGGGCCGGTTACTGCCAACGCTGAGTATTTTGTTTGCCGGGACGGTCGCAAATGCAGTTTGGAGCCTGAGAAATCCGGCTGCTGCCACGTCTCCGCGCGTTCAGGGCGATGTGTTTCAGCGTGCCGCGACCGCCGTGGTCGGCGCCTCGGTGGGGGTGTTTGTCGTTGCGGCATTTTACCCCAACCCGTTCTGGGATCCGCTTTGGTATCATCTTTTGGCGCCCCGGCTCTGGTCGGAAGCGGGCTCGATCGGTTTCTTGAAAAAAACCGTCGTCGTGATGCAGGCCGTGACCTGGGAGTATATTTTTCTTTGGGGCAATGCCCTGCTCGGTGCTCGTGATGGCGGCGGACTGGTCGCCGGGCAGCTCTTTGGCCAGTGGCTGCATGCGCTTTGGGGTTATGGTGGCACGGCGTTGGCTCTTTCATTTTTTCTAAAACGTTTCTCCAATGAGCGTTCGTGGCTCGCCCTGGCGGTCCTTTCGGGTTTATGTATCGCGTCATTTCAAAAGATGGCGATGCTTGCAAAAAATGACTGGGGAATATGCTTCTGGGCGTTGGTGGGGTTTGGCATTTTGTTCGATGAGCCGAAGCTGTTTCAGAAGCGTCGAATGGTTGTGGCCGGGCTTTTCATTGGGCTCGCGGTTGCCGGAAAGCTTACAGCCTTGTTTGCGGCAGGCACTCTCCTACTTCTTTGGATCAGTCTTGATCGGGCGTGGTTGAAGAAGGTGCCCTGCGTGGTTCTGGGTTTCTTGATGATAGTTGTGCCAGTGCTGACCTGGAGCTGGCGCGAGACCGGCAATCCATTTTTTCCTTCGATGAATTCGGTCTTTCACAGCCCTTTTCTTGGCCCCTCCTGGTCGCGCGCCATGCAGGCCTATCAGGGTGTTGGTGAAACGCATAAGCTTGGCGAATATTGGAGCCGCCTCAAGGCACTGAGCAGCGAAAATCCGCTGATGTGGCTTTCGCTGCTCTTTCCGTTTTTATTCGTGCTTCCGGCCCGGTATCGACCGGGGCTGAAAGCGCTGCTCCCGTTTTGGGCGACGGCCGCACTGGCTTTCGTGGCCTATATTGTGAAGGTGGGTGTGAGCCTGACCGAGCTGCGATATCTGGGCCCCAGTCTTATTTTGCTCAGCAGCTTTCCGATTCTGGTCATCGAGCGTCTGCTGCCAGCTTCGTTTTCGTGGGTGCGCTGGCCGTTGCTTTTGCTGCTGGCGTTGGCCTCAAATATTACCTGGGATTCGCCCGTTGCAATTACGCGGACGCCCACGGCAACCGCGATAGTGCAGGCCCATCCTGGCGGTCCGGCTTTTCATTGGCTACGGCAGAATACCCGGCGCGACGAGCTGGTGGTGACCTTGCTCGAAACTCGGCTGTACTACATGTCAGACCGCAATATGGTGCGACTCTGGGACAATCTTGAAATGGATCGGGCTGTCACTGGTCTGACGACGGCGCTTGAGGCGGTCGTGGCTTTACGAAAGTTTAAGGTTCGCTATCTCTTTGCCACGATTGAGGAGCTGGACAAGCACTTCGACAAAAACGTCTCCGATCTTGTCATTGCGGCCATTCTTGCGCATCAGAGCCGCGTAGTCGCTTTTGCCGAAGGGGCCGTTAAGATTGTCGATCTGCAAAAGCTGGAAGTCGCCCTGAGAAGCTCGGCGCCCCGGTAGGAATGTTGGTGGTTTTGCTTTCGGTATCGACAGCGATGGCACCGAGTTGGGCGAGCGCAACAAGTTTACGTATGGCCGTTGCCGTTATCTTTTAACGGCTGCCACCGGCCGGGCCAGGATATCTAACGGCATGGCTGCGCATTTTTTCTCATAGAATGCGCGACGTCCGGCGATCGCCTCTCGTACATCCGGATCGTCCAACGACTCCAACGCCTGTGCTAAAAACTGCCGGCTCCAGACGCCTGTGCGTAGCAGCAGCTGGTGCGTAGTGGCCACGAGTTTCGGAAGGGCTTTTTCCTGACGGGCATTAATGGGGATATTGCTGCCGTTTGAAGATGAGATCCTCGCAATCTGAAATCCCTCGGATCGGTCTTGGCTGGTCAAGGCAATTGCCTCTTGGGTCTTGGCGGTATCGTAACGGGTTTTCACGCCAAACGTATTATAGGCCTCATCACCGAGGCGTTTCGCAAAAGCCACCACTGCACGTTGCTCGGCCGGTATAACCTGTCTGAGATCCAGCAGTGGCCCCTTGGCCCGCCATGGAAGGGACTCCACGCCTGCGTGTTTCGACTGCCAGCCGTTTGGATCGCGCAGGAACTCGTACGAGGAATAGGGAAACCCACCTGATAAAAGGCCGCGTACAAAATCTTCGTATAGCGAATGATAGGCTGCGACGACCCAGCCATTTTTAAGGACCTGCGCGTCCACTGTCAGCTCTGCCCCGCACCTCGGCGAGGGATTCCACTCACAGAACTTCGCGCGCACGAGTGCCAGCTTGTCGACCATTGCGCCCGTGATAATCGCGCGGGAATGAAAGGGCTGAGTGATATCTTGAAGATAGTGAAGCGAGTCGGCTAAAAAACGGTATCCCCAATATGGCTCGTCCACCGAAAAGGCCACCAGTGCCAGCTCATAGTACAGCTGAGCCCGCTGGTCGGTTTCCTGATCTTTGCCGAAGTCGACACCTCCGGCGCTTTCTCCCTGGTACCAGAAGTGTCGCAGCAAGCGAGTGGCCATGCCCTCGCCTGCCAGGGCCACACCTTTGCCTCTTAGCCGGGGCACGTCGTCGTCCAGGCCCCAGTCGGGTTCGTCCGAATAGGTTGATACCACGTCGAGGGCTTTCACCTGCGAGCCTGGAATTTGGTTGGAATGTGGAATTACGTGCGGAAAAAGATGTTGGCGCGAGATGCCTTTACTCCATTCGTAGTCGAGGTTGTAGGCAACCGTATCAACATAAAGCACGTGGTAGTCGCGGCCCAAACCATCAAATATCAGATCCTGTGCGAGCTCCCAGCTGCACGACGGGCTAAAGGCCTTGGCCAGAAACTGCTCCACCGGAGTGACTGCAACAAACGTATTTAACTTGTTCCAAACCAGCGGTTTTTGAGCTTCAAGGCTGGGCAGCAGTTGCGCGGTCAATAGATGGTGCTGATCCCAGGCGTGAGCACAGGGACTGAGCAACGTCGAGACGAACAGCGAAAGCAGCAGGTGAAATTGCACGGGGAGTCCTTTCGTACTCCTAGTAGCAACCGCCGTGCCCCAGCTGAAAAAACGTGCTCGCGCCGCCGGGCTTGTAACCTGCCTGAAATTCTAGCAAAAAAATGGTGTGTCGTCTTCACAGATGACCACGCGAGTGTGCGGCAGGAACCCCGCGGAATACCACACAGCCCGATCAGCTGCTTGTTGCTTGGTCAGCTGTGCCGTAGCTGCGCGCGCTTTGCCCTAATTGAGCGCCGTGCTTTCAGCTGGCACTTGAAAAGGCGTCCATGTACTGGTCACCCGTAAAGCAAGTCTTGATATCCCAGTGAGGTTAGCTCAAGCTAAGGATAGTAACCCAGATAGGTTAGTGTAGAAAAATCTCCTGCGTTCCCGGTGCTTTGGGCTAGCTATTTTTTTAACCCTGAGTCTGGCAGTATGGCACGGCTATTGAAGTCTCTTCTCGGTAGAGAAAGAGAGTTCATCATGAAAAAGTTTTCCACGTTCGCACTGGCCGCACTTTTGTCGAGCCATATTTGTTTCGCCGATGCCTTGCCCAAGCCAGAAGACCTGCCCGCGCGGCGCGCTCAGATCGATACCAGCGTCGTCGATACCAGCGGGGGCTCGGCAACCGAAGTCAAACTCGAGACTGAAACCAAACACGGTCAGATCGTTGCCTCTATTGGCAAGGGTAATGGCCGTCTCATCGGCGAGATCTCTCCACTGTGGACGGTAATAGCGGCAGATCCTGATAGCAACACGCTGCCCATCATGATGGGCCTCTCTTATCAGGACAACGGTCCGCTTTCCCGCCTGGGTTTCGCAGTGGGAACGGCTGACTCCAAAAAATATGGAACGATGGTTGCCTATCGCAGACTGGTCGGCGTGCTGGGCTCGTTTAAGGCGCGCGACTTTGACACGGGCAAGTCCCTCGAAGGCGACATGCTTTCGATCATTTTCTCAGGTGAAAAACCCTTGAGTCCGCACTTGGCGGCAGGTGGCTCGCTCGATCTGAGTCTTACTCTGACTGACAGTGGTGCCGATAGGAACGCTGAGAAGCTCGGTGTGATGTCGGCGCTGGCCGGGTGGCTCACGATTTACCCCGGTGGTTCGAACAATCCTCTCTACTTTCAAGCTAAAGTAGAAATGGATGCGACGGGTGTCAGCGGAAAAGCCAGTAACTTAAATGAGACTCTAACGCTCAACAGGGTTACGGAACATGCCAGCGGCGCTGTTGGCATCAGCTTCTAGCCCTTGAAAGATAGCCCAGGCTAGAACAAGGTATTTTTTTTGCGCACGACAAAAAAATAATCACCGTCCAGCAGCAAGGCTGGCACTTCCATGTAAGACAATACGGGCAAGCCTGAATATTCCTTGCGACCGCCGGCACTGGTGGCCAGGTGGATACTCATTTTTCCGGCGGGTGCGTTTGTGACGGCGGGCACCTTTTCGAGCGGCACGAATAGATAAACCTCCAGATCTGATCGGTGCAGCACGGCTAGCGCCGGACCAGGCTCGGTGGCGCGAAGCTTATCCCAGACCTCGCTGAGCGTGGACACTTCAGCTGCTTTGAGCAGGAAGGGGTGCGTGGGCACCTTGGCGTTATCGATCAGTAGCGCACCTTCCAGCTCGGCAGAATAGTCGACAACTCGTGTGCGCGGCTCGTCGACGCGCGCGCGAAAGCCCCGGCTCAGCAGTCCTACGTTCTCCAGTCCGATGCTCTGGTTCGCAAATACGAAGGAAACGATTCGTTTGGCCGCCGCAAAATCAGGTGCCCGTAGCGCCGCCACCGCGTGTAGCTTTGAGGTGTAGTCAGGACCATACGCCTGCTCCACAATGCTGCGGTAGCCTAACTGACTGCCGCCGAACATCGCCTTCAAGGGTATCTGGCGCAGCCACCCGTATACGGGATAGTTGGCGTCAAGCCGAGTGCGTAACAGGGGCAGTCGCGAAAAATTTGAAACTCCACCCAGCGTCAGCAGAATAATGACAAGTACCGAAAGGCGTTTTTCTTCCGCGCTGTCTCCTGAACCAAGGCAGGCCAGCGCGGCGACCAGTGCCAGAAACAAGGTAAGACTCTCGGTCCAGATCGTATCGCGCAAATTGGCTCTTACACACAGTGCGGCCATTCCCAGATCCAGCAGAATCAGCAGGCCAAACCCGGGTAGCAGCCTGCGCGTGCGCTCGCGCGAGGCCAGTACTCCTATAAAAATCGCGAGCAACAGGCAGGTAATCGGCATCTGCTGCAGCGGCACCTTCAGGCCCTCGAGTAAACCCAACGTGTCACCGTACTGCGTCGTGCTAACCGTAATGCCACCCGAGAAAAAAACCATCTTCACGACCTGCCGCAGATATTGAATACCCGTGGGTCCGATTGACGACACGACAAACAACGGCGCCAGAAATGAGACAAGGATTCCGGAAAAATAGTAGTGAAGCGGCCAGCATTTACCAGGAAGGCCCCAGGGCAAAGCTTTCGCCTTGGGCCAGTAAGCCAGGATCAGCAATGCGATTGCAATTCCGGTAAAGGCAACTGCAATGAGCGAAAAATGAAAAGTCTGCGGCGCATTGAAGTAGCCGAAGGTTTTCGGTATCTCGACCGACCAGCAAAAGCCAAAAAGTGCCAGTAGCACCACAATGTTTACAACGGCCAGAACGCGCGGCTGCGCCCGCTCGG
>JBBRLF010000059.1:0-18788 GCA_038231515.1 candidate division WWE3 bacterium
GTCATCGTATTCGGGATAGGGATGAGTCTCGTAACGAAAGAACTTGGACCAGAACGAACGAAAGGCCACCCGCCGCTTTGCGCGCACCTTCTTACCCAATGCGAGTGACCGCAGCGAACGATGCACCGAAAACACGATGTCAAATTCTGTTGCGCGGCCCAGCGAGTCGAGAATTTTCTTGAAGCCGCGCAGGGTGCCCGTGCGGCGCTTGTCGAGCGCATGGAAACGGATCCCCGGCAGCCCGGCCAGAATTTCGCAGCCCTGGGGCGTTGCCACCAGATGCAGCTCGGCCAGCGGCCAGCGCTCGCGCACCGCTGCCAGAAACGGCGTAGTCAGCACCACATCGCCGATAAACGCAGTCTGAATGACGAGAATTTTCATGCTATTTCTTTTTCACGCCGCTCGATAGCGATTCAATGAGCTGGTGAAACCAGACGCGCCGCTTGCCGCCGCCTTCGGCCAGCTCGCGGCCGCCACGGCCGTCTAACATCGAGGTGGTACTCTCGTCTTTCGGCTTGGTAGCGGGATTGGGCGCCGACGGGGCGTCGCCGACTTTGCCCGGCTCAATTAATCTGGTGATGCCGGATACCCAGCCAATGCGAACCTTCGCCTCAAAACGCAGCAGATACTTGAACTCGTCGTCGGAGAACCACATAAAGGTATCGCCTTGCTGCTGCAGGGCACCTTTGAAGCGCGTTTCAACCTTCACCTTGAAGGCTTTCATATAGCCCATCTTGGTTGAAACTTCTTCGCGTCCCAGCACCGTGACTTCGGTCTCCCACTGGCTGCCGTTGGTCGTGAGCGGAAAACGCAAAACCTTGCCCTCTTCGAACTTCAGCGTACGCACGTAATAAATGGCGCTGAGCGAGTCCTGCGACAAAGGCGTCAGGTCCTTGAATCCCTTTTCCTCGATGATCTCGTTTTTCTGAATCCGGTTGTCATAAACGGCGACATACTGCTTTTTGGCGCCATGATCAAACAACTCCATGTTGTTGCGGATATGTTTGGTTTCGTCACCGTGGAGAATAAATTTATACGGAAACCAGCCCTCATAGTCGACGAAGCTCTCAACCCAGTCCTCAGCTTTATAAACGAGCGAGAAAAGGTCCGAGGTGCGGGCGGTGCCCTTGAGATCGTAAACCTTGCGGCCGTTCATGACTTTGTGCGGAAGTACCTCGAGTTCGAACTCGCCCGCCTTGGTGTTGAGCCAGGTCACGTCCATCCAGATTTTCTCACCGACGACCAGTGGATCCAGAATCGGACGCCGGTTCGGAATCGGAAAATGCATGCTGCCCGGGCCGGCAATGCCCGCAACTCCATCTGTCGACTTGAGGCCTGCGGCGTCGCCAGACTTCTTCGACTTTTTTTCTCTTTTTTTCCGGCCATGCTTTCCAGATGCCGTAATAGCCACAGGCTCGAGCGTCGTGGGTGGCGCAGCGGCCGGCAACTCCTTCACCTCAAATGCTTTCGCGAGTTCCGGTGGAATCACAATATCGATAGGTTTGGTCGCCACGATTGGATGGCCTCCACAGCTTCCCAGGACAAAGAGCATCAATATGGAAAGTACGACGTTCCGAACGAATCGCATGGCCTTTAAGTGTAAGGTATTCACCTCTGTCAGACAACACTCTAATGCCCATAGACGCCTTAGCGCTTCCCCGGCGCCTCGACCGCTTGCCCAACAGCCTTCCAGAGCAGGATTTCGTTCTCGACAAAGCCCAGGGACAGCTCCACCCACCTTGGTTCAAAGCCTGCAAGGCCCCCCTGACTCTCGGTGTAATGACCCAGCTTGACGTAATCTTTGAGCGTGGTCAAAATCGGCAGGTGGGGAGCAACTCGTGCCTGCCACTTCGCCAGTTCGCGCACTTCGTGTTCGCCATAATTCATGTGGTCGCGAAAGGTTCGAAAACCGGCGAGCGAAACACCGGCGTCCGTGAGCGCCTTGCGAAATCTCGCAGGATTGCCCAGCCCGCAAAACGCCAACGCCTCGCGCGGCAACCCCGTGCGTTTACCCGCTCCGTCCACCGCGCCCGTCAGCTGATAGCGTGCCCGCACCCAGGGTCGCCGGGCCCACTGCTTGGGCACGTCTGAAAGCGCCACGCGCACCTGTGCACGGTCGAGCACCCCGGGCCATTCCCGAAGTATGGGCCAACGCACGCTGAAGTCATGCACGAGAATATCAAGGTCGCGTGCCAGCTTGAAATGTTGAAAGCCATCATCGAGCAGCACAACATCTGGATTGAGCTCTTCCCAGTAACGCGTCAGCACGCCAAACCGGTCGCCACCCACGGCAACGGCCACGCCCGGCGCTTTCCGCAGCAGCACCTGTGCCTCGTCAGGATATTGCAACGAAGCGGCCGTGTCGGCCTCGAACACCACGCCACCGATCTTTTCCCAGCGGGAACCGTAGCCGCGACTTGCCACGACCACTCTTTTCTTTTCCTGCAGCAGTCGCACCGCAATTGCAGCAGCAAGCTCGGTTTTACCCACGCCGCCGGCCACGATATTTCCAATCGAAATGACCGGCCTGGGCAGCCGGCGAGCACTACCTGCCAGCCAACGACGGGCAACCGTGTTGGTGAGCGCCCAGAATGGACTGACCGAACTCAAAAGCGGCTCAAACACTTTTCTGCTCCCGCTCAAATAAATCAAAGGTCGCCTGCGCGGCAGCAACCAATGGCGAAGCTCCCTCTTTTGGCATGAGCAACGACCGGGTGCGCGCAAGCTGCTTTAACATTGCGTGGCGGGCGGGCGTCTCGAAATAGATTTTGGCCAGCTCACTGCCGATATTGGCGGCAGTGCAGTCTTCCAAAATCAGCTCGGGTACGACCGGTACCGGTTTGGCTTTGGGCACCCAGCCCAGCGCGGCCTCGGGCGACTCGGCGAGAAAAAGATTTACCAGACCGACAAAGCCACGATAGCGCACGACGTGGCGGTAAAGCCATTCTGAGGACTTCGACGAATGATAAGCCAGGATCATCGGAACATTCAATAACGCGGCTTCCAGCGTCGAAGTCCCCGACTTCACCAGCGCGGCTCGCGCGGCCTTCAGGCATTCGTGACTTTTTCCTTTAACGACCAGCACGTCGCAGCCCGCGTTGCTTACTTCGGCCGAGAAAGCAGCACGCAGCATCTCGACGTCAATCGCGGGCGCGGCCGGCAGCAGTATCAAAGGTTTGGGTTCGCCCGCCGGCAAAGCTTCCAGGAATTTTCGAATACCCGCTCCGAAAAGCGCGGCGTGATATTTGACCTCGTTGTGACGGCTACCCGCAAATACGGTCAGCACGTCTCGCGCGGGCTCGATACCCAGGTGCTGCTTGGCCATGGTGGCGGTCAACTCCATATCCACCTCGTCAATCAGGGGATTACCGACATACTTGAAGGGTATCTCCCAGTTTCGATAAATCGGCTCTTCAAAAGGCAGAATGCTCAGCACCAGATCCACGTGCTGCTCAATCACCTCGATGCGTGAATGGCGCCACACCCAAACCTTGGGCGGAATAAAATAAACAATCGGCACATTGAAAAAATGCAACAGCGAAGCCAGTCGCAAATTGATTTCGCCGTTGTCACAAAGAATTGCGCCATGCACGGGCTTGCCGCTGAACAGCCGTTCTTCCAGCATTCGTTCCAGGCGATGCCGCCGGGGCAGCAACGCGATGACTTCCAGCGGGCCACCCCCTGCCGAAAACTCATGGTTGTGCATCAGCAGCTGGGTGCCCTCGGCAGCAAGCTTGTCGCCGCCCAGCCCGAACGTCGTGAGGTCGCCACGAAGTTTTTTAAGCTCGCGAAGCAAAAGCGCAAGATGGATGTCGGAGCTTGCCTCACCGGCCGATACGAAAATTTCCACTCTACCTGTACACGCCTTTTTCCGAGGCCCGCACGAACTTCACGAACTGCTGCACCACCGGAATCGTGCCCAGGGCTTCTTCAATCTTCCTCAGCACGACTTCTTTTTCGAGCGACTTGTCCTTGATGTAAAGCTTATCCACTTCGCGCAGGGCCGTGATGGCCTGATCGTCGAAGCCCCGCCTTTTCAGACCCACCAGATTCATGCCCAGATTCTCGTAGGCGCCGGTAGCGCCCTTGCCAAAGGTAAAGGGCGGAACATTACGTTCGACGCCGCTGCCGCCGCCCACATAGCAATGCGCGCCGATTCGTAGAAACTGGCTTACGCCGCACAGGCCGCCAATGATGGCCCAGTCCTCGATGACGACGTGCCCGGCGATCTGGCACGCATTGGCGATTACCGTATTGCTGCCAACCACCGTGTCATGTCCAAGATGAACGTAAGCCATCAAAAGATTGCTGTCGCCGACCCGGGTAACGCCGCCGCCACCCTTGGTGCCGATATTCAACGTAACCGACTCGCGAATCGTATTCCGGTTGCCAATCACCAGCTCGGTGGGCTCGCCTTCGTACTTCAAATCCTGGGGCGCGCCGCCGATGATTCCAAATGGATGAAAAACATTGCCTTCGCCTATCGTCGTCCGGCCTTCGATCACGACGTGAGACAGTAGACAATTGCCCTCGCCCATTTTAACTTCGGGCCCCACCGTGCAGAAAGGTCCGATCTCGCAGCTCGAGTGAATCTGAGCATCGGGATGCACGATCGCCGAAGCGTGGATCTTCATCGCGGACTTGCTCATGGCAGCTCCCCCGCAGACAGATGAGCCAGAAAGCTGCCCTCGGCCGCTTTCTTGCCTTCGACCATGACTTCACCGTCGAACGTCCACAACTGTCCGCGACAATGTGTCGCGACTACCCGGATCTCCATCTGATCGCCCGGGCGAATCGGGCGGCGAAAACGTACGCCATCAAACCCGGCCAGCACCACTCCAAGCCGGGGCAGGTCGCCGCCGTGCCTGGCCGCCACGAAGGGCACCGTCACGAAGGCCGCAGCCTGCGCCATGGCTTCCACGCTCAGCACGCCGGGAAATATCGGGTTCTCGGGAAAATGCCCCTGAAACTGCACCTCGTTGAAGGTCACATTTTTAATCGCACGCGCAAAACTACCCTTGCGCGCATCGTTGACTTCAACCTCGCTCATTCCGATCTTCAGCGGCTTTGCCGTCTTGATCTCAAGCACCCGATCGATCATTAAAAAGGGGTAGCGATGCGGCAGGACTCTCAAAATATCGTCAGCGCCAAACGCAGTCGTCTCGAGCCAATTTCTCTTCGTCATTATTTCTGCAGCCTCTCAAGCTTTTTTAAGCGGTCATAAATTTCCGGCAGCTTGTCGAACAAAACCAGCAAGCGCCACCACTCGCGGCGCGGCCGGGCCACGAAATGCCCCATCACCTGCTCACCAGCCATGACATCCTTGGATACGCCGGTCATCGGACCCACGATGGCGCCATCGCCAATTTCAATTTTATCGGCGATGCCCACTTTACCTGCCAAAATAGCGCCACGGCCCACGGTCACATTACCCGCCATGCCCACCTGTGCGCACAAAATAGCATGCGCTTTCACGTGACCATTGTGTCCGATCTGACAAAGATTATCGATCTTGGCACCGCGTTCGATAATCGAATCCTTCATGGTACCGCGGTCAACCGTCGTGCCCGGCCCTATCTCAACATCGTCTTCGACAATCACGCGCCCCAGATGCCAGATCTTCACCGAGCCCTGCGGCCCACGCGCATAACCAAAACCATCAGAACCCAGCACGACGTTCGCATGCAGACGAACGCGATTGCCGAT
Organism: candidate division WWE3 bacterium; assembly: GCA_038231515.1. Classification (GTDB taxonomy): domain Bacteria; phylum Bdellovibrionota; class UBA1018; order UBA1018; family UBA923; genus JACQAX01. Next base: position 5,707 of record JBBRLF010000059.1, read on the forward strand.
CTGGGTGCGGGGATAAAGCACGACGCCCGGAAAAATCAGACAATCCTGTCCTATCGAAACTCCGGGCCCAACCACCGCATTTGCCAAAATGGTCGTGTGCGCGCCAATTCGCGCCCCTTCGCCCACCACCACGCCGGCCCCGAGGCGCGCCGTGGAATCAATTTGGGCCGAGGAATGAACGCCCAGCCCACTGGCTTGCGCCGACAGATGCCAATCTGCCATTGGATCCTGGTCCGCGATCACCTTGCTGACGTTGGCCAACCCCAGATAAGCGTCGGGACAGGCGATGAGAACTTTTACGTTCGGTGGCAACGCCGCAGTTACGCGCTCCACAAATGCCGCTTGCACCACAAGCAGACATGCCTGTGTCTTGGCCACATCCCGGACGTAGGCCTCTGAAATGATAAAGGCCACGCCCTCTTTGCCCACTTCAAGTGGCTCGCCGAGCTGCGTGACCTCTAATTTTTCACCGTCTCCCAACCGGCTAAAAACCACCGTGCCACCTACGGCATCAGCGATTTGCGCGGTCGAAAGTGGCGCGATGTTAACCATTTTTCTTGTTGTAGGACTTGATCACTTCTTCAGTCAGATCATCCTTGGGCTGCGAAAACAAAACGTTGTTTTCGTTCTTTTCCAAAATGATGGTGTAGCCCTGCTTGGTGCCCAGTTCTTCGACGATGCCCTTGAGCTTACCAATGATCGGCTCCGTCAACTGGCGTTCGCGATTCTGAATGTCGAACTGCGACTTGCCGAAGAGCTCACGATACTTTACCAGGCGCTCCTGAATTTCATTTTGCTTGCGCTGTTTGGCTTCGTCACTGAGAACAAGCGACTGCTTTTTGAAGTCTTCGCTCATTTTCTTGATCGCCTGTTCCTCAGCCTGCAAGGCCTTCTTCTTTTCGTTGAATTCCTTTTCGAGGGTCGACTTGGCATTCTTACCCGTATCAACGCTCTGAAGGGCCTTCTGCAGATCAACAACCGCGATCTTCATATCCGCGGTGGCGGCCATTGCCGAAACTGAAAAACTGAGTACCAAAACCAAAATTCCAAAAATTAAACGCATATATTGTCTCCTACGCTATTAGCAATAAACCATAATCTAAAATGGTGGACCGATAAAGAAGTTAAAAACTACGTTGCCCTCGTTGCCGGTCGGATTGATCGGAAAACCCCATTCAAACCGCAGTGGGCCGATAGGCGAGAACCAGCGAAACCCGAAGCCGACATCCTTTTTAAGCGAGCTGACCGTAATGAGCTCGCGAAAAGTGGGATAGCTGTTGCCCATGTCATAGAAGAACACGAGTTTGACGCCAGCCTCTTTAATCAGCGGTATCTCCAGCTCTGCGATATACAGCAGCTCTACTGCGCCGCCCAACGGAGTGCCCGCCAGGTCTTTCGGACTAACCGTAAAGGTATCATAGCCCTTCAAGTTGTTCGGACCGCCCAGGTAAAACTTCTCAGACGGCGGCACGTTTTTGTCGGTGGTCTGGAGAGTGTGACCCACCTCAAGTTTCGTGCGAAAAACCAGATCATCCGTTATCGGATGGTAAAAACGGGTTTCAGCGATGAACTTGGCAAAATTCTTATTGGCGCCAACGCCGGCAAACTCAGTCGCGATACTCTGATAGTTGCCCCTGGTCGTCTCAAAGCGATTGTTGCGCTTGTCGCGCACCACTGACAGTCCGACGCTGGAAAGGTTACCCACGTCGTCACTGACGTTTAGTGCTGGATCCAGATCGTAGCGAATCTGATCCAGGGTCAGATGTTCAAATTTGTAGGTGGTGTAGGCGTAAATATCGTCCAGAATCGGATGACCGAACTTGAAGTCAAACCCGTCTTTGAACTCCAGATACTTGTTCGGAATCGGAAAGCTGACGAGAAAAATGTCGACGCCAGCGCTCCAAAGAGTGTCGTTGAAGTAAGGCTCAGTGAAGCCAAGGCTCAGGCTGCGCGAAACTTTGTCCGAGGCATACTGCCCGGCCAGACTCAGGTTCTGGCCACGACCGAAGAGATTGATTTCCGCAATCTGAGTGGTGAGAAAGAACTTCTGAATGCTGCCGTACCCCATGCCGACGGTTACCGTTCCGGTTGAACGTTCTTTCACCGTGATTTCAAGATCAACGACGTCTTTTTTGTCTTTGCGGGTAACCGTATTGAAGACAACTTCACCCGGCGCGAAATACCCCAGGCGTTCAACACGCTCACGGCTCACGCGCAGTCGGGTACCATTATAAAGCTCGCCCTCGCGCACGCGCAGCTCGCGGCGAATCACCTTATCGCGGGTCTTCGAGTTACCCAGAATATTGATCTCGCCAAAATGAATCAGGTTACCCTTCTCAAAGTCGTAGCGGATGTCGACCGTGCGCGAGTCATCGTGCACGTTCATCTTGGGATTTACGTTCACAAAGGCATAACCCAGATCCTGATATTTCTCGGTCAGGCGCTGAATGTCGTCGTTGCGCTTCTGAATCGAGAAGACCTGGCCCGTTTGCAGCAGCGTGGCTTCGGACAGTTCTTTCTTGTCATAAAGAATGTCGCCGCCGTAATCGATATCGCCCACATTATAACGTTCGCCCTCGTCAACGTAGATCGAGATGAAGAGCCATTTCTTGTCATCGCTTACCGTTACGATCGGCGTCTCATAACGAAATTTGACGTAACCTTCATTGAGGTAAAAATAGGTCAGGATCTGCAGATCCTGCTTGAAGGCCGACTCCTTAAAGCTGCCCGAGCTCGAGATCCACGAAAAGAAATTGCCTTCTTTGGTGTTCCGCAAAACACCTTTGAGGTGTTCGTCCGAGAAGCGCTTGTTATTAAGGAAGCTGATCTTCTTGATGCGCACTTTATCGAAGTCGCTGACGCGGTAAATGAGCTCAACCTCGTCGGGCTTCGACGTCGGCTTCACGTCGTAGGAAACACGCGCGAGATAAAATCCCTTTTCCTCGTAATGCTTTTGAATCAGCCCTATGTCTTCTTTGACCTTGTTGACGTCAAGAATGGAATATTCCTTGAGCTTGATAACGTCGGTCAGGTCCTTGCTTGAAATCTGGTCATTGCCTTCGAAGTCGATCTTCACGACCGTCGGACGCTCTTTGACATTCAAGGTCAGCAGCCCGTTGTCGTAGTCCACCGAAACGTCTTCAAAGAAACCCAGGCTGTGGACGGCCTTGATATCGTCGGCAATCGTGCTGCGCTTGGCCTGTTCGCCCACCTTGGACTTGATTTTGGCCAGAACCGCGTCTTTTTCGATCTTCTTATTGCCTTTGACCTGAATCTCTTTGATGGGGCCGAGTTCGTCTCTTAGGGCAGACGGGCCACGACCGCCCTGCACCGCGGCTGCCAAGGTAAAGTGCAGAACCCCGGAGGCGTCCGCTGGACGCGGATCTCCAGAGACTACTAAGCCCAGAGTTAAAACAATACAAATGGTTTGGGCAAAAGCCCGCGAGACTTTGAACAATTTCACCTTCGTTAGATGGACATCGTTATATTTTTCGGAACTACGTTCGTCAACCAACTAAACGCCCATCACGCATTTCGACTACCCGCGACATCCGTTTTGCCAATGCGATGTCATGAGTGACCACCACCAAACTCACGCCGCGACGGCGGTTCAGCTCCAAAAGCAGTGAGACCAGATTGTTGCTGTTTTCGCTATCGAGATTCCCCGTAAGCTCGTCTCCGAGCATCAGTTCAGGCTTCATCATCAGCGCCCGCGCAACCGCAACGCGCTGACTTTCGCCCCCTGAAAGCTCGCCGGGCTTGTGATGCAGCCGGTGGGCCAAGCCCACCTCGGTCAGCAGCTCTTCGGCCAGGGGATTTAAAAATTTCTCATGTCTTCCGGCGATTAGCCCGGACATCGCCACATTTTCCAGTGCCGTGAATTCCGGTAACAGGTAGTGGAATTGAAACACAAAGCCGAGGTGACGATTGCGAAAACGACTACGCTCGTCCTCTGAGCCCGCAAACACGTCTTTGCCTTCGAAGAAGACTTTGCCGGCAGTTGGCTCCTCAAGCGTTCCCAGAATATGAAGCAGAGTGCTCTTTCCAGCGCCCGATGCCCCTACAATGGCCACCGACTCACCGCGCGCGATCGAAAAATCGACACCGCGCAGCACTGGAATCAGCAGTTTGCCCTTTTTGAAAGTTTTCTGAATGCCTTTGGCCTCAAGCAGAATCTCGCTGGTGGCTTCACTCATATCGCAACCCCTCTACCGGACTTTCCCGGCTAACCCGGTAACTCGGCCACAAAGTGGAAAAAATCGCCAGACCAATGGTCAGCGTACAGATCAATACCCATTCCATCGGACGAATCTCGATGGGCAGACGCGATAGAAAATAAATATCAGCAGGCAGGTCAATGATCGACTTCCACTCGACCACCGCGCACAGGGCACGCCCCAGCCCCAATCCCAGCAAAGTTCCCAGGACCGACATGACCGTGCCAATCAGCAGAAATACGCTAAAGGTCTGGCGGGGGCCCCAGCCCAAAGCCTTGAGCATTGAGATCTGCCTTTTCTTGTCGTGCACCATCATCATAATAGTGCTGATCACGTTAAAACTCGCAACCAGCACGATGGCCATGAGAATCGTCGCAATCACGACTTTTTCCAGACGAATCGCATAGAACAGATTGCGGTTCAGACTCGACCAGTCGCGGGCGCGCAGGGGATAAACGTATTTATCATTCAAAGAAGCCGTCACCAGATAGCTCTTGGCGGGGTCCTTCGTCAGCAGCTTGAAGGCGTTGACCTTGCCTTCCATGCTCAGGATCTTCTGAAAATCCGACAGCTCCATCAACGCATACTTGCTGTCGTAGTCATACATTCCCAGCCGCACCACGCCGGCTACGGTCAGACGCCTGACCAGCGGCGCATCGCCATCTTTCGCAAAAGGCACCGTAAGCGTGATACTGTCGCCGGTCGCAACATGAAGCTTGCGCGCAACCTCGGCACCCAGGGTAATTTCGGGATACCCCGTGCTGCCGGCAGCAAGGGCGTTGGGCAAATGGCCCGCGCGCAGCTTCTGGCCAATCTGGCTAACCTTATCGATCGTCGGCCGATGAATGCCCTCGATCACCACGCCAGCCACTCCTTTGGCCGAGCTCAGCATGACCTCGGCAAATACGTAGGGAGAAACTGCGGTCACCGCCGGAAAGTATTTTGGAATCTCGTCCATGTACCGCTGCGCGTCCGGCACCGGATCACCACGCGAAAACAAGATGACATGCCCGTGAAAGCCGGTCAGCGCGCTTTTGAGCTCGCGCTCAAACCCATTCATGACGCTCGTCACAACCAGTAAAGCCGTCACGCCAAGCGCAAGGCCCGACATGGAGATCGCCGCGATGAACGAGACAAAACCCCGTGATTTAGGATCACCGCTTGCCCGTCGCTCAAAAACAAAACGTCTCGCAATCGTGGAGACAAGACTCATCTTCGGCTTTCCTGCCTCAGCTGGGCCGGAGCGGTACTCTCACATCCTGCGAGAGTCATTATAAGTTCTCCGCAGCTGCTCCGAACCCCGGTCATCTGCACCAACATTAAGTGGATTCCGGCGACTGGGATTTTTCGGTTGGATTGGCTCTAATGGGACGCATGTGCGGAAACAGGATCACGTCGCGGATGCTGGCGCTGTTGGTCAGCAACATCACCAGACGGTCGATGCCAATACCTTCGCCTGCCGTGGGTGGCATGCCGTATTCCAGCGCCGTCAAAAAATCTTCATCGATGTCGCAGGCCTCTTCATCGCCGGCGGCCTTGGCCTGAGCCTGCACTTCAAAGCGTTCGCGCTGATCGACCGGATCATTGAGCTCAGAGAAGGCATTGGCCATCTCGCGACCGTAAATGAACAGCTCAAACCGATCGACAATCGAGGGGTCTGCCTCATTGCGCCGCGAAAGCGGTGAAACGTCCGTGGGATAATGGGTGATAAAGGTTGGCTGCATCAGATTGGCTTCGACTTCTGCGTCAAAAACCGCCATCAGCAGCTGACCGGTCGTCCACTTCTTATCGCAATGCACCTTCGTGCTCTCCAGATAAGAGCGCAAGGCGGCGGAATCCGTCATCTTGGCCATGTCCTTGAAACCTGAATATTTCGCAACCGCTTCTTTGACGGAAAGCCGCGTCCAGGGCCCCGTAAAATCGATGTCGGTACCCTGATATTGAAATTTAAGATTTCCGATCACTTCACGGGCCAGAAACTGGAACAGCTCTTCGGTGATCGTCATCAGATCTTCGTAAGTGGCGTAAGCCCAGTAGAACTCAATGGTCGTGAATTCCGGGTTATGCTTGATACTGATGCCTTCGTTGCGGAAAAGGCGGTTCATCTCATAAACCCGCTCAAACCCGCCAACAATCAGGCGCTTCAGATGAAGCTCGGGCGCGATGCGCATCACCAGACTCATATCGAGCGCATTGTGATGGGTCCGAAACGGGCGGGCAGCGGCGCCACCGGCCACGGAATGCAGCATCGGCGTGTCGCATTCGAGAAAGTCGCGCTCGTCAAAAAACTTCCTAATCGACGAGATGATCTTGGTGCGCGCCAGAAAGGTCTTGCGCACCTCTTCGTTCATCACCAGATCAATCGAGCGATTGCGGTAGCGCAGCTCCACATCGGAAAGACCGTGAAACTTTTCGGGCAGCGGGCGCAGCGCCTTCGTCAGAAATTCAAAACGGGTTGCCTGCACGGTCAGCTCGTTGGTCTTGGTACGAAAAAGCTTTCCTTCGAGGTAAACGATGTCGCCCAGATCAGTGTAAGTCTTGTAGCGCTCATGCTGCTCAGGCCCCAGTACGTCTTTGGAAACGTAGATCTGGATATTGCCTTTGCGGTCGTGGATGCGCAGAAAGCCACCCTTGCCGAAATCGCGAATCGCCATGACCCGGCCGGCGACCGACACTTGATGATTCCCGGCTTCGAGCGCTTCCTTGGTCTCTTCACCGAACTTCTGATGCAGCTCCGCGGTCGTGTTCTTTGGCGAAAAGCCATTCTTGAACGGATTCAAGCCGGCTTCGCGCATCTTTTTGGTCTTTTCGAAACGAACTTCGATCTGCTCGTTCCAATCCGCGATATTCGGCTTATCCGGCGACTTCATAGGTGCGAGTTCTCGAGATAGCGTTCGGCATCGATTGCGGCCATGCAGCCGGTACCCGCGGCCGTAATCGCCTGGCGATAGACATGATCCTGAACGTCGCCCGCGGCAAAGACGCCCGGTACGTTCGTCTTGGAGCCATCTTTCGTTTTGATGTAACCCGCCTCATCCATGTCGATCTGGCCCTTGAACAATTTGGTGTTTGGCGAATGCCCAATGGCCACGAATAAGCCAGCCACGTTAAGCTCGCTGGTTTCGCCGGTTTTCAAATTCTTGAGCTTAACGCCCGAAACATCGTCTTTGCCCAAAACGTCTTCGACCGCGGTATTCCACAGCACCTTGATCTTAGGGTTTTTCAACACGCGATCGGCCATGATCTTGCTCGCGCGAAAAGAGTCGCGGCGATGAAGCATGGTGACCTTGGAGGCGAACTTCGTCAGAAAATTCGCTTCCTCGCACGCCGAGTCGCCGCCACCGACAACCGCAATTTCCAAGTTACGAAAGAAAAAGCCGTCGCAGGTTGCGCAGGTTGAAACGCCCTTACCCATCAGCCGCATCTCGTTAGGCAGCCCAATCAGATTGGACGAGGCTCCCGTCGAAATAATGACCGTACTGGCTTCGAACGTTTCCTTCTCGGTAAAAAGCTTGAAGGGCGGTTTGCTGAAGTCGACCCGCTTGACGTCGCCCACTGCGAAGCGGGTACCAAAACGCTCAGCCTGCTTGCGAAAGTTAACCATAAGCTCAGGGCCCATGATTCCTTGCGGAAACCCCGGATAGTTTTCAACGTCGCTGGTAATAGTAAGCTGACCGCCCGCCTGAATCCCCTCGACAACGAGAGGATTGAGATTTGCGCGCGCAGCATAAACGGCCGCCGTCAGTCCCGCGGGACCGGAGCCCAAAATAAGAATATTTTCAGCCATGATCGCGTCGCTTAGTCGCGAAGACCGGATTTACCGCCGACGCCTTCCATGAAGACTTCGAGATCGATATAATCGGCATTCGCTGCGTCGTCTGGCAGCTTCTTGTGATGCTTATCAACATCATCCTGCTGCAAAAGCCCCTTGTTCAGGCCACGCTGGATCACACGGATGTCGAATTCTTTGTCTTTAATACCATTTGATAAAAGTGCCATAGTTTTCCGTGTTTAGCCTGAAAGGCGGAAGCTTGTCAAATGTTTCAAAGGAAACAGGCTCTAATGGAAGGTTGGACGGCCCGGATCGCTGTCTTCGTCGTCTTCCTCGTCGTCTTCGTCAAACTCTTTAAGAGTGTCGTTATTCACGACTAAGCGCAAATGGCTGCGCCGCATCTTGGGGCGCTTGCCGGTCTTTTTACGCTTGGCGCGAATTCGCAGCCAGGCATTCATGAAGAGGTAGCAGAAACCGACAATCATGCCGCCCAGATGAGCGGCGTTAGCCACGCCTGCGTTGCTGTAAAACACCGTGGAGACAAACTCGATGGCGGCCAGAATCATGACGAAATGCTTGGCCTTCATCGGAAAGACCATCATGAACAACATCATGCGCTCGGAATAGATGATGCCGTAAGCGACCAGCAATCCGTAAACCGCGCCGCTGGAGCCCATCATGGGATAGCCAGCCTGCCCCCGGAAAATGGACATAACACCGAGATAAAACAGGCCCGCCGACAAACCGCAGACAAAATAGTATTTTATGAAAAACTTGGCGCCCCACTGCCCCTCAAGCTCCGAACCGATCATCCAGAGGATGAGCATGTTGAAAAGAATATGAAAAAGGTCGGCATGCATGAACATGTAGGTGAAGAACTGCCAGTAGCGATGCTGGGCGAAGATCGCCGTGGGAACGAGCGAGAACAGTTCAAGGATGTTCGTGCCTAGAAAATGATCACCAACAAGCTGGATAAGAAACGCAGCTATGCTGATGCTCAAAAGCCAACGAACGGTTGGAGTTGTACGAATCCCAGGCATGGATTTTTTACACCCTCTGTCTAAGTGGTGACATCTCTGAGAGAGAGTATGCCAAACACAAGAAACTCTTCATTATTTTAACTGTTTTTTGGAACGAAATCGCAATTCTTCACACGACCGACCATTTTAAAGACAAGATCAGGACGATTTTACCTAAAAGTTTCGAGCGGCTGCACGACCTTTTAGCCTCAAAACCAAACTTCCTGCCTGAACTGGCCAATCTCAATTCGCCCCTAACTCACGAATATTTGAAATGTTTTACCGGACCTCGACCCTCGTGTCCGCCAAAAAGAGAAAATTCCAAAAGAAACTTTCGGTTTTAACGCAATGTGGCAAACCGCTTGCACATGCTGGCCTCGACAATAGGATTCCATCCTTGCGGATGAAACGTGCGCGGTCAATCGAGAGGCACACGTGTTTCAAAAATTTGTGTATAGAGGACTTATGGCAAAGAAGATGAAGGCGAAAGCAGCAATGAAGAAAGCAACCGGACCAGCTAGGAAGAAAATCATGAAGGCGAGCGCGAAAAAAGCCGCGGCTCCCAAAAAGGCAGCCAAGATGAAGGCGAAGCCCAAGTCAAAGACAGCCGCTTCAAAAAAAGCTTCGGCCAAAAAGCCGATGCCCAAGAAGTCCATGTCCAAGAAGTCGACGGCTGGCAAGATTTCAAACCGCCGCAAGTTTCGCCGCTATCCGGCACCTACTCTTTGGGTCACCGAGCTCAGCGGCGAATACCGATTCACGGCCAACGCGACTGACATCAGCGAAGGCGGCATCTTCTTGAAGTCTCGCATGAAGACCACCGACGCCCCGTCTCAGCTCACCTTGCACCTGGGCAACCAGGGCTCACTTGAGCTGATGGCCAAGCCAATTCACGATCGCATCACCGGTGGCTCTTACGGCGCCGGCTACGAGTTCACCAGTATGTCCAGCATGGCGCTTAAGACCTTACGCGGGTTTCTCAGAGATCTCGATTAATATTCCGCCCGTGGATTCCGGATGAATGAAGTTCACGCGCGTATTGTGCGCGCCTGGTTTTGACGTGTCATAGGTCAGGCGCACGCCCTGCTTGAGCAGTTCGCTCATGAGCGCCTCGAGGTCAGTCACGCGAAACGACAGGTGATGAATTCCCGGTCCCTTTTTCTCGAGATACTTTCCAACCACGCCTTGCGGATCGGTGACCTCAAGAATCTCGACCATTGCCTCACTCGCCAGCGGTTTCAGAAAATGAGTGACCACGCCCTGTGAAGGCACCGCCTCCTGGCCGGCGTCGTCCAGTCCGATAATCGACAGCACCCGGCTAAGCTTGGCCGGATCACGTGTAGCAACTGCAGCATGGTCAAAGTAAACAGACCAGGCCGGCTTTTTCTTCGTCATGAGATTTAAAAACCGGTGCGCCCACTCGAGCCGCCAACCGGCGCCGCGCCGCCCGCCGAGCCGATGCCCGGAGGTCCGGGTACAGTTGGCACTGGCGAACCGTAACCACTGCCGCCATAGCCGCCGCCATATCCAGAGCCGTAACCCGAACCACTTTGTCCCATCATGGTTTGATAGTAACGCTGTTGCAGCGTATTCATCTGCGCCTGAATGATGCTGGCTTCCTGCGAGTAATAGTTCGTCTGCGACATCTGGCCCTGGTAGCCCGCCATTTGTCCCTGATAGAAACCATTGCTCATGCCCCAGCTGTTTTGCATCGCCGGACTATACGTTCCCGGGCCCGGGCCAAAGCCTTGAAAGCCGGGACCGCCTGGAAACTGCGGACCGTAAATACTGCCAGCACCCGTGTTAGGTCCGTAAGGTGCACCGTTTGGAATCCCAGGAAAGCCGTTGGCCATTCCCGGAAAGCAGCCACCCTGTGGCATGCCGTTAAAAGGTCCCATCGCGGGTCCTGGAAAAGTTGGCGGATAAGAGCCCGGAAATCCCGAGGGGTAACCGCTGTAGCCCGGTGGCGGAGCGAACCCCATGGCTGATGCCATTCCCATGGGCTGCATTCCCATCTGCATGCCAAATGAAGGCGGTGGAGAAAAACCAAAGCCTGCGGCCAGGCCAAAACCCGGCGGCCCCGAAAATGCGGGATTCATACCCATTCCATAAGCCAGTGGCGGGGCAAAACCAAAACCCATCGCCATGCCCATCGGCTGCATGCCCATGGCCATGCCGTAGCCTGGTGGTGGCGAAAATCCTACGCCCATCGCCATTCCCATGGGTGCCATTCCCATACCCATCTGAAAGCCCGGCTGCATGCCCATTGGCTGCATACCCATGGCCATGCCGTAGCCTGGTGGTGGCGAAAATCCCATGCCGATGCCCATCGCCATGCCCATCGGTTGCATGCCCATTGGCTGCATTCCCAGGGCCATGCCATAGCCCGGCGGCGGCGAAAATCCCATGCCCATGCCCATGCCCATGCCCATCGACATGCCCATTGGCTGCATTCCCATAGCCATGCCGTAGCCCGGCGGTGGTCCAAAGCCCATACCCATCGCCATGCCCATCGACATTGCCGGAGAAAATCCCATGCCCATACCCATGGCCATACCCATGCCCATACCGGTACCGGGTCCCATCGGCCCACCCGGAATAAATCCAGGAAATTGTGCCTGCATGCCGTAGGGATTGCCGCCGTACGGACTCAGCGCATACGCGCCATTCATGCCCGGATACATTGAAGGCATTCCGAACCCAATACCAGCCGAGATTCCCAGGCCAGTGCCGTATGGATTATAAGGATAACCGGCCGGGTAACCACCCATGCCTAGGCCCATGCCCATGCCCATGCCCATTCCCATTCCCATGCCGGGATAGCCGCCCATACCCATTCCTGGATACATGCCACCACCACCGCCACCGCCGAGGTACATGCCCATTCCCATACCGCCACCGCCCAAGCCACCCAGTGCACCCAGGCCACCGGCGAGACCATACATCAGCGGATTTCCACCCATACCGAAGCTGGATCCGTACATACCGCCGTACTGACTTGGCGGATAAAATGGAATGCCAAGCTTCGTCGCGTTGGCCACGTAAGTTCCATAAGAGCTATTGTAGCCGTTGGTCGCATCCGACTGGGCACGATAACCGAGATAACTGTTCATGCCACCCAGGAGCAACGAACCGCCAACGCCGATTCCCATCATTACTTTTTGAAAAGTGCTCGGCTCCTGAGGCTGAATCTGAATGCCCATGCTCTGGTAGTAAGACAGCATCTTCTTCTGCTGGTCTTCACGCGTGCAGTCCGGGCAATCTTCGGTGGCTTGCGCCAGCTCGTCTGTAAGTTTTTCGACCTCTTTGGTATTGTCGTCGATATCGCCTTTGAGGCGTTCCAGATCTCCCGCCACCGTTTCAAGCTCGTGATCCCGAGTCACCATCCAGCAATCATCAACCTTGCCACGCAAGGCGCCGGTCAAAGCATCGCGATAACAGCCTTTGTTTTTAAAGATGCGGTAGCAGATATTCTCACTGGGCTGCAGCGACACTTCGCAGCTGCCATCTTTACAGGGATTCGGATCCGCGTTCTTTCGCGAAGTGTTGCAATACTGATTTGCAACATTCACGCAGGTGTCGCAGGAGCCTTGTCCGACCCTGGGCGTTCGCTGCGCTTCGAGCTGCCGTTTCAGCTTTTTCTTGGCGTCCTGTTCGCTGACATAATCTTTGCCGTCCGACTTCGCTGACTTGATTTTGCGCTTCAAAGCGGCGATGTCGGCTTTCGCGGTGTAGGTATCGCTATTTTTATCTTCGCTGCTGGCGATCGTTCGATTCCCCGCAAACGCGGGCATCACGGCCAGAGACACAATCAAGTAGTACAGGATCAGCTTTTTCATAAGCTCGGGATCTCCTTCGTAAACTGGCCCGCATCCAAACGCGCAAGCAACAGCCCTATTCCTCTTCCTTAGAAATATCGGCACGGTAACTTCGGAACATAAACCGCCAACCCAATTATTTCTTGGATACCCACCCCTAGCAAGGCCGCTACGCCATTATCGGTGGTGGACTAGGCACAAACGACCCCGAGGCCACAGCTGATTTTGCCTAGCCAATCCTGCGGATCGCTATAGA
>JBBRLF010000060.1:0-18431 GCA_038231515.1 candidate division WWE3 bacterium
AATGCTTGCAGCGGTCGATCAACTCAAGCGATGGCTTGTCGTTGTTACGGCCTTGCAGCACGGTATTAAAGAGTGCGAGTGCTTTTTCCCATTGCCGCGCGTAATAGTGCATGAGCCCTTCGTTGAAGGTCTTCAGCACGTCTTTGAGGGGCGCGTGCGTGGCGTTGTCGGGGAATACCTCGTAAATTTTCACAGGCTTGTGCTTGCCCTTCACCTTAACCGTGTCGACTTCGCGACACAAGAATTCGCCGGGCTTGAGCAGCGAGTAGGTCGACTCGCTGATGATGATGTGGGTGCCGTAGTATTTGTTGATGCCTTCGAGGCGCGACGCGAGATTCACGTTGTCGCCGATGACGGTATACTCGAAAACCTTGCTCGAACCGAAGTTACCCACCGAGACGGGGCCGGAGTTGACGCCGATGCCGATGTCGATCGTGAGCCCGTATTTTTCCTGAAAGTTGCGATTCAGCTCTTCGAGCTTGATCATCATCTCGACGGCCGTTTTTACGGCCAGGCTGGCGTGCTCGGGGGTGTCGAGCGGCGCGCCCCAGAAACCCATCACGGCATCGCCGATATACTTGTCGAGTGTGCCACGGTTGGCTTGTAAGATATCTGTCATGGCGCCCAGGTACTCGTTAAGAAACTGGGTCAGCGCTTTGACGTCAACTCGTTCGGACAGCTCGGTAAACCCACGAATGTCGCTGAACATGATGGAAAGCTCTTTTTTATCGCCGCCCAGCTTGAGCGCGCCGGGGGTCTTGAGCATCGAGTCGATGACGTCGGGAGAGACGTACTTGTTGAAGGCCGAACGAATGAACTTCTTTTCGTTTTCCTCCTGCATGTACTTCAGTACGGTGATCGACAGGTATTGTAAAATGAGCTGGGCCACGTGGATGTAACCGAACAGCACGATGTTGCGGGCGTTGAACAGGTAGACCTGATCGCAGTAGATGAAGGCGCTGACGGTAATGCCGGCGAAGAGCGCGCCCCACATGGCGTCGAGTTTCGAAACGATGTAACCGAAGAGCAGGCCGCCAAAGAAAATACCGGCGAATAGCACAAAGAGCATCTCGCTGGTTGGGCGCACCAGGAAGTCGTCGTTAATCAGATTGTCCAGAATGTTGGCGTGATTTTCGACTCCCGACGCCTGCCCGTCGAACGGACGGGGCCTGATATCGTAGATTGCGTCGGCGGTCATGCCGATGAGAACCAGCGCGTCCTTGAAAAATTCCGACTTGTGAACCTTGTTGTGTTTCACGCCGGTGGGCTCGTTCACATCGTACTCAATGGTATCCGAGCTGTTGATGACGTCGGCGATGCTTACGTTGGGAAAGGAGCGGTTCATGCCGCGAAAATTCACGACCGACTGGCCCAGTAGATCAATCGGTATGCGGCGCATTCCGGTGGGCAGGTCCAGGTCCAGCGTAAGGGCCATGGCTTTGCCGGCATCCGGCGAGTCAGGCGCGATCATGACTCGGGGTGCGTTTTCGGTCGGGCTAAGTGCCTTCTGCGCCATTCGCAGGGTGAGGCTTGGAAGAAAGTAGTCGCCGGCATTCCAGAATAACGTGGCTCGCCGGTAGTTGCCGTCGGTGTCCTGTTCGTTATTGAAAAAGCCCTGCGCGACATTTGGAGGCGTAATTTCGGGCACGTTCATGAGACCCGATTTGGCGACCAGGTAGAAGTCGACGTTGGACTCACTGTTGCCCGAGCGGTTGCGCGAATAATTGATTTTTCCGGCCGAGATACTCGATAGTCGGCTGTGCGGTTCACGAAATACGTTTTTCAGGCGGCGGTCGTAGTCGGCCGAAGCGACCTCGCTGGACTGAAGCGCGTAGCCCAGCACGATGTGGCTCGCGCAATTTTCGATCGCCTTGCGCAGCAGGGCGTCGCCGCTTTGTTCGGTAAGGATGTTGTTGAGCTCGCCGGCACGGTTGCCCATGGCGCTGCCCAAAGCATTCTTGACGGCGTTGGGCACCATCTTCTCAGGCTCACTCCAAACCATATCGAAGCCCACGGCTTTGGGATTGTATTTGCAAAGGGTGTCAATGAGTGGCGCAAAGACTGTACCGCGGTCCCAGGGCCACTGACCAAATGTCGTAAAAGATTTATTGTCGCCCGCGACGATCACGATCTTGCTGCTCTTGGGTTTCTGAGGGCCACGCACCGCGAACTTATAGTCGAGACTTTTGTCGGCCAGCGTATTGAGCAGGGCCAGGCGGTTGGGCTTCATGTCGTAGATTGCGGATAGGGCGACGAAAAGCAGCGTGATGCCAAGGGACAGCTTAAAAGGCGTGATGCGGAACAGATTTCTGAGGAACCTCACGCTTTAGATATCGGTGAGTTGCCAAGGTATCTGAGGGCGCACTGCGCCGTGAGGTTGAATTATATGCCTTTTGCCGGGCAAGAAGTGCCGCCAGCACCCCATGCGCATCCCAACCGTCGCTCACCTCACTGTTGTACAGAAGATCGACACAGTTTTTTGGACAAAGCCCAACAATCCCGCCCCGGTCACTTGTGGTACGGGCGTTGCTTATGGGGCTGCGTTGCATATGAATGCAAACAACAACTAAGGAGCGTCAACCATGCGTTTTGACTGGGAAGACGTACTCTGGCTCGCAGCGTTCGTCGTTACGATCGTAGCCGGCGCGGCCATTCACTGACCGCCAAGAGTACACAATAAGGCTCGGGGCACAGGATCTTGAGAAAGATCAGGTGCCCCTTTGGGCCATTCCTCACATCTGAATCCTAAATCCGTAAAAGACGAAAGATCTTTCCAATCGGTGGCGACGCCAAAGCTTTTCAAGCCGTTCGTTGCGGCTCGAATCGAAGCGCGATCACTCTCGATGGTTTCGCTCGGTACCTTTCTGGAAAGGTAAAAAACCGCGGGCCATTGCGGTGACAGCATCTTCTCGATTCCGGGAATAAGGCCGGCGTTGTGCATGGCCTCGATGCGGTCCCACCACGGGCGCCGCACCAGATACGTAACGGTATTGGCAATGAAGTGCACTGCGAATGCACTCACGGCCAGCGGCACCAGCCAGCGCCGTATCCAGGTCGTCCGGGACATTCGTGCGCGCACCAGTGCCAGCGTGGCAAACGCCGCGACTGGAGTCGTATAAAGCAGTGGCGCCAGGAAGCGCTTCTCTTTGTGGGGAATGGCACAGAACACGGCGACGAAAAAAATATTCATGAACCAGATCGCGCGCAGATCTTTGCCAAGCGAGCGCCAGAAAAAAGGCAGCGCCACCACGGCCAGCAGCGCCGGCGCACTCGTGATGTCGAAGAAATAAAGAATATGCCCGTACCACGGCAGCACGCCCCACTGATTGCCCACGCCTTCGACCAGATTCACCCGCGCATGGGCGGTCACGCTGTGAAACCAGGTGCCCCAGGTTACGGCATCGACGTAGCCAATCAGCACCACGATGGGTAAAACGCCAGCCGTCAGCCAAAGCGCCCGGCGCACGCCGCCGCTGAGCAGCTGCCATAGGCCAAAGCCCAGGCCCGCGACAGCCACGTCGATTTTCAGCATCAGCGCGATTCCAAATGCGAGCCCCGCGAGCAGGTAGGCGCTGGATTCCCGCTTGATCAGAATTGGCGCGCAGGCGCCGCACAGCACGAAGAGCGCGCCAATCATTTCACCTTGAGTGTGAAAACTGCAGTAAATGGCAAACGGCCAGAGCGCCACCATCCAGGCGGCAAGCAGTGCCGCGCTTTTCGAGCGGCGTGCGGTGAGCTTATCCACAGAGATATAAACAATGGGGATGGCCAGTGCGGCCAATATGCCGTGAATCATGCGCGTGAAGGAAATGATATTCAGGGGGTCTTTAAGACCGAGGAGTTCGGCCAAGTGCATGGGCAGCGAAACCAGCCACGGGTAAATCCAGGACCTGAGGCCCTCGCGCCATTCCACGGTAATCGACCAGCGGCCATGCAGGAGATGATTGGCGGGCTCAATGACCTGCCAATGTTCATCCATGTACCGAAACCCATGCCCATACCAGGGCAGGAGCATTCGAAGAATCAGTCCCGCAAAAAAAGCGGGCCGCCAGGCTTTACTCATTCTTTATGAAGTAGGGCTGCGTCCAGGCTTCGCGCTTCTTGTCCTGGCGCACGTGAGCGCGCACATAACCTTCGCCGCCTCGCAGAGTGTAACGGGCGGGAAGCGTGGTGACGCGATCCAGCAGCTCGCCACCCTTGCCGATGAAGTCGATGTGATCGGTAGAGGGTTGCCAGCCATCGACCGAAAGTTCGATGGTGCGCGGGGTGACGACCAGCGCATTGATCTTGGAGCCGCGCGCGGAATAAAAGTGGCCCTGACGCAGCGCCTGGCAGATAGCCTCTTGCGACAGCTCGGGTGCCCAGGCTTGAATCCAGGCCCGGCCCGGATTGGCTTCGGTTTCGCCAAACTTGGTGTAGTTGTGCGAATCATCGACGGCCACGCCGAAAACGCGATGTTTCTTCGTCATGTACTGATCCCACAGCTCTTCTTCGCCGGCATGGCTGTCGTTGCCGGCTTCGTTGATCAAAAAGTGGCCGCTGGCTATTTCAAGCAGCTCGAAGCCATCCGTTGCCAGTAGGTCCTCGGTCGTAAAAGCCCAGCCGAAGTTGGGATGATTGAGAATCGAAATGGCGCCGTCTTTGTATGAAGCGGCAATCATCGCGTTTGCCGTCTCGGAAACCGATTTTTCAGCGCGCAGGCCCAGCAAGGCGTTTTTGCCGCAGATCGCATTGACGTGAACCGGCCTTTTGCCGGTGGCCAGGCCAGTCAGCTCGACCCCGTTGATCGTGATGAAGTCTTTTTGGTCCTGGGAATGATTCACGATCAGCTTGTCGTGATCGGTTACCGACAAAAAGTTGTAACCGTGTTTTTTAAACCACGTAATCACCGCCAGCGGTGAAGCGTTGCCATCGCTTTCGCTGGTATGGGTGTGGAGATTGCCCTTGTAAAAAAACTGGGCGTTGACGGTTTCGATGAAATGCGCCGGATTCGGCGTCGCGCGCGTTTCGGCGCCGCCACAGGAGGTCAACAGAAGACAGACGCAGGCCATGCCAGACACTTCGATTGTTTTCATCATACGTCCCTTATTTATATTCATTTTTGCCTGGCTTAAAAAGAGAATTGTGATGATGCTTTGTGAATGGGTTTTGTATTTAAACAGATACGTGCCGAAGGCGGCTGCCTTTCGTTCATCATTGCCGACGAAAGCTCAAAGAAGGCCTGTATTATCGATCCGCGCGCGGACCAGCAAGAGCTATACGAGGAGTTTCTGGCTGCGCGTAAACTTACCGCGACTCTGGTGCTCGATACCCATACGCACGCCGATCACTATTCGGGTTCGCATCTGGTGGCGCAGAATTTGGGTGCCCGCATTGCCATGAGCGCGGCGACGCAGTCGGCGCGCGTGGATTTCAAACTGACCGACAAGCAGGTTATTGAAGTGGGCGGCGGCCTTGCGGTGCAGGCGCTGAGCACGGCCGGTCATACGCCTGACAGCATGACGTTTCTCGTGCAGGGCGACTGGGGCCAGGTGGCATTCACGGGCGACACACTATTCATCGGGGGCAGTGGTCGCACTGACTTTCCGGGCGCCGATGCCTCTGCGCAGTATGACAGTATTTATGGCACGCTCGCCGCACTTCCAGACCATAGCTGGGTGCTGCCCGGGCACGACTATTCTGATCTGCTCTTCTCGACCATCGGTCACGAGAAGCAGACCAATCCGCACTGGCGCATTGCCAGCCGCGACGAGTTCGTAAAAATGAAAAACGTCGAAGCCCTCGATAGTCCGGGCGTGCTGACGCAGGTGGTGAACTTCAATCTTGACGCCAAGCCGCGCTCGTTTCCACGTAGCGGCGCGATGACCATGTGTGCGACGGTGGCAGCCAGGCCCGCGTCGCGCGTCGAGCGACTGGCGCCAGAGAAGTTTCGCCAGCTGCTGGCCGAGCAAAGTTCAAACGGAGCTTTATTCGTGGATGTGCGTGAGCCCGAGGAGTTTGCCCGTTTTCGCGTCGCAGGTACGGTGAACATTCCTGTCAGCGAGCTGCTGATGCATTGGCGCGAGTTGAAAAGCGCACCGGCCGTTTATTTTATTTGTGATATGGGCAGCCGCAGCCTGATCGCGGCCGAAAGCGTGCAACGCATGGGCGTGCCGATCGTCGGTGACCTCGGCGCAGGAACGTCGGGGTGGATCGCCGCGGGCAATTCAGTTCTCAGGTAGTGCTAGTAGGTACCGATGCCGTCCGCATTCACGGGCGGAGCCACGTGGATTTGCTTGCCACCGAGCTCCACTTTTTTGGCGCCATCCGCACCGCCCTGTTCGCCGGTACCAACCTGCGCGCCTTCACGGCCCGTAGGTGCCTTTGGCAGGTCTGCC
Organism: candidate division WWE3 bacterium; assembly: GCA_038231515.1. GTDB lineage: Bacteria > Bdellovibrionota > UBA1018 > UBA1018 > UBA923 > JACQAX01. Next base: position 6,378 of record JBBRLF010000060.1, read on the forward strand.
TGCTTTTTGGCGTTTGCGTTGGCGGGATCGTTGGGATCGTGCGGCCCTTTGGTGCCAAGCGGATAGCCGAAGATCTCCAGAAACTCGGCTTTGGTGAGCATGAGCTTTTTGATTGAGGTTTTGTAGTCCTTATAATGTTGAGCGTGTTCACTCTGCAGCTCTTTTAAGCCGGGGCCATAATCCCGCGACTCAAGTGTCATGATTTGACTCGGCTTGGCATTGGGGCCAAGGTCGCGAACGTCGCGATAAAACTTGTTGTTGGCGTCAGCCAAGGTCTTCATGGCGGTCGCATTTGCATTATTGCAAAGGGGCAGGATTCCAAGCACCGCAGTCATGATGGCGACGTTTCGAACGAAAGACTTGTTGTTACGAACAGTTGGATTGGACACGGGGAGCCCCCATTTCGGTTCAAAATACCTGACTTTCTTATTCTAGCTCTTGGAGGTAAAATTTACAAAGACAGAATATCTTGGGGATGTTTGGGGGGCTAGTTATGGGTACTAACTTATTATCGTTGCTCGCGCGTTGCGCGTTGATGGTGTCGGTCGGACTCACGTTTGCACACGCAGGCCAGCCGAACTGCTCTCCAGCTGACCCCGCGTGCGCGGCCCTGCGCGCCGCCGCAACCGAGATTGGAAAAACTCAAGAGGACACACTCGCCGAAAGAACAAAGCTGCGCGAGGCCGTATTTCCCAGCCTCGATGCGACCACGGTAACTAATGTCGAAATAAAGTGTCGCGAAGGTGGCCCCGCGTTGCTGGGTCAGCCGCCCTGTCAGACCATTAAAGGGCATCCAGGCCTAATTCAGATTATCGAGACGGGAACGGTCAACGAGTTCGCGCAAAGAGTATCGGACCAGTATGAGGGGCTTCGGGTCGATAGCGCGCTGTCGAGCGCCGCCAAAACCACCACGCCCGTGTGCAATATTCTGGAACACGAAGGTGAAGACCTGTTGGCCACTCAGCAGTGGCGGCAAAACAATCCCAACGGTGACATTCCAAAATCGATGGATCACAATTGGATGCCCGAAAAACATCCGGCCCGCGCCTGCGGCGAGCAGTGCGGTATGCGCCTGCACATCGAAAAGACGTTAGGATTCGTCACCGGTGGTGGCTTTCGAGTTGATAACGACAAGGCTCATTGCTCGTGGGAATACGGCCAGTACCGTGGCGCCTTTATTCAGGCGCAGAATCATTATAAAGAGAAGGTTTTGCATGAGGTGAAAAATAAAAACGTCCACCTCGTGAGCATCGAAGGTTCCAAACCTTGCCAGGAATTGGCAGCCGACGTAATTCGAATGCAGGCCGGCATCGCAACGGTTACCCAGGAAGTGATAGCGCTGCATGACGGTAAGGTGGACGAAGTCGCGAAGCTGACCTGTCCTTTCAACAATCCTAATGTGGCCGCGAGTCTTGCCAATAATCAGGACCCGACTTCGATTGGCGCCTGCCACGTGGTGATGGCCAACCAGATTCTTCTGATGAGCTATGTGCGGCTAATGTCGTGCGAAATCTGGTGGCGCGCCAGCAATGATTTCGAGACGGCCATGGGCGATCAAGACGCGTATATGTCCAGCGCCAAAAGTCACATGAAACCCAAGTGCAAAGAAGCGGCGTATTGCAAAAGGAATGGCCAGGAGGTAGGCGGTGACTGCAATGACGATCTCCGGACCAAGCTGTGGAACGAGTGCTACGCGCGCGAAGCACCCATCTGGATGAAAAAGAAAGTGGAACGTTGGAGCAGCAGCACCAAGACTCCCAAGGCACCAGTCTCCAACAAGGGGCCTAACCACACTACCTCTTCGAACGAGCAGAACTGGGTTTTTGCCTTTGGTATGCTGGGCGGGCTCAGGCGCCGGCGTGTTTTGTCTGGCCAGAAAATGAAACGCACCAAGGCGGTACTGGCCACGCTTGGCGTGGTGCTGTTCGCAATGCTGGGTGCCGGCTGCGACTGCGATGACAAAATTGATGAGGCCTGCATGCCATGCTCAGCTCCGACAGACCAGAAATGCGGCTGTCTGTACCGAGCGTGCATGGAGGTCTTCAGCCTTTGTGACAACTTTACTCCTGGCGGCATGAAGTTTTGCAGACATTGCTCAGATCCGAATGATCCGGCAAAGGCCTGCGCCGTGATTACTCTGGCACCCAGTGATCAGCTGCCCCGCGGATTCGTAGAAGCTGACTGCACGATGAACGCGGCAGGCGGAAGCTATGGCGATGGCACCGCAATTCCAGGCAAAGACAAAACTGGTCAGGAAGTCGGAACGGTAGCCGGTGCCATCCTGACTGGTGGCGTGGGCGGTGCAGCTATCGGTTACCTTGCCGGGGGCCTTTTTGGCGGCCCGGGCGACCCGAGCGTTGACGGCATGAATGTGAGTGGTGATGACGATAAGAACCAGATTTCTGCCGGTGGCAAGGTGAACGGTTCCGTAAACGCCAAGGGCAATCGTTACACCTGTCTGGTTCCGGATAAAGATGCTCCGGATTCTATACTTTCAAACGTACTCTATAAGAATACTGCGTGCTCGTATCACACTACCTTGTCCGCCAAAAACGCCGCAATATCCGGCGCAACCCTGGACGCCAGCACGGTGCCCATGTTTGTCGATGAGCTTAAGGACCTTGCGGGCAAATCGCCTGCAGATTGGACTACCTTCAAGAAGGAACATCAGCTGATGGAGGTGGACGGTACTGATGCGACGTGGATCTGCATGAAGATTGCCGGTTTGACCGAACTCAAAGACGGTAACGAGACCAAAAAAGGTGACGGTCAAAAAGTCTGTGGCGACACGAAGATCCCCGAGGTGGAAGAGGCGATGAAAACGGCCTTCTATCGCATGCTGACTCATCTGATGCAAACTGAAGGCACCGCAGATCAAAATAAACAAGTGCACGACAATATTAATAATCCAGCTGGCGAGGCTTCCAATACGGCTACGACTTCAAACTGCGCTTCAATTCCAGTGCATGCTCCAGGAGCTACTCCGGGCGGCGCTGGTGGCTCTGACCCGGTTGCCAAAGAGCTCGCGGATGCACGTGGCTTTTTCGGGGGCTCGGCGCAAACCGTAGCCAAAGGCAGTAGTGGCAGTGGGCCGAATAACTCTGGTAGTGGCGCTGCCACCGCTGCGGATAAAGGCCTGGCTCCGAAGGCAGTCAGTGCCAAGGATTCTGGTCACGGCGGTGCCAATGGGCCGATCAATATCGGGTTGGGCAAGGCCAGCGGCGGCGGAGCTGCGACCACTGCTGATAGCGGCGGGACGGATACTGGCAAAGTGGGTGGCGGCGCGGATACCGCGGTCGACCTCCCAGCTGGCGATGCCGCGACGGCTGCGGTTGCCGCGAAGGGCGGCTTCGAAGGTGCTTCCAGTGCCGGCGGTGGTCGTGGTGGCAAGGCTGCCGGACCGACCGATCCTTTTGCCGGACTGTTCGGTGGCGGTGCTGCAGGGCCGCTGGGGGTAGGCAATGTTGGCTTCGGCGACGTCAAAGATGATGGCAAAGCTGACGCTGATGGCTTGGCCGTGGGCAAGTTCACGCTCTTCGAAATCGTGAATCGTCGAATGGACAAGTTCGGTCGTAGTATTCAGTAATCGCGAAACAAAGTACGGAAAAAAATTCCGGTCATGCGGCACGGGTGCGACGACGATAAAGCGTCTATGGGAAACCATGTCTCAAGCACCCGCGACGACGAATATTACTGGAAATTCCGGAACTGGGCCGAGCAACACATCCGTCCGAGTGTCATCGCGCGCGACCGCGCGCATAGCTTTGACCGCGCGCTCTGGAATCGCCTGGCCGAAACCGGATTTTTTCGGCTGCTGGCACCCGTCGCGCGGGGTGGGCAGGGTGCCACCCTCAAGGAATATGTGAGTGCCTTCTCGGGCTTGGCTCGTGGCGCCGGCGACATCCCGTTTGTACTATCGGCAGGAGTGCAGAATCTGGCCCTGAGCGTAGTGCTGCGGTTCGGCTCGCCCGAGCAGCAGGAACGTCATCTTGAGGCATTGCTGAGCGGCGAAAAAATTGCGGCCCTTTGCAACTCCGAAGCTGACGCGGGAACCGATCTCAAGGCGTTGCGTTCTAGTTTCAAATGCGGTGCCGACGGCATGGGCCAGCTTACGCTTCGCAAGTCGGCGGCCAATAATCTTTCGGTCGCGGGGCTGGTGCTGGCCTCGGCCTGGCGGGTGAGCGAAGGCAGCAAGCCCAGCCTCGAAATGTTTCTGCTCGAAATCGACTCCACAACCAGGCAGCCCGCGCTGGACTGCGGCGGGTTCTGGACTGGCGCGGCGGGCAGTCTCGAAATCATCGATGCGCCCTGTTCTCTTCGCGAGAACCGGCTGGCCTGTGATGGCACCGGGCTCGACGTCTTGAAAATGTGTTTCGGCATCGAGCGCTTTCTGATTCCCGTGCTGATTTCCGCCACGCTCGAGGGCGTCCTCGAAGAGGCGCTGGCCGTTTCGCAGCGCCGGCAGTCTTTCGGCAAACCCCTGGCGAGCTTTCAATACGTGCAGGAAAAAATCGTGAAGCTCTATGCGGTCACGCAGACGGTAAACGCCCTGGTGGCTTCGCTGCTCGCAAAGCAGGACGGCTACTCCGAAGACAACGCCGCACTCTCGTTGCTCAAGCTCGTGGCGGTCGAAGACGGCTTCGAGGCGGCCACGCAGTTCTATGAGCTCTGCGGGACGTCTGGCTACCTCTCATCGCATCCCGCTCAGAAGCTGGTGCGCGACCTGCTTGCCCTCAAAACGCTGGGGGGCACTCGCGAACAGCACAAGCTTACGATTTTTACTGAAATTCTAAAGGGCTACGAAAATGTCAAAAAATCAACTCAAGCTGCTTGACGACAACGGTCTGGCCGGGCTGCCAATCTCGTCAGTGCGAGGACGTGAGCTGATCTGCAACGGCCAGCGGCTGGTCGATTTCTGTGGCACCAACTATCTGGGCTTTGATTTCAACTCCAAGCTGATGAAAAAAGGCGAGGAGTATGCCCGGCGCTGGGGCGCGATGTGCGGCTGGTCGCGGCTCGAGGCTGACCCCGAAATCTACACCCGGCTCGAGGCCCGAATTGCGAAGTTCGTGGGTGCGCCTCGCGTGCTGCTTTCGCACACCATTACGATCGCGAATTTCAGCGTCATGCCGGCCCTCGCCGGCGAGGGCATGATCTTTGTCGATCAGAAGCTGCATACCGTAGTTTGGGAAGCTGCCCGCCTGGCGCGCGACCACGGTGCCAAGGTTGTAAAGTTTAGGCATCAGAACATGGAGGATCTGGAAGCAAAGCTGCGCGAGCACGCAAACGTGCATCCCAAAGTCATTGCCGTCGATGGCGTGTATAGTATTTCGACCGAGCACGCACCGCTGCGCGAGCTGCAAGCCCTGGCGCGGCTCTACAACGCCTGGCTGTATGTGGATGATGCTCATGGCTTTGGAATTTTGGGAGCCGAGCCCAGTGCTGCCAATCCCTACGGGGCGGGCGGCGCGGGCATTGTGCGGCATGCTGGCGGTGACTACCAGCGCACGTTCTACGTTTCAAGTTTCGGTAAAGCATTTTGCACGCACAGCTCTTTTGTCACCATTCCAGCTGAATACGAGGGTAATCTGCCGTCGCAGGCCTTGAGTCACATTTACTCGGCGCCACTTTCACCGCATACGATCGGTACGGTCGAGGCGGCGCTGGATTTGAATGAGTCGATTGGCGAGCGCGAACGGCTGCGGATTCGCGAGCTGGTGGCGCGTTTTTGCACGGGTATCAAAAATCTGGGCTTTGCCGTCGAAAACCACGCCCGGCATCCTGTGATATTCGTGCCCATCGGGGAGCTGCACGAGCTGATTCCTGCGGCCCAACATCTGAAGTCAGCGGGCGTGCTGGCCGGCCTGCGGGCGTATCCGGTGGTTCCCGAAAACCAATGCGGCGTGCGCTTTGCGGTGACGTCGCTGCATACCGCGGCACAGGTCGACCAGGCCCTTGGCAGCATGGCCGAGGTGCGCGAGCTTCTCAAGAGAAAGGCTGCCTAGCCCATGGTAAAAGCCCGGAGCGTGGCGGCTGAGGCGCTGTGCTTGGGGGGGCTGAGTATTGCAATCTGGGCCGTGTTATTTGGCGAGCTGCTGCTGGCACCGCATGGCGCCACTGGCGGCGCGCTTTCGTCGTTGGCCACGAGTGTGGTGCATCTGCTGTTTGTCTTTGTCGTTTTTCCGCATTATCTGTTTTCCTACGTCTACGCCTACTCGCAGAGCGCGGCGTTTTCGGCGAAGAATCGCTTCGCACTTTATGTCGGTCCAGCGCTGCTCGTGCTGCTACTGGCCGTGTCGCTGGCGACCTGGACGGGTTGGGGCCGGGTGCTGATGTCACAGCTCTTTATCGGCATGGTCTGTCTATCGGGTTGGCATGCGGGGCTGCAGACTTTTGGTGTGTTCATCGTTTATACGCGCAAGGCGGGCTATGGGCTTACGCGTCTGCAGCGCAATGTCGTGCTGGCCCATCTTTATGCGGTCTGGACTTCTGATGTGCTTGCGCTCAATACCGCAGGCGGCAGCTTTTCGCGCAATGGGCTGGTCGCGCCTGTCCTGAACCTCGCGCCCGCGTGGACTCAAGCCGGCAATGCGGCGGCTCTGGCCAGCCTGCTCGTGGTGCTGGCCGTGGTTATCATTCCCAATGCCCGCGAACAGAAGCGCCTGCCCCCTTTGGGTGCGATGGTGGGTTTGTGCGCCTTCTATTTTTGGATCATTCCTGCCCGCTATGTGCCGGTGTTTGCCGTGGCCTATCCCACGATTGCGCATGCGCTGCAGTATCTGGTCTTTGTAAATAAGGTCGAGAACACCGAGGCCCGCACCGTGCAAATTCGCGGGCCGAGTCGAAAATATTTTCGTTATGCCGTACTTGTGGTGGTGGGGTTTGTATTCATTGAAGCTATTCCTGGCTGGCTCGACCATAGCTGGGCCCAGGCCCGAACCGGTATCGAGTTCTTCAGCCTTGGCGCGTTCGTACTGGTGAACCTGCACCACTATCTGTTGGATAATCGAATCTGGAAGTACGGCAACGGCGACCTGCTTGCGAAAGTGCTGGCGCAGCCGTGAAACGCAAGTGGTACGGGCTGACCAGCGCCTTCGAACTTGATCCACTGGCCCTCAGGGTCTTTCGAATGCTGCTTGGGGCGTTGCTCATTTCTGACCTGCTTATGCGTGCCTTTGATCTGAGCGCGCACTACACCGACGCTGGTGTTTTACCTCGGGCGGCGGTGGCCGTTTCTTTTCCGGCCTCGCGATTTTTTCTTTATCTTTGGCCAGGTGGCTTTGCGGGAGTCGCTGCGGTGTTTGGACTTCATTTGGCGGCGGCCTTGGCGCTATTGCTTGGAGTTAGGGCGCGGCTGGCGGGCTTTGTGTGTTGGCTGCTGCTGACGTCGCTGCACGCACGCAATCCAATGTTAACCTATGGCGCTGACACCTATCTGCGGCTGCTTTTATTTTGGTCCATGTTTCTGCCTCTGGACGGCAGAGGTTCACCCGTCGCGCGCGGACCGGTTCGTGGAGTAGCTGCCGCGGCGTTTGTTATTCAGATCTGCCAGGTCTATTTATTCTCGGGTCTGATGAAGGCCAGCGGTGGCGACTGGACGTTCGAAGGCAATGCCATCAAATGGATCATGGGTTTCGATCTAATGGCGCGCCCCTTGGCCGGGCAGCTTGCGGCCTTTCCGGTGGTGCTGGCCCTGGTAACTCCGCTCGTGAAATTCGCAGAGATCGCCGCGGGCTTCGCGTTGCTTGTTCCGCTGGTATCAGTGCGAATGGCAGTGCTGGGTGGACTTGCGATCCTGCATCTCTGCATTTTGCTGACGTTGAAGCTGGGTCCATTTTCTTATGTCTCGCTAGTGGCTCTGGTTGCCCTTGTTCCGCCGCGCCGCCGGGTTCCGGTGAAACGAAGTCAGCGACTGCGCTTTAGCCAGCTTTTGCTCGTGCCGCTCGTGGCTTTGGTGACTTATTGGAATCTGCACACGCTCGCACCGGCGAAATTTCCTGTCACGGTGGCGTTAACGAACATCGTCGAGCAGTCGGGCCTGGTGCAGAGCTGGGATACGTTTGCACCCCGGGTTAGCCGACAGAGCTGGTGGGTGGTGGCCGAAGCGGATACCCCCGGTGGCAAAGGCGTGGCACTGGATCCTTCGACCGGAAGCGCGCAAGCAGGCGGGCGACCTGTTCCGACTTTTTTTCATCAGTCAGGTTTGCGCTGGGTGAACTATTACGTTCAGCTGCGGCATCCCGACAATCCACAGGTGTCGCGTTACTTCGTCGAATATCTGTGCCGCTTGCGCCCTGATTTGCAACACGTGCGGCTCTTGCTGAAAAGCGAACCCATTGCCGCTGGCGAGGGCAGAGCTTCGAAAGTTCTTATTTATGAAGGGGACTGTGCTCATGGCGTTTGACGATGAGAAAGTCGCTTTCGCGCAGATATCCCTCTGTTGAGACGTTTGCGCCGCGCAGGTGTTTTGCGGACAGCGAGCGGTCCAGAAAATCAAGTAGTCCCAGGACTCCACGCTCACTCGTGAACTCCGAGCCGGTATAGACGACGTCCGTGGTACCAGGCTGGCGGGAGTGGGTACGAAGGGCGACCAGATCGCCGCCAAAGTACGAATAGCTGTAGCACGAAAGAAACGCCACGAGCTGATAGGCCGGGCCGGTGAGTGTGTCAGGACTGATTTGGGGCGCGGCTGCCAAAATATTTTTTACGCTCGTGTTTTCGCCCAGGCCGGAGTGGCCATTGTAGAAAATCAGATCGTCCTTGGCCAGGGCCGTGGCCAGCGTGGTCCAATGCTGGGGGTCCGGCTTTGACAGAACGTCAGTTGGGCCGAAGAATATTTTGAGCGAAAGTTCACGGGCACTCGTCAGCAGCTTGCCTTGCAGCTCCAGTATCAGGGAGTCCTTTTCCTGGTGCGCGGCAAGACGTTCTATTTTCAGCACCGCGGGTAGGCCTCGCAAAAAGTCCGCGAAATACACACTTCCGCGATCGGTGTCGAGCCTGCCCCGTTTTTCCGCGCCAAAGCCAAGGCGAGTAAGCAGGGCGCTGATTCCGGTAGTGAATTTTTCCGGTGTGAGCTTCTGTAGCACGTCGGTCAGCTCTTTTATGGGCAACGTGGCTGCTTTAGGGTCGATGATTCCCCAAAGTGCGGTTGCACGCACGGCGCGGCTCTTGGGCAGTCGCTCAAACGCAAACACGCCGCCGTGGCTCGTCGCAGGCGTGGCGTGCGAAAGGTGCCCCGCCAGCGTGACATAGTTGTTTTCGGCTGGCAGCAGGGTTGCGCACGCGAAAGGCTTGCCGTCGGCATCGTTTCCGGTTTGGGCCGGATTCCAGAAATACCAGAATGCCATGGGGTTGGGCAGGTCAGCGATTTCGGGATCGGCACACGGATTCACCCGAAACGACGACTGACGCCAATGAATGGGCCGGCGATTTTCGGGCGCTACGGCCCAGTAAAAAAGGTAGGGGTCCAGCGGCAGCGCAAGTTGAACAGTGGGCTGCACCTGCGCGCCGCCCGGAGCGCACGCCACGACGCGTACGGTGGCCGAGTACTCGGCGCGAATGCCCGGATCGGTGGCCTGCGTTTTGCCCAGCTTTACCGCGCGCGCCAGATAAGGTTCGTCGAGTGTAAATTCGGGGTGTTCGATATTGTCTATGGTGAGGGTTGCACCATAATTTGCCAGCTTGAATTTGATTTCGGTAAGCTTGAGGCTCTCTTCGCGCAAGACCTGCGATTGCGCGGGCGCCGAGCCCTGGCCGTTATGCCAATGGCCTTCGATATAGCGGATCTGCTGGCGTATCGCCGCTTCGAGCTGGGTTTTTACGGGCAGGGCAGGGTCGAGCAGGCGTTGATTAAGTACGATGGGCGCGTGAAACGAAAGCGCGTATTCGGCGGCCTGGCCTACGCAGCCGGCATAGGTGAGGATTTCGCCTGCCGCGGCAGCTTGTATCGAGCACGATAAAAGCGCCGCGGCTGCGAAAATTCGAACTTCAGTCTGAGTCAACGTCCGCCGGCCTGGTTGCCCGAGGGCGCAGTGTCGGCGTTCGAGTCACGGCAGTTGTCGACTACCTGGGCCGCGCAGATCGTGACCTTATCTGGAGTTGCTGCAAGAAATTTTGCGCAACGGTCTGCGCAGAATTCGTTGCATTTTGATTTTCCCAGATCACTGTTGATGCGGCCGCATTGCGTGCCCACCTGGACAGGGTCACTTTCGACCGGTGAAAGATTTTTTGGTACGCCCTTGCCTTCGTAGCTGGCCGCGATGCCCAGCTTGCCTCTTTGCTGGTCGGATTCGCAGTCAGCTGCCCTTGGGCAGCGGCCATCACCTTGGGCAAGGCAGTGAACTTCCTTGAATGTGAACTTTCCGTCATCCTCTTGGCACAGCATCTGGCCGTCGCAGTATTGTTTGCCGGGGCAGCCCGTGGGATCCGCTCCTGAGTCGATATTCGGGCGCGTCGGATCGTTGGTTGGACTAGATGTTGCGACGAAGTCACCCAGCAGGGCATAGCGACAGTTACGGGCCAGTGCGGCCGGCGCCAAGGTTAATGAGGCCAAGACCAGAATTCCAAAAATGGTTTTCATATTATTCATTTTCAATTCCTCTTCACGGAGACAAGCACCAGCTTCTTGCTCTTGGCGTATTTTTTGTATTCTTTTTCCGACAGGGTCACTGGTAAAAGTCCGGCTTCTTTCATCTCAGTGCCCGCGGGCACGCGATCTTTAGGAACGATCAGCGTTCGTTCGCCGTCACAGGCGGCCGTGACTTTTGTCGCATCGAACGCGGTGATTTTACAAAGCACGGTTTTTTCGGGAACCAAGCCCGCAAAGGCGGCCAGGGCGGCGAACTGTCCGATGGCCAAGGTAAGCGCGAATGAGTATCTCATTTGACGTCTCCCGTCTTGCCGCCAGCTTTTGGTCCCTTGGAGGCAGGTGTCGTCGTGGTTCGTGGTGCGGCCAGTGCAACGTGCGCATTGGAGTTGACGTAGATGTCGTTGGCACAGATGGTTGCGCTGGGGCAAGAGTCGTTACCTTTCTCGTCTTTAATGGCTCGACAGTAGGTATTGGAAATGAGGGTGCCGCCGTTGATTGTATCCTTGCAAAATACCGTCGCATGACAGGCTTTCTGATCGCAGTCCTTGGCCCCCACCAGCGCGGGGCCGCCGCTGCCATTTTTTACGTAAAAATCGAGATACTTGTCCACCTTGGCGTCGATATGATCGACCTGTTCCAGATACAGACATTCGTACTGCCCCGCAAATGCTGGCGCCGCGAACAAAATTAGGCCCGCGAGCACAAGTTGAATTGTGCGTTTTTTGATCATCATGAGATGGGTCCCCCGTATCTTAAAATTATAAGGCCGGCGCCGGGACGTCCGTGAGCAAATAACGTGCGTCATAAACATCAATAAAATCAATTGTTTAGCGTGTTGAAGTTTGTGGTAGTTGGCAGGAATTCACCGGCCATGTTAGGCGGCCTTAAATATGATTCAGATACTCAGCCCTGTGTTTTCGGTGTTGCTGCTCATACTTTGCTGCGTGCTTGAGCCAGCGGCGTCGGCAGCTGACCGGCTCGACCTTCGTACCGTGCAGCTCGATGCCCAAGGCAAGCTGTTGCCGTGGTCGGGCAGCGATGCCACTTACGATCGGGTTCTGCACCTGGCCTGGGGCCTGCTCAAACGCGTGCCCGTGCAGTCCAATGGCTTGCCCACCTATCTGACGTACCCGCGTTTTGTCGGAACGTCGGGTGGGACGGACCGATTTCTTTCGGGCATCTCGTGGGCCCACAATCCCGCCGGTCTTATCGCAATGCTGACCGATTCGGCACTCGCCTATTATGGCTACTCTGGCGATGTCGCGGTACTCACGCTTGCGCGGGTGGCACTTGAGCAGCAGCTTGCGCACGGAACTACGCCGCGCGATTATGCCTGGGCCTCAATTCCCTATGCCAGCTCCGCGCCGGGCTCGACGACTTATCAGGGCGGCGACGATACCAAGTTTTGCAATCCCGCGGTGCCGTGTGGACGCGGTGATGGCGTGGGAATTATCGAGCCCGATAAG
>JBBRLF010000061.1:0-18296 GCA_038231515.1 candidate division WWE3 bacterium
CCTGGTGGCATTCCCCGGGCTTGAGTTCCACCCACAGCGAATCCTGCGCAAACCGGCGCTGCGTATTGGAAAACGAATCGTAAAGCTCACCTACAGAACGACTTCCCTGCGCCGTGCGAATCGAAAAACGGCCGTGCTGATTGGCAACACCGCCGTCATAAGTGCGCACGAGCAGCACCGCGTTGGCCTTTGCCGGACAAGCCAGGCGCAGCTCAGCGGTTTGGTTGCGGCCAAAGCGCTGCACGTTAAACGCGAACGGCTTCTGCGAATGTTCGGCGTCCACCGCGGAATTCACCTCGTTGCCGCCCCGGCTGGGAACGGTTACCGTCGTCAGCAACTCGAGCCGCGAAAACTCATAGGCCAGGGCCAGCGTCCGGTAACGTATCGGCTGGTAGGCGCCGATATCGCCCGCCTCAAAACCGAATCTCATGCCCTTGCGCGCGACGATGGGGTCGAGCACATGATGCCGATAAAGTGAATGTTCAAAACGCGCATGGGACCAGCCGTCTTCGGGGTCAAGCACCAGAAAACGCGGCATGCCCGTCAGGGGATTTGCATGCGGCCCCATGAAGTACCAGCCACCGTTGAAATAGTCTTCGGTGCCCGTACCCAGCTGCAGCGGATACTTCATGCCGTCGAGCCGGATCATCTCGTCGCCTTCGAGATAGTTGCGATTGGCCGGCGGCCCATCGGTGATCTCTTCGATGAGCGAAACAAATTGCGTGGGGCCTTTGCTTTCGAAAAAAGGCATCGTGGTTTCGGTACCGGGTCCCGTCTGGTCGCGAAACTGCGTGGTCAAGCGAACGCCAGGGCGCGCGCTTTTCACGGCCACCGCCGTGGAAACAGCCGTCTCGTTGATCCCCACGGCCTCGAGAATCAGGCTCTCGCCCGCTGCCAGCGGCACGGGCAGCCGTGAGGCCACCAGCCCCTGCTCACGCTCCACTGAAAATAGCGCATTCTGAAAACTCAGCTCGCCTGAGCCTGAGCTAAAACCATAGCCGAAGAAAAAAGCGGCAGGCACGCTGGGCTGCTGACCTACTTTGATACGAAAGTCTTTCAGCTTGGCCAGATTGAGTTTCAACGCAACTGACGTAATGGTCGCGGGCCCGGTAGCCAGCGTCAGCGGACGCTCGGGCGTGACGGTGGCCGCCACCATATTCGCGCTCAGCTTCGCTGCCCATTTCTCGGTTAAAAATGAAGCCAGCTCGGCCGCCGAAGGCCCAGCCGATGCCCCCGCGCCTTCGCGGTAGGTCACCTGATAGTAATGAGGATTGCCCTTGAACAGGATCTTGGCCTCATGTGCATACGCAAACGGCGCATAGCTCAAGAAAGCCCCGGAGCTCTGGTCCCAGCCCATCACGAGCGGTGACTTGAAGGGGCCGCGGCCCTCGAAAAAATCCAGCGGCTTGCCCCGAAATGCGGTCTGGCCATCGATGACGATCCACAGTTCCTGATAATCGACCGGCACTTCCTTTTCAAGATTGGCCGTCATCCAGAGCCGCAGGATGCGCCCTTCGCCACGGCCGTCGAAAAGCACGCGATAGCCGCGCTCGTCGCGCACACCATTGCCATGTCCATCGCCGTTGTGACCACTAGGATCATGGGTTGTTACCGAGCGGGTAATCCAGCCTGGATGAAAAACCATCAAGGAGTCTAAAACTTTACTGCTACCAGCTGCCGCGTGCGCGCCGTTGATTGAAAATAGCGCTGCACCGATAAGAAAAATACTAACCCGCATGACCCAAGCCCCCCTAGTCATCGTCGAACAAAATACTGAGTAGTACACTAACTGGGGAGATGACTATTACGCGGCGCGCATTTCTTCAATCTAAAAAGTGAACCCGGTATAGATGAGCACGACCAGCACCATATCGGTGCCGATGTGGCTGGGGCCGGCAGGCCCCCCGTTTGAAGGCGGATTTTTCGTCGGCTCTGGCGGCGTGGGGCCGCTGTTGTTCGGCACGCCATTATAAGGCACCTGATCGGATACCCGGGCAAAGGCCGGGCCGATACCCACCTTGGTTCCGAAGGTCCAGCCGAAATGTTCGGTAAATCGGTGAATGTACTGCGCATCAAGGTTCGGCGCCACGTAGAGTACGCCAGCAGAGCTGCCCGTGCCCCACGAGCCTCCCGGGGCACCGCCCTCCTCAACGCCCCAGCCCAGCTGAAAGGTATTTTCGCTCAAAACATTGCCCGTGGTTTTATCCACCGAAAACCAGTTCCAGGTCGTGGCATCGGGGTGCCAGCGAACCGTTCCATTGTAATAGGTGCCAAGCAAGCCGGTGCCGGCGCCCACTTCAAAAGACCAGTTCTGGTGCACGTAAATCTCGATCTGAGCATTGATGTTGCCCGGAACACCAATACCCGCCTTGATAATCACCCACGGGTGTCCCCAGGGCTTAAGCGTGACGCCACCCTGTTTGGCCTGCGCAATGGCCGTAGCTTCGTCAACGGTGACCAGGCTGGCATCGGGATGTTGGGACAGGCTGCGGGCCACGCGAGGGTCGATCGCCACTGGGCGAGTCTGCTCGGGGCCAAATTCAGCTTCCACCAAGTCCAGCGCCGGCGCCGGGGCGGCTGACGTAAACAACTCGCTCTCGCCCGCATGACCCTGAGAACCGGAACCCAAGACTAGAGCAGCCAAAACCAAGGTTTGTAACAGCATGGCCACGGTATACAACGCATGACACTATGAGTCAATGCAGGGGACGCCCTCGCAAGATAACCCTCTCAATTTCCAAAGTATTTTGAATATTGGGAATGGGCGATGCCTTGAGCACCAGCAGATTCGCCACGTCGCCGGGTTGCACTCCATAATGCTGTCCCAGAAATCGCCCCGCCTCGGTGGTCGCGGACGCAAGCGCCTGCCAGGGTGAAACCCCCGCCTCGACCATCAGCTGCAGCTCGCGATGAATGGAATAGCCCTGAAAGGTGCCAATATTGCCCGAGTCAGAGCCCGCCAGAAGCGTTACGCCCGCCTTGGCCAGCGCGCGCAGCGAGGGAAAATCGTTTTTAATACAGTAGTCGGTTTGCCATTCCAACCAGAAGCGCGCGTGGTCATCAAAGGCGGCGCGATCGGCATATGCGGCGCGCAGCGCGGGGGTCGTGACCACGGTCAACAGGCGAGGACTCCAGAACCTGGGTCCACTCACCGCATTGGCAAAGTCACACTGCACGGCCATGGTGGGCATCGAGGCCGTTCCCTGTTTTTTCATGAGCGCCGGCAAATCAGCAGGAATGGGCTCGTCGTCATAAAGATGCGTGATCACGTCGGCGCCCGCCAGCGTCGCTTCGCGCGCATCTTTCCAGGTGCCAATGTGCACGACCGTTTTCAAGCCAAGCTTATGGGCCTGCTCGACGATTGCGCGCATCACCGCACGCGACATGGAACTAGACCCGCCGGAATGGTCGTAGATGATTTTAATGACGTCGGGCCTTTTGGCGGCCAGCTGCGACACCTGCACGCGGGCATCGCGCGCATTGCGCACAATCCGCGGCCCGCCCTTGCGCGCGCGTCGCCCCTGCACAAACACCGGGCCTGCCGCGAACAAATCGGCGTGCACACCTGGACTCATCGCGCGCAGCTTGTCTCGTAAGGGCAGAATCTCACTTTCCGGGCCCCCCAGATCCAGCAGCGTGGTGACCCCCGCTTGCAAAACGAGCCGGGATACGGCCTCGGTGCCAAGATCCTCGTCGCGTTTGTCATCAGGCGCAGCATTTCCCCACGAGTGCACGTGCAGGTCGGCCAGGCCAGGCATCACCCAGCGGCCCTTGAGATCGAGCGTCTCGTCGGCGGACTGCCCGTCAACGTCCGCAACAATGCGGCCATCCCGAATCACCAGATCCACGAGCCGAATGGTACGGGCCGCCGGGTCAACCACGTTCGCATTCGCAAGGCGCAGCGTATGGACGTGGGAGAGCGGCTGGCTCGCACAACCCGAAAAAATCAAGGCCAGAGCTACAACCCTCTTCATAGCGAAGATCTTGCCAGAATCGCGGACATCATCAATTATTAACTGATGGCAAAACCACTCGCAATGCTGACATTCTTGATGGCCCTGTTTGCAACGACCTTTTTTACAATGACCGCCTTCGCCAAGTCCGCACCGGTCGAAACTGAAAAGGTACCCCTCGATCGGCTGCTGCGTGATTTGGAAAGCAAATCAAAATCGGCTCCGCGAGATGCAGTCTTGCTTTACGCGTTAGGTAGACTGCACGCGGTGATTTACGCGCAAAGCCCCACCCACATCGTCGTCAACAAGGCCGACGGAATGCCCTTTGACGGCAACAACACGAGTATCCAGCCCGCGCTCACCCATGTCGACCAATCGAAGCTGCATTTACAGCAGGCCTTTTATTACTACAATCACGCCGGTATGGCAGGCTACAACCGGCTAGTAGCCGACCTTGGAATGGCCTGGTGCGGTGAGCATAATTTGACTGACCCTCGTGGCGCAATACTCGCTTACCGCAAACTATTTGCCAAAGCCTGGTCGAATGAAAATTCCGAAAAAGGGCGCCTGACCCAGAACAGGGTTGCCGTCGAAACTGCGGGCTATCTGTTAAAGCTGCTCGATCCCTCGCGCGACAGCGTAGAAATTACGGACCTCAATAAAAAAGTCGCAGCGCTTGGAAAAAAACTGGGCCGCCGTGAGCGCTAGACCTGCGTACCGAGCTTAAAGTATCGCGGCCTTCTTGAACTGCGCCTCAGCTGCCCGTGCCTCGGCCGCCAAACCATCGCTGCGATACTCACGTAGCAACAATATCGCGGCTTCCTTGCGCATCTCGGGCGACGTTTTCGGATCCACCCGCAAGAGCAGCTTGCGAAGCCCGCGAAGAAAATCGGGGTCTGCATCAAAAAGTCCGCTGTGGCGCAACTCGCCGTAGGCCAGCAGCTGGTGCCAGCCCCCATCCAGCGCGGGTCCCTTGAGGCGGCCCAAGGTTTCGAGCAAACCATTGAAGCGCCGGCAAAGCGGGCTATAGGCCAGCAGTGGATCCAAACACTGGGGCATCAGCCGCGGATGCTTGGCCAGCACCTTTTCCACGGCAGCGCCTTTGCCCGCGGCCGCAAAAAAACCGCGCCCGGCTTCGACTGGCAGCAGCTCTTCGGGCCCGATACTCAAGTTGTAGAAGCGGGCGATGTTGGCGCGCGCCGCAATCCAGGGATGAGCCAGGTCATGCACCGGCTGCGGATGCTGCGCCACGAGCCACCTCATGAACCGTTGATCAAACAGGTGCAGCAAAAACAACTCATGACCATCGTCCAGACCGGCCCGCTGATGCACCATCTGCAGAAACGGTTCCCGCAGCCGAAGCTGGGGATTTAGAATCGGGGGCGCCCGCACCGTTGCGACGATAGCCAGGTCACTGGAGCCCACAATAAAAGCATTGGCATAGGGAAAAGCTGCCGTGAGATTCTGAAAAACCCCCGCCATGACGTCCATTCTCATCTCATACAGATGAAACCACTGCACATACACCCCGTCAGGGCCCAGCGACCGTTGCATCAGGCGGTAAAATTCCGGTGTGTACAGATTTTCCACGCCAACCATCCACGGATTGCTCGGCTCGGCCACGATCAGGTCATAAATATCATGAACCCGGGTAAAATATTTAAAGGCGTCCGCCTGCACGATTGAAATTTTTGGATTCGCGCGCACTTGAAAATTATATTCTTCCAGGAACTCTCCCGCTGCTATCACGGTCGGCGAAATTTCCACCACCGTAACCTTGGCCACGTCTTTAAGATGGCCCAGCACTCCTGCCGTAATTCCCGTGCCCAGCCCCACCACTGCCGCATTCAGGTCTGCTCCGCCCCGCGCGCCCAGATAGGGCAACGTCGCCACCAGCGCCATCGTCGAAAAATCGCCGTGCGTGTTGCCATCTGATTTTCCATTCACGACCAGCGACCGCGAGATACGCGCGCCTGAGCTGGTGGGACGTTGAAAATAACGGGTAACCGAAACTGTTGCATCCGGACCATCGCGATAAAACTCAACATCCAATGACCGTACCACCGAGGGCCGGCCAAAGATCTTGAACGCACCAAGCTTGGATTCCAACGCCGTACGAAAAAATCCAATGTAATATGAATCGCGATTCCAACTCGGCACCAGGCAGAACGCCGCCAGCAAAACTGCGCACACCGGCAACAGGCGAAGCTGCCTTGCTTTGCCATCCGCGCTGGCTTGCCGGTACCAGAGCAGCAAGGCGGGTGCCGCCAGCAAAACCACGGCGCTCTTGTAAACCGTATCGAGCGATACCACGTAAAGCGCGAGATAGCCCAGCAGGCAGGAGCCCAGCGCGGTGCCCGCCGTATTTACGAAATAGAGTCGCCCACACACCCGCCCGTAGTTGCGAGCATCTTTATCGATCAGGCTATAGCAAAGCGGCAGCAGGCGTCCCAGCGAGTAGAGTACGGGCAGCAGAAAAAAGCTCAGAAAAGCGATCTGACTCGTGAGAAACCAGAAATACCGGCCTGACTCGATACCCAGCTTCATGCGCAAAAACAGCAGCCAGTTGGGCCAGTAAGACAGCGAAAAATAAATCAACACCAGTAGCACGACCGCGCGGGCACACTCGGCTAAAATGCGATACGCACTGGCGTGGGTCCGCCGCAACGAAAGGCTACCCAGAGCCAGTCCCAGCACAAACGTGCCCAGCACGATCGGAAAAACAGTGTAAGCCGAACCCACCACGAGCGAAAATACCCGAATAAAAAGCACTTCCAGCGTAATCGAGGCGGCACCCGCAGCGAAGGCCATGAGGTAAATAGCACGCACGCCAAAGCGATTGGCGATGACAGGTGGCCGGGTCATGGCCACCGCGCCGCCAGCGACCCGACTGAAGAGAAATACCAGCCCAACGCACAGGTTAATCATACCCCCCACGCGCAGCGAGTTCTCGAGGCCAAGCTGAGGAACCAGAACCAATCCCGCCAGCCAGGTTCCCGCACAGGCTCCAAGTGTGTTGAGACCATAAATGCGCGCGTGCGTTGAGTTTACTTCCTCACTCGTTTCCGGCAGCGCCTTGGTCAGGAGCGGAATGGTCGCGCCCATCAGAAAAGTCGGTACGAAGAGCAGTAGAATCGTAAGCGCAAGGTCGAGGACAAAATAATCCGGCAACGCATAGCCCAGCCGCTGCACCACCGAAAAGAACAGCGGAAACGCCAGGGCGAATAATCCGATGAGCAGCTCCACGGCTCCGTATAGACGAAATAGCTGCCCGCGGCCGTGGGTCTTCTCTGTTGCGCGCCCCCACCAGTGGTACCCGGTTGCCAGACCAAATAAAAACACGCCTACGACCAAACTTACCGAACGTCCCTCATTTCCAATCAGGAACGACAGATATCTTTGCCAGACCACCTGAAACACAAGTGCACTCATGCCCGAAAACAACGTGCAGGCATAGACAGCAAGGCGAAAGGTGCGATTCACCTCTAGAGTCTACTTTACTGCGGCAAATATTTCTTCATAAGATAAGGCAGCGGCAGCGCGACGTTGAACCGGTGAAGCACGGTCGTTTTGCCATCAATTGTCGTTTCCACGCCCGGGCCGTAGTTGCGTACCCCGCGAAAATGAAGCCCTACAAGTTTGCCACGCTCGCTCAGGATGGCACCCCCCGAGCTTCCCCCCTCGGTGTCAATGAGGTGCAAAAAGTGCGGCAGCTCGGCGTCTTCGGGCCGATACAGCACGATTGGCCCCACCGATACCTTCTTTACGCCGCGCGAATAATTCAACGCGTGCGGATAGCCCACGGCAAAGCCCCGCATACCAACTGTGATCGCCGCCACGTCACGTTCGGCTTGGGCAAACGGCAGCGATTGTCCGGCAGGCACTTTCAGCTGCAGCAAGATGAAGTCGTCGGAATATTCATTGATCAGAATATGATCGCAAACCAGCCGACGCAGGCCGGTATCGACACTGCCGTCTTCCGCGATTTCATGGTTGAGAAAAAGCGGGATGCGAGAGCAGTCGGCGTTGGTAAAGCTGAGATCCGCAACAGTATGCCGTGCGGTGACCATCAGTCCATCCGCCGAGATAATCACGCCGCTGGCACGACCGCCAATGAGCACCACCGCGTGCAGCGCTCTTTCAATGGCCGCGAAGTCGGCACTGGCTCGGACCGTTTCAAGAAACTGGGGCGGATTGAAAAAAGCCCCATTCCCGAAACTCACGTCCAGGGCGAAACTCGTGGCGGGCAGGTTAAAACAAGCGGCAAGCAAGACGACCTTTAAAATACGCATAAGGCAGGGTCTACAAGCCTAATTCCGCTAATGCAACCTGGCTTTGACTTCGGCCTCATGTTCGATTTTCACGACCTTGTTATAAAGGCCGATAATCAGCAGCGAGGGCGCCCAAAGCCCGACAAAGTTAGCCAGCTCGCGCTTACGCAGCCCAAAAGCCAGCACCGCCGAGACGGCCATGCTGCCAATAGCCAGCGCCAGGTAGCCGCCACTTGGAATTCTGCCGGTCTGCTCTTCAACGGCACGTGTCATTCGACCTTCTTCCATCTGCTCTTTGCTCGATATTGCCATGACTATTCTCCTTATAAGGAAAGCAATTTACCTGGCAGATTTTTGCAATAAGCAGACCTTGAGCGCAATAGGCACATCAATGAAAGCACCGGCGGCGACCATCCAAAGCAATGGCAGCCAGATTGGAATGGGATTGCCGTGCACGTAGTGAAATATTCCGGCCGCCGATACACAGATTTCGCTGAGTGGGCCAACAATGGCCGCAAGCAAACTTCCCAGCAGCACGAACGGCGTCGGCCGGGTGGCAATCGAAAGAGCTGCTATCGGCACCAGCGCGGCAAACGTAAGGGTGTTACGTCCGACAAGAACACCAGTGATGAGATAAGCGATGAGCAGCAGCAAACCATCCAGCGTGGTGCGCCGCCACGACACAAGCGGCGCCGGAAATCTGCGCGAAAGCCAGTGCACCACCAGCGTACCGGCCAGCGCACTCACGCCGAACTCCAGCGGCACGAACGCAAGCTGGGTGCCGACAAAGTCGGGATGCTGATACGTGAGTACGTGATAAAACACGTGCACGTAATCGTAGGCGGTTCCGGCCACGGCTCCAATAATGAAAATGATAATATATCTGGAGGCCATTACTTGTGCGCCCCCGTCAACGCCGCCGCCAGCGCCGCCTTTCCAGCCGTAAAAAACGCGGGCACCACTACTTCCAGAACGGTCACCAGTGGTGGTCCAAGGATCGTGTAGCTCACCAGAAAATAGCCCCCCAGATACACGCAGTACATTCCTGCGCGCAGCATGAGCCGTGGCAGCAGGCGGTCGGTTGCGGCAAGCACCCGTCGCTTGAGAAACCAGCAGACCAGCGTCCAGATGACAATTCCCGCATACATCCAGCGCATGCTCTTGTTTTTAGTAAGCTCAGAGACCGCCTTGACGAACTGGGGATCTGCCGTCTTCTTCTGCATGCCTTCGGAAAACTCGCGAAACCAGGGCTTGCTCATCCACTCACTCGCCCTGGCTTGAAATGCGGTCAGCTGATCGTCTTGTGGGCCCGCTTGATTGCGACGCGCAGCAAATACCCCGGTGCCGCCACTGCTGCTGTCGGCAGACATTGGATTTACGGCATTGAGCGCGCCATACTGATCCATCATTTTTTTCTGCGCGGCCTCGAGCTCGTTGACCTCGGCATCCTCGTTGCCGCCGGCCGAATTCCCTTGCTGTTGTTGCTGCTGCTGACGCGTGTAATTGAGCCGCTGCTGCATTTGATTTGCGATCGAGCCGGTGTCTGCTGGCGGCGCGACTACCGCCTGCCCGGGTTGTGGTGCCGGCGGCGGTGTTACGGGCAAGGGCGCCGAGTGCTCGACGGTGAAATGCCCCGAGGTGGGTCGCTCGGCGGGTTGCTCGGCCGTTGGCGTCGTGGACGGCTCTTGGGCCCGCTGCTGCTGGAGCTTCTGCTGCCTTTCCTGATGTTCGCGCAGCTGCTTGAGCGCCGTTGGTTCAGGTGGCACAGGTGCGGGCTCGGTACCCCACACAGGCACGGGAGTGGACAGGCCCAGGCTCAGCACAAGCGCGCAATAGAGATGGCGAGTTCGCATCAATCAAAGTATGAAGCACCTATGGCCGGTTTGCAGCTCGAAAATAAACACCAAAGCTACGAAACGATTAAGCGTTCCATGCAAGGCCTGCTCGCCGCCGGCCCCGGCCAACCCGCCCCGCTTACCTGGGAGTCGGCACTCGTTTCGCTGATCGCACTCTTGAAGGAGCATCTGGCGAACCTGAGCTGGGTTGGCTTCTATCGCAATCACGACGGCCATCTCTGGGTGGGTCCCTATCAGGGAAAACTGGCCTGCCTGCATCTGGCGCCCGGCCAAGGCGTCTGTGGCCGAAGTTTGCAAGGCCGCGCTACAATTGTTGTCGAAGATGTGCACGAATTTGCAGGTCATATTTACTGCGATCCGCTGGCACGCTCGGAAATCGTGGTGCCCGTATTTCAGGCAGGTCAGCTGGTGGGAGTACTCGACCTGGACAGCCACGCGCCTCGCGCTTTTAACGCGGTGGATCAAACACAGCTCGAGTCCCTGGTAAAAGCCATTGAGACCCTGCCTGACCGTGTCATACTAAGCTAGATGCCAATCCTTGAACCGGTTCGCGCCCCCAAGCTAATTCGCGGCAAAAAAGCCGCGCTGGTTGCGCCTGCCTTCAGCTTCGACGCGACGTTGATGGAACAAGGACGGGCTTACTTCGAAACCAAGTACGGCGTACGAACTTTGGTACTCGATTCGGTGCATGAGCGGGAAGGTTATCTTGCGGGCTCCGACCAACGGCGCCTGGGCGAGCTGGTGCACTGGCTCACCGACCCCACAATCGGCGCGCTCATCGCCATTCGCGGCGGCTATGGCTGCGCCCGAATCTATCCCGCGCTCATTAAAGCGCTCAAAGCCCACAAAAAATTAAAACCCAAAATCGTAGCGGGCTACAGCGATATGACCATCTTGCTCAATGGCCTTTATCAAGACCTGGGCTGGATCACGTTTCATGCGCCGGTGATCGTCGGGCGCCCCTTTCGCACGCCAACTCCCATCGAAGAGCAGACTTTTCGGCAGTCGCTGTTTTCGAGTGAGCCGCTGGGCGCGATAACCGACGAGGCCATGCTGGTCCTGAGCGAAGGGCGCGCACGCGGCCGCATTGTTGGGGGCTGCCTGAGCCTGCTCGTGACCACTCTGGGCACGAGCTACGAGATTGATACCGAAGATAAAATTTTGTTTCTCGAAGATGTTGACGAGAAGCCCTACCGCCTCGACCGCATGCTCACGCAGCTTCTGCACGCTGGCAAGCTCGACAAGATTAAGGGACTCGTCTTCGGACAGATGGTCAACTGCGAGCCGTCACCGGAGTCGCGGGATCCAATGAAAACGACCTCCACCGAGGCCATCAAACTTGCCCTGGGTGTATTTCTCAAGAAAAACAAAATTCCCGCGGTCCTTAACTTTCCGGCCGGCCACGGTATGCCGCAAATTACGTTTCCTATCGGCGCCAAGGTCGAGCTGCAGGCCAATCCGAAAACGCCCCGCGTGGTCTTTCTCGAATCAGGTGTAAAATAAGATGAGCTTTGCCGCCAACTTTCCCAAAACTGTGAAGCTGCTGGCCGCCGCGCGGCCCGACGTTTTTCCGGTTTGCGCAGTGGGAGTGAGCTATCTGGGCCAGGACCACTTCGCCAATATGGGCTGCGGCCCGGAGTCGCTCTTTGATCTGGCGTCGGTTTCCAAGGTGATCGCCACGACCACTCTGCTGGCGCTGGCCGAGCAGAAAAATCTCCTGTCCACCGACTCCCCGGTTAAGCAGTTCTTTCCCGCCTTCCAAGACGAGCGGGTTCGCCTCTCGCACCTGCTCGAACACTCCAGTGGCCTGCCGTGGTGGCTCCCCTTGCACTCGACGTTTCACGAAGAGAACGGCCGCGGTTCGTATGATGCCCGCACCACGCCTGCGCTGGCGCGGGCACAGTACGAAGCGAGCATCATCGCGAGCCACAACCCCAATGAGTTTGAAAAACAGGCAGTCTACTCCGACTTGGGCTTTCTGCTGCTGGGGTGGGTCCTGGAAAAAGCGGCGGGAATGCCGCTTGATGCGCTTTTTCAAGACTGGGTCGTGAATCAGGGGAAGCTTGAGAGCTTTCAGTTTCTACCCGTAACTCCCGACGTCGTGCCCACCGAAAACTGCCCGTGGCGCGGTCATGTGCTGCGCGGGGAAGTTCATGACGACAACTGCTATGTGCTGGGCGGAATCGCTGGCCACGCCGGCGTCTTCGGCAACGTGCGTGACACCTTGCGCTTTGGCAAGATGTGGCTTCAGGCGCATCTTGGGCGCCCCTTGGTTGCGGACTGGCTGACTCCAGCGCAGGCCCGCAAGTTCTGGACGGCCTCCACCGTCCCTCAATCGGTGCGCGCACTGGGCTGGGATGGCGTTTCACCCCAAGGCTCATCGACCGGCAAACTCTTCAGTCTCAGCTCTCGCGGGCATCTGGGCTTTACCGGCACCAGCTTGTGGATTGACCCCGAGAAGAAGCTGGTCGTGACGCTCCTGACCAACCGCGTGCATCCCACTCGCACCAATGAAAAAATCAAGGCCTTTCGACCTTTATTTCACGACACCCTTTTATCCGAATTAGGGATCAGCTAGACTTTGTTTGTGACCGACACCGCGTTAAAAAATGCCGCATTGAAAGATTTTCAAAACAAACGCGTCCACATCCTGGGAGTGGCAGGCACCCTTATGGGCGCCTTTGCCGCATTTCTCAAACGCAACCAGGTGCAGGTCACGGGCAGCGATCAAAACGTCTACCCGCCCATGAGTGACGTACTCAAGCGCGCGGGTGTCGAAGTATTTACTCCGTTTGCCGCGGCAAACCTCGAGCTGGCCAAGCCCGATCTGGTCATCGTCGGAAATGTGATTCGCAAAGTGAACGTCGAAATGGAAGCGGTGGTGGCGGCCGGAATTCCCTTTCTCTCCCTGCCCAGCGCCCTGGAAACGATGATTCTGCCCGCCAAACATCCCATCGTCGTGGCCGGCACGCATGGTAAAACCACGACCAGCAGCATGATGACCTGGATTCTGGAAAACCTGGGAGAAGCGCCCTCATTTTTCGTGGGCGGCGTGCTTTGCAACTTTCCAGAAAGTTTTCGCGTCACCGACTCCAAATATATGGTGCTCGAGGGTGACGAGTACGACACCGCCTTTTTCGATAAAGTGCCCAAGTTCATTCATTACCTTCCCAAGGACGTGATTCTCACCTCGGTGGAATACGACCATGCCGACATCTACCCCGACATCAACGCGGTCATCGCGGCGTTTGACTCGCTTGCCGCGCTGGTTTCGCCCACCGGCTACTTCGTTACCTGCGCCGAGTACGAAATTCCGCTGCGTATCGCGCACAAGTCCCGCGCCAATGTCATCACCTATGGCTTTGGCCTGGGCGTGGACAGCCGCGCCACCAATGTCGAGAGCACCTCGGCGGGCAGCAGTTTTAAATGGATCACTCGGTCGAAAAACGAATATCGGGTCAAACTCAGCGCCCCCGGCAAACACAATGTGCTTAATGCGCTGGGTTGCCTTTCGCTTTGCGAAGCCCGGGGCCTCGATCTCGACCGCGCCATTGCGGCACTGGTGAGCTACGAGGGCGTAAAGCGACGCCAGGAAGTCTTTGGTCAGGCTGGCGGCATTACGCTGATCGACGACTTCGCCCATCACCCCACGGCCGTTCGTGAAACCTTGGCCGCAATTCGCTCCAAGTACCCGCAGTCGCGTATCGTAGCCTGCTTTGAACCCCGCAGCGCCACTTCGCGCCGTAAAATCTTTCAGCAGGCCTACGCGGAGAGCTTCGATGCCGCAGACCAGATTTACATCGCCAAGCCCTATGAGCCAAATGCCGCAGCCACACCCGGGGCGCCCGCCCTTTTTTCGACCGATGAGCTGCTCGCCGATTTAGCCAATCGAGGCAAGCGCGCAAAAATTCTGGCCACAACCGACCTGGGCATCAAAACCCTTTCCAAAGAGCTGCGCTCGGGCGATGTCGTTTTGGTCATGAGCAACGGCAGCTTCGACGGCCTGCTGCCCAAGCTGCTGCAGTCGATTACGAGCTAGAATCAATGTCACCGTCACGCCGGCAGCTCGAGCTGCACAACTCGCTCGTGGCACTCTTCTGGCAGCTCAATAACATTTATTTTGGCGGCGTGCTGCCACCGCCTGAGCTGAAGTTTTCGGGACGTCTGCGCACCACGGGCGGACAGTATTTCAAGAAACCCAAGCGCATCATTCAGATCAGCTCCCGCTATCTGGAAGGAGCCAACGCCTGGGACGAGATTCGGGATACGCTGGGCCACGAGCTGGTCCACTACTGGCTCGACTTCATGGGCAGGCCCTGCGGTCACACGCCCGAATTTCGGACCAAGCTCAATGCCTGTGGTTTTAACCGCTACAGTCGATTACGTCCGATTCAAGCCAAGTACCTGTATCTCTGTCCTGGCTGCGAGATCAAGTACTTCCGCCGCCGCCGTGGCACCTGGTCGTGCGGCCCCTGCTCGGGTCCACGCTACAACCCCCACTACCAGCTCATCCTGACGGCACAGCAGAACGTGGCGCTTTCGAATTCTCTGCGCTAGCCTTTTGCCGTGTCTTCGCTAAAATGAATCCATGCGCTGCGCTGTCTGTCATAGTTACATCCCCGAAGGCTTGCCTGCTCCCATCACCTGTCCGCAATGCGGTCGAAGCGCCGAAGGGTCGGCGACAAGCAGCCCGACCCAGCCCCAGCCCGCTGGGCCTTCGCCGCTCAAGACGCCCGACGCGTCGGTGCCACCACCGCTGCCGGCCTCCACTACCCCTTCTGGCGCGCTGCTCGCTGAACCCGCTTCGCTACCGGCACAGCCGCCAGTGCTGCCGCCAGCTGCCAGCTTCGCCAACGACGCGCATGCACGCCTCGGAATTGAAGGCTCGCACGCTTCCACCGGCGCCAGCTCGGCAACTTCTGAGTCGACCAGCGAAAGCTTCGCCCCTTATTTTTCATTACTGACCTCGCTCGCCTATAGCCCGGCCGCCACCAATGCGATCTTGCAGCATCCCAGTCGTGGCAGCATTTCGTTTGGGCCCCAGGGTCTGAGTATTGTTTTCGACAGCGGACGGCACTGGGAAAAAATCACTTATCGGGACATCACCGCGATTCGCACCCAGGATGACTACGTACTGATCACCACGCGCGACACGGAAAGCCGCCTGACGCTCTATCACCCCTGGCTGCCACCCTGGCTGGTAAAACCGCGGCGCACTCGGGCGGATATCTTCGTCGAGCTTTTTACGCGGGTCAAAAGCGGTCTTACCCCGTACGAAGTTTCTCTGTACCGACGCCGGCTGCAGTAGTTGAACGTTATTTGGTAAACGCCTCGAGCAGCGGCCTGGGATCAAACTGCGCCTTGATGGCCGAGCAGAAAAAATAGACTCCCACGATCTTGCGATTGAGAAAGATAAAATCACGCGGCGGCGGCCGCAGCTTGAAGGCAAAGATGAATTTAGGCATGAACTTG
Source organism: candidate division WWE3 bacterium (assembly GCA_038231515.1). Taxonomy (GTDB): domain Bacteria; phylum Bdellovibrionota; class UBA1018; order UBA1018; family UBA923; genus JACQAX01. Next base: position 15,553 of record JBBRLF010000061.1, read on the forward strand.
CGCACGCGTTCGGCCAGCCCGCTGCCCGCCCAGTCATAGGAGCCCTTGACCAGAAAAGGTTCCGTGAACATCAGCGCCAGCTCGTAGTGCATGTCGACAAGTTCCTTGGGGTCGTCTTCGCGCAGAAAACCAATCTCGATGGCACCGGCGCGAATCAGCTCGTAATCGCTCGACAGGCAAGCCCGCGCCAGCCGTTTGTAGTCGGTGCGAAACGCCTCATCAAATGTTTTTACCGCGCCAAAATCCAACAGCACGAGCTTCGGGTCATCGACGCCAAAGCTCCACTGCACCTTGTAGTTGGCAAAGTTCGGATCAGTCTGCACCCGACCCTCGGTAAAAAGCTCGTTATAGAAGACTTCAAGAAAACGTTGACCCAAGTTCGAACGGGCCTTGGCGCTGGCCGTGCTGGCGGCAAACTCCTGCACTGAAATTCCTGAAACCAGCCCGGTCGTTAAAACGCGCTTCGTACTGACCTCGGGATAAAACCGGGGCACGACGATTTTTTCATTGTCCTTGAAATAGTTTCGGAAGAATTCCAGATTCTGCCCCTCGGCCAGATAGTCCGTTTCCTGCCGCAGTACGGTCTTAATCTCCTCGGTCACGGCGTTAAAGCCTTCAACGCTCGGAAAGCGCGTCAGCATCGTGAACAGCGAGGCCAGCGAGTCGACGTCCGAATCAATACTTTTGTCCACGCCTGGATACTGCACCTTTACGGCCACGTCCACGCCGTGCTTGGCATCGCCGTTGTGCGCTTTCGGCACATAGAGGGCGCGATGAACCTGGCCAATCGAGGCGCTGGCAATGGGCTCAGGCGCAATCGCGAGCAGCTCGGTGCCCAGCCGCCCGCCCAATTCCCGGGTCAAAACTTTTTCGATTTCCCCGAACTCCAGCATATCTGAGTGCTGCTGCAGCCGGTTCAATACCTCGACAACCTCTTTCGGAAAAAGATGCTCGCCGTGAATCGAAAGAATCTGCCCCAGCTTCATGGCCGCGCCCTTCATCTGGCTTAGCGTGTCGGCGATCATCTTGGCTTGCTTCACCTGGCCGGCCAGGGTTTTGAGCTGCTTTTCAGCGGCGTCACCAAACAGATTGGCCATCTTTCCGCCAATGGCCTGCGCGCTCACCGAGGCCGTCAGCTTGGCCATGCGAAAGCCTCGCGCAAAACGGCTGGTGGGAATCGAGCGCAGTGATTTCGTCTTGTCTTTTTTCTTGTCGGCTTCTTCAGTCACGGTGAGCCCGAGTATATGCGCGAGTGGGGCTGCTGAAAAGACAAAACCAGGGGAGCTGCCGCTCTCCTGGTTTTATCCGCACTTTGTTTTTTTAGGAGGAGCAGAACATTGTTCAGAATTTTACTGCTTTGCCGTGGCAACCGCGTACCGATTAACCTGGACGTGCAGGGCGGCTTCTTCGACACCGTAGATGCTGCTGCCCAGCCGCACGGTCGTATCGAACTTGTTGTTGTCGCCGCGAGCCCACTGAATGTGCAGCGGCATTCTCATCGTCTTGATCGTCGAACCCTCGCAGTCGAGCTCCATCAGGGCGGGCTTCATATCTTTTTTATAGCGTTCGAAGCGCGTCACTTTGCACTGCGCTTCACAGTTGTTACCGCTGGCTTTGCCAATCATGCCCCAGACTTCGGTTTCTTCGGTCTCGCCGCGAGGCTTGCCCACCCAGATGTTCATCTGTGCGGCGGAGCCGGGCATGACGAAGGAGCCAGCCAGGTACAGACTCGAAAGCTTGTCTTCGCACTGAGTGGCGGCTGCGCCACTTTTCCACGAAAGACTGTCAGAACCTTGTTTTGGAATTGCTGCCGACGCGGAGTTCATCCACACCAGTGCTGCAAGTACCACGAGACCCATCGAGGCGACGGCTGCCGCCAAATCGAATCCGACAATTCCCGTGTCGTCAGATTGCGCTACAGCTGCTTTCGTCAGACCACCGTTTTTCACTTTACCGTCCTGCATAAGACCCCCTTGTCTTCGTTCCAGAGAACTACTGTTCTCCGTTTTTTTTCGGCGTCCTTGCCTGATTCGTTCCAGCTAACGTTTTATACTTTCAGCACACCCGCGACTTCCTTGCCGCGAATGATTGCCCTTATCGCAAGCACTGGGCCACAGTCGGGTGGTGCGCCCTTCGGCGTGAATCTACAATGATTCTCATTAAGTATAAACCCAACCTGGGAACTCGCGCCAGTCCCCTTTCGTGCACCAGGGCCGCTGCGGCACCAGTTGCTGGTAGCGTTTAAGCTCTGCCGCTCCGGTTCATGAGGAGCACCGCAGAAAAATTTCCAAGAAAGCCAAGCCTTTGGCAGGGAACCCGGTCAAAAGGCAGGTCTTTGGTCAGGTTCTGCCAGTCCAGCCCGGTGCGCTGTCTGAATGCGCTGACCACCCCGTCATGGGCCAGAAACAGCGGAATGATGGGAAACACCCAGTGCAAAGCGGCAAGTCGCAGCCAGCCCATCAAGCCGCGTCGATGTTCGGCGGAAAGTGCGGCGATCAAGGGATAGACCAGCGCCGGCAAGGCCACCGCTGCCCCCAGTATCGCACCAAGCACCGAACGCTCAAGGGGCTCGACGACCAGAACCGAGGCGTCCAGACGCGCCGCCGCTTCCAGAAACTTTCGCGCTTCCTTGGGAGGCGCGTGATGAAAGGCCGCGGTAAGCAGCAGCACACTGTTCTTGACGATGGCGCCGTCCAGCACCACGTCGAAATCGGTAAACCCCACCGGCAGCTGACACCAAGTTA
>JBBRLF010000062.1:0-18143 GCA_038231515.1 candidate division WWE3 bacterium
AACAGGGGTCAGGCGTGCATTTGCGCGGCAGCGCCAATTGGGACTGGGCGTTGGCAATGCGTATCCGAAGCGCCTACGAAGTTTGGCAATATCTGCGCTCAAGGCAGGGCATTTGTCGGGGGCCGTGGCGGCTGCGGCTGGCGTGAGCCCGCAGTCACTTTGGAACTGGGGGCATCAAGTGCGGAAGCAGATGACACCGCCTGCCGTGGAACTCAAGCTTATCAAAGAGGCCACGGGCGAGGTTAATGCAGCTGCGGCACCCGAGGTGATGGCACAGATTCACTCGGCGCGCGTAGCGCGCTCATCGCCCCCGCCTATCAAGCCCGAAAAACCGGTTGGTACCTATATCCATGTGATAATCTGAAGCGAAGAGAGTGGGGTCGGCCGGCACCAGAGTCAGGTGAGGTGGTTTAAAGTGACTATAGTGCGCCAAGCAAAGTGTGAAAGGAGTTCGTGAGATGCAAAGATCACCGCCTTAAAGTTGAGCAGACAAAGGTAGGAGTCCCCACCTTGTCGGAATTGGGGTAACCCGCCGACAGAGCAGGTGGTGGACAAGTGAACAGGCCGAATCGGTGAGATGAATGGGCGTCCCCCGAAAGAGAATAAGTTGTGGTTGCCGACGCGTTTTATAGTGCGCGGAAGGCGAAAGAGAGGTGGGCGTTATGCGAGTCCATCCTCAGCCACCGGGGGCGCAGGCTCCGGCATGTTCGCGAGAACACTTTCATAAACTTGGGAGGTCCTTGGGTGAGTCCGCAAGAGGCGGACAGTAGCGCGGCATAAGCCACGTTATGAAAACCCGAGGAATTCAGACCACGTCATAATAGCGATGAACCGAGTAATGACCGGGGAGCAAAGGGCGTGGCGGAAAGAGGAAGTTGCCAGTGAAGAAATCGGAACCGCACCCAGTGGCGGGCAACCCATCCGGACACAGCGTCGGAGCGGGGCATGATCCGGTCTCCAGGCGAGCAGCAATAGCAGCGAAGGCCAGGAAGTGCGCACGCACGGGCAAAGGGGGTTCGCCTCGGGCGACCGCTTCGGATTGACCCAGTCCGCGTCCGTCTGCTTCGAAAGCAGGGTAAGTCACTGCGTGAGATTGCCAACGCGCTTGGGTCCACAAAATCAGGGGTGTCCAAAACCCTCAAAAGGATGGCCCGCTAAGTCTGCGGATTCATGCTGTGCTCATCGGCGCCAGTCAGGGTTGCCGCAACTGTAGATTTAGATACCCCTCGGCAAGGCGAGACTTTAAACAACCTTCTCAACGGAAACCGTTATTGATCGGGGCATCTCACTATCAAAAGCAACTTTGCCCTGATGACTGGTCTTGAGGAAGAAAGTTAACTTTCCAGGCCCAGGTAGTGGAAAGTTCGGCATCCTAATATGAATTGGGATGGTTTTATCTGTGGGGGTCATCTTGACCGTTCCCTTGATTTCCGCGAGTTCCTTACCCTCATGCAAAATACGAATCTCAAAAGCATCGAAGCCAGGCTCCCTGGCCTCTGGCTGTAGCCGGCCATAGAGAGCCAAACTCATTGGTAATGGCCACTTCAAAGTTTCGGGCGCTTTGGTCTGCACTTTGATGTCAGAATCGTAGATACCTACGAGAGTGAACTTATTGCCGATCTCTTGGCGGACATCATCACATATGATGAAGTCGAGAACTTTCATGAGCGGCTCCCCGCAAGTCGAATTTCCTGATACTCAGAATAATCGATTTGTTTATTTTGATCGTTTAAGCTTAACCGCGTTACCACTTCCAATTCACTGGGATGCTGTGAATTCACAGAGACATCAAAGCGCGCACTCGGATGCATTGCAGCTACCAATGGCCCAACTAATTTAACACCCTCGCTAAACACGATTTGCATTGTGCTGATCGGATCAAACCGAGCCTCCGAGACTTTCAATAGCCACGGGAGCGTGCGAACCATTCGCAATAGCGCTAGGCTTGAGGAGCTACACTCGCCTGTTTTCCAGCGAACCATCGTACGCTGCGGCAGGTCCAATGCCCGCTCCATATACGCCATGCTATTCCCTTGTTCGTTGAGATAGCTCATCATGGCCTCAATGCTAATTTTTTTGGCTTGCTCCTCGACTGCTGCAATTGCAGTCTCGTTCGATTGACCAAAATCGCCGTCAACACCACAGACATTGCAATGATTCATGGTTTCTCTGAATGCCATTAGGCCGGCGTAGGGAAAGTTGAGCTGCCGATCTTCTGCGTGGGTCTCCACTTGATCTGAACCGCATGCTGGGCAAATAATTTTTTCTACTTTGTTTTCCATAATAAAACTCCTAGCTTTTAGGCTTTTCGTTTAAGAACTTTGCAAGGCCAGCAAGTTGATGAAACCGATCATCCCCATCTTGATGAGCCTTAAACGACTTAATGTTCCAAAACTTCGTGATGGGCTGAAAGAAAAAGGCCATATACCCGCGAAGGTCACCGGAATAAAACTGGTATGCATCGACATTCGGATTTGGATTTACCGGCGGCTTCAAGGGAAGCTCAAGCGGCCTCGTATCAATGTGTTGCAGTTTCTCGAGGCCGTCGTTCGCAACAAAGTTCAGGACATTACTTAGTTTCCTCAAGTTAAAATATTGTGACGCGTCACTCTGAGCGCAATTCCACAAAATTACTTTCCCCTTCTCGTGGCAGGCAAGCTTTAGATCCTCAAATTTATATTCCGGACCCTTCATTGTGATGCCTTTTCCGTGCCAACCAAGACGTTTATGTCGTGTTTCCCTACGCTCTTCTCGGTATAATTATACGAAACATGTAAGCAAAATGCCAACGCTAATGAACACATTGCCAAGACATTGATATCATTTTGATATTAGGCAGGCCAACTGCGCGGTGCGCCAATAACTGCCGATCAGGCGTGTTTGCAGGTAAAGCCCGAATTCACCTTGAGTAGCCTGGAAAGCCCCTAACGCGCAGCTCAAGCATTGGGCAATATGCCATCGGCGTTGCTAATTGCCTCTTCGCCGTCGCACTTTACACACCGTCGTCTTCAGCCAACCTGCGTACTTCGCACCGCAGCTGCCGGGTCACTCACCGACCACTTGCCGCCCCCATGCGGGCATGATTCGAGCGTTGATAGGCCGCTCATCATCACGAAGAACTATACCCATGTGGGACACTGGCGGGACACTCAAGGCGAGAAATCACGATAATTCACCGCAATCGTCAACAACGCGTGACAGCTCAAGCTGTTGAAATCACTGCTGTGAGTTGTTGACAGTAATTGCTGCGTTTAAGCTCCAAGGGACTTAAAATCCTGGGCTGCGAAAGTGGCGTCCGGGTTCGATTCCCGGCCTCGGCACCAAAATTTTTTAGCGAGTACAGACAGTTAGAGCGGGAGATGAAAGTATTTTTCTTCCATCTCCCGTTTGATTTTTGCGGCTGTGGTGTCACTGCGGTGTCAGTCGTTTTTGCTCTTCACTTGGCGGTGTCAGCTTTTGACACCGCAAGCCCGGCCCCAGGACTTTGTGGCTGGTGTTCCGAGAGCGAAATTACCGTCGCTGTTTTCCCAGTGTCCGCAGTCGCGGGCGTTGCTGAGAAGGCAACCACGTTTGATTTCGACTCCAAGTGCCCCGGCGCCAGATGCGAGTATTTACGCGTCATCTCTGCGCTGGAATGCCCCAGAAGAGCCTGGAGATCCGATGCGTTGCCACCGCTCATCACGTAATGAGACGCGTAGGTATGTCGCATATCGTGTACACGAATCTGCTTTACCCCTGCGCGATCACACGTTCGACGGTGACGAAGCCGGATCATCCATTCTTCCATCGGTGTCCCATCATCCCGGCTCACCAGTAAGTCACCAGGCTTCTTGAACGACGTCACGCGCTTATGCTCCAGTAGAGCCTTATAAAGCGTATCGTTGATCCCGAGCCAACGACCGGCCTTCCCCTTGGTTCTTTCGACAATGGTGCGGGTTTCCTGCTCGTACGTCCGCCAGATATGCAGAACTCTTCTTTCGAGCTGCACATCTTGATGCCTTAGAGCCAGAATTTCGCCCACTCTTGCGCCCGTATTGAGCGCAAGCATCGCGAAGATTTGGAAGAAAGTGCCTTCTTTCGGAGCCTCCGTAAGATATTGGCTGCATTCCCCCAACGTCTCCCAATAACCCCAGCGATCTTGCGCCTCGCGGAGCTTTGGAACCACGGTGAGAGGATTGGTCAACACCAGCTCTTGCCGGATAGCATCGTTGTACATCTTGCTGACAAGTGCCTGAATCCGATTTCGTGTCGCTGGCTTCAGGCCACCTTTCACGAGCAACGAATCCAAGAACTCTTCCCATTCGCGCCGGGTGATCCGCTGCAATGACCTCTTTGCCATTACAGGAAGGATGTGGAGCCGTAGCCTGCGTTCGTCAGTTTTCCATGACGACACAGGCTTGCCCTGCGCTTTTCGGGTGAGCATCCACTTATCGGCATACTCGCCCAGGTCAACAAGCTGCACTTGCTGCTGAACACCACTTTCGACCAGTTCCTTTTCGCGTTTCTTGTCGATGTACCAGCGGTCAGCATCCGTTTTTCGCACGAATCGCTTAGCGATAAGCTTTCCGTTGATGCGGATGTATCGCCGATACACGGCGATCTCGTTCTGATTTATTTTCGACATTCGGCGCGCGTAGCGCGCTCATCGCCCCCGCCTATCAAGCCCGAAAAACCGGTTGGTACCTATATCCATGTGATAATCTGAAGCGAAGAGAGTGGGGTCGGCCGGCCCCGGAGTCAGGTGAGGGGCATTGAATATCCTATGCATATAGAAACGACACCAACCACGGGACATGAGGAAAGCGCTGCACTATGGAACTAACTTTATGGCTGGATAAATGGCAGAAGAATGACATTGGCTTCCATGCCAGCGAGGTCGAACCGCTTCTTGTGAAGTATTTTTCAGACATTACGCCGGGCGTAGTTTTCGTCCCTCTTTGCGGAAAAAGTCTCGACCTGCTTTGGCTCGCACATAAGGGATGGCAGGTCGTTGGAGTTGAGGCGAGTCCTCTCGCCTGTCGCGCATTCTTCGAAGAAAATAAAATTGAATTCACCGAACGAGCAGAAGGCAGCTTCACCTTCTTTCAGTCCGAGCGCATTCGGCTTTGGTGCGGAGATTTCTTTAAACTGACCCCCGAGCACTTAATATGCGTTAGCGCCGTATATGATCGTGCCGCACTCATCGCTCTGCCGCCCGAAGTACGGGTGATGTATGTGGCTCACTTGAGTAAAATCATAGGTTCGGCGCCCAGCATACGCATGCTGCTCATCACGTTGGAATACCTGCAAGAGAAAGTGAGCGGCCCGCCTTTCTCGGTTGAGGCTTCTGAGGTGCAACGGCTCTATGGCAACGACTTCGTTATCCACGAGACCGAGCGAGAGGAAGACTTATACGTTCCGGCCAATAATCCGAGGTTTAAAGGCGTTCGCGTATTTGAGTGCGTGTTTCAAATTCAGAGGTGACTGAGCCATCGAGCATAAGGCAGCGAAAACCTGGGATGCCGCTCAAGGTCCAGCGCCGGCAGCCCTACCTGCCTTTAGATTTCTTCTTACTCTTCGTCTTGGCTTTGTTGAGATATTGGCGGCGAAAATCTTCAATCTCGTTTTGGGCCAGTTCGAGGAACGCAGTCGCACGTTTGATCCCTAGGCCGACATCCTCGGTCTTCCCCTTTAGCAGCGCGCGCGCCTTATCCTGTACCATTTTCATATTCTTGACGAGCTTCTTCAACTGCTTTTCCATACGAATCTACCTTTCTACTTTTCCTGAGCCTGCGTTTTCACATCGTGCCATTGAAATAATCGCTGAAGCATTATTCGGGAGTCTTCATCAAGTACCTGGGCGGCATGGTCATCAATTGGAAGTGCCTGGTAAACTTCTTCGGCAAGGTCAGCGAGCTCTTCTATGCCGTGATTCTTTGCGCCGCGACAAAGTTTTTCACACTCCTGCTTTAACTTCGCCCATCGTCGTTCGGCTAAAAGCTGACGGAGTAGCGTCAAGCGAATCGGAAGTTGGATGAGATAGTTTTCACGCACATGCTTGTTGATTTCTGATGGTGCTGGAAGTTCCTTCATGGGATCAAGACCTCAAGCCGACTTGGACGCGCCTATATTATTTCCGGAGAGCTTTCATGTTAATGCTGGTCCGATAAATTGGGCAATGGACAAGAATTCCCCGGCAGAATGAGACGGGAGCCGAGTTCGAAAAGACGGATAGTGGAGTCTGAAACTCTGGTTCCCTACGCTCGCTTAATCGTTAGCGCGCGTATGGCGGCCAGCGTCACCAATGTCGGCAGCTTTCACCTGTCAGTGAGGCTGCCTTGACTGAAGTTTCGGATAATCGAATTTAAAGCTCTGAAAAGAACTCGGCTATACGGTCACCCAGCTGCCTGGGTGGCTCGAGATGCGCGACCTCGTACTCATATGCCGCTCTTGCGAAGACTGCCGCAGATGCCGCTACCGCCAGATTATACTGGTACTTGACCTGCTTTTTAACCGCTTCGATGGTCATGAGTTCACCGCAATGGTCAGCGGTGAAACGCTGCCCGTCGGGCAGCACGGTTCCCATAAAATCGATCGAGTCATCGGGTTCGCCCCACTGCCAGCGCGCTGAAAGCACAGCGGTCGCGGTGATTCGATCGCGGATGCTGAATTTTTTCTCGACATCGAGTTCGGGGTTCGCTGCGATTATGGCGGTGACCAGCGTCGGGTCATATAAAGTTTGGCAATGATGGTCGTCGCCGGAATATGAACCGTCATCGTAGGGCCGCGAGTCTATATCGCGAGCGGTGTTGCAGGCAAGTCGATCGGTCAATGCCTCGATCTCTTGATGACAATTGTCGGCGGTACTTTGGGCATGTTGCGGAACAGCTAAGTCTTGGGCCATATGGAGGCTCATGCCCAGCAGATCGAAGCCCTGGGGAAGGCCCTTGATCTCTCCGCGCCAGTGGTGGCGTGAAATTTTCTTGTTGCTGAAAATTCCGTCCGCGACCGTAGTCACTTCCTGCCAACTTTCAACGCCAGTGACTTGCGCCCGAGGCGAACGCAACATGGCATCATAAGCCATCTGCGCCGGCACGTCTGCCGGTGGAAACACCGTCTTCGTTGCTTTCTTTTTTTCGAGGAACATCCGGTGCCAGTCTCTGAGGTTACCCTTGAAGCCAAGATTATAAACTCCGATCTCAACGCCATGAATGGGGTGGGCCGCGTCTTTTCCGCCAAGCGGTATCGAGAGATCACCGCGCGTGACAACACCAGGCCACCCTAAATAACGGTCATAGCCTTGCTGCGTGCTTTTTTGAAACGAGTAACCATCATGTTCCCAGTAGCGTCCCTTTTCAGTCGCATTCATGAAGTGGAAAATTCGGGTAAAAATGCTCGTTGTTTCGCTAGTGGCGGCACCGGCAAACGGTTTATGAAACCAAGTCGAGAGATAGACCTCTGAGCGATAGTCGGCATCTACAACAGCGCGAAATAGTGTTTCTCGCGCAATGATACTATCTGTCCCGTTCAGCACGCTACTCCACCGATTGCCTGCGCTTCCGAGGTATTCAAGTGCGCTACGAGTAAGTTCAACATGCGTTACCGAATTGAACGCCAAGGCATGAGTGGCCGAAGTGGTAACCGCTCCCCAGAATCCCAACACGATCCATGTGTATCTCATGCATCAAGGGTAGAGCCTCAAGGCTGCTGACAGTGTTTGGATTAAGTCAGGACTCGGTTAGACAAGTGCGATGGCAATACCGATACAAGAGCCGATGAGTACATCGAGCGGATAATGAGCGCCGACGTGAATTCTCGAATAAGCGATTACCGAAGCGTAGGCAATCCACACAGGCCAACCGCCGAGTATTACGGCCAAGCTCACACACACCACCCAGGCGCAAGCCGAGTGCGACGACGGGAAGGAGTATGGATCGGGGTCGGCGAGCAGCGACGAAAACCCACTCATCGACTTCGAAGGGCGCGGACGCTTCGAAATACTTTTGATGGTGTAGCAAATGGCCAGCGTCAGCAGCAAGCGCGGTGTGATCTGCACGGCTATGGCCCGAAAAGAGTCACCCGTAATGAGCGCGGCCAGAATCAAAACTGTCCAGGTTTGCCAGTCGCCTGCACGGGTAAAACCGCGCATAACCATATCGACCAGCGGGCTCCGCCGCTTGGCAACCCAGCGCAGGCTTAGTCTTTCGAGGTGCACGATATTGTCAAAAGTCTTTGCTAAAGTACTCATCCTGTACCCATTATATCGTCTCTAGGTGCCAGAACTACAGTCAGGTTTAGGTTAAGGCGAGCTGACCTGATCCTGACACTAAAGCCCTATAGAATCAGCCTTTTCTCGAATAGTGCCGATGCGAATGCCGTAAACGAAGGCACCGGCTGTGATTCCGAATCCAACCAGACCAATCTGCAAGAGGCTGCCACTGGTGCCGAGGACCGAGGTGACTGCGACAATGCAGGCGATTGAAAGCGGCAGTAGTGACATGCAAACCAAGCCCATCCTATTCAATGGAATGCGAAATGGCCGAGCAAGGCCAGGCTCCTTGCTTCTTAGCGCAATCAACGCGAAGAACTCAAGTGACAGGCCCAAGGTGTAAAACAGGATATCGAGAACAATCAGCTTGCTCAGTGACAAACTGGAAAAAACCGCTGCGCAGGCGGCAATTGCGACCAGTGAATTTGAAGTCTGTGCAAGCCCCCGAGGTAACCATCCGTCTTGGGCCATCGCGACGGTAAGGCGGGATACATAAAGTAGCTGACTATTGAACATCGCCCACGCCGAAAGCAGAGCTGTGGCCGCACCAAACGTACCGAGCCAGGCGCCACCTAGTTTTTCGGCGATCGCAGGCCATCCCGACGAATTGCCCCAGTCGGCCGGTGTAATCGTGACTTTAAAACCGGCCAGCAACGGCAGGATATATGAGAGCACAATGATAAGAATTGCTAACGCGAGTGCTCGAGGATAATTGCGAGCCGGATTTTCGACCTCATCCGCGTAGGTCGAAATATTGTCCCAACCCGAATAGTTCCACAAAATAATAGCCAAGCCGGCCGCGATGCTTGCCGGTTGTATGTTGGTTGCGATGGGCGCCTTCATAGCCGAGACCAGTAGCCCCCAGTTGCCATGAGACACGCCCCAGATCGTGAGAAGCACGAAGGGAAATGAGACGACAACCAGATTTGCCAACGCGCTCATTCCAACCCATCGGCTGCCGCGCAAATTGAAAACGAGTGCGGCAGATACAAAAACAAAGCAAACGCCCCAACGCATCAGTTGGCATTGAAAATCGCTGCCCGAAAGAGCGGGAAAAAAATAGCTCAGATAGGTCACAAACAGCACAGGGTAAAGTGCGACATCAACGACCGAATAACAGAGCGTCCACCAACCCTCTTGAAAACCCCAGAAGGGTCCCAGGCCGCGACGAACCCACACGTAGAAGCCGCCTTTTTCAGGGATGGCGGCCGAAAGCTCTGAAACCATCAAAGATATGGGAAGCACCCACAGAAATGGTAAGGCCAATACGAGAATGAGTGCCCACTTCGCACCAACTGCCCCGACGAGCGCCTCAAGGCCGTAGGCGCCGCCTGAAACCGTGAAGAATATGAGTGCGACCAGTGGCCAAAAGCCAAGCTTGCGTGTCATGAGTTTCGCGAATTAGTTTATCACTGAAGCGCAGATCTAAAGACAAGAAAGAGTGCCGCCGAGAGCATCATCGAAACCGGCATCGTCAGAACCCAGGCCAGAAGAATATTGCGAACCATACTGCCGCGCAGACCCGAACGATTGGCAACCATGGTGCCCGCTATCCCCGACGACAAAACGTGAGTGGTGCTGACCGGCAAGCCGGCGAGCGCCGAAATACCAATGGTGCTCATTGCGACCAGCTCGGCCGAAGCGCCTTGAGCGTAAGTAAGGTGACTCTTGCCGATGCGCTCGCCCAGAGTGACGACAATACGCTTCCAGCCGATCATGGTGCCCAAACCAAGCGAAAGCGCAATCATCACTACGACCCATTGCGGCGCGTAGTCAGTCATGTTTTTCAGGAGCTTGCGATCGTGCTGCACGCTTGCCCAAACACCTGTTTTTGCAAGGCGCGAGACTGAACGTTCAAGCTTGGCCATGCCCTGATCGGTATTGAGAATAGCAGTGCGAACTTCTGATCGGCTTTTGTCGTCCAGAGTTTCGAGTGAGTTCTGGCCATCAAGCTTGGAGACGACAGTATCCAGGTTTTTGGAAATCTGATTCAGCTGAGCCGTTCCAGCATTCTGAACTACCGCTTCCGCCGCATTGGCCGCGCTGATGATTGCCGGAATTTTTGGCGGCTGGTTTTTTTCAATTTCGCTGAGCAGCTCAGGTGAAGAAAGTGTTTTCAGCAGATGACGCGAGGCCTCCACCGTGCGCGCGATAGTTTCGGCATTCTGGCCGGGCTGCAACGCAAAATGGCCAGGCACGATTGCAAGCAAAATGACCATGACCAGACCAACGCCTTTTTGGCCGTCGTTTGAGCCGTGGGCCAGACTGACGCCTGAACTGGTGAGAATCAAGGTGGAGCGAACAGCCCAAGGTGGCGACTTGCCGTCAATCGGGGCCTGATGAAAAATCGGATTCTTCATCAACCGCTTGGCCAGCTTCAAAAGTAGGGCCGAGACAGTGAAGCCAAGAAGCGGCGAGATCAAGAGCGCGAGACCAATGTCACCGGCTTTTCCCCAGTTCACGCCCTGGGCAAGCGGCACGCCCGAAAAGTAAGCGTTTGCCAAACCGATTCCGAGAATCGCGCCAATAAGCGTGTGCGAGCTTGAAGCCGGCAACCCCAAAAACCAGGTGCCGAGATTCCAAATAATCGCCGCGAACAAGAGCGCGAAAACCATCGCAAGGCTTACGCCGAGGTTGTGGGTCGCAAGCAGTTCGGGCGGAAGCAGTTTGATAATTCCCATCGCGACTGCCGTGCCTCCGAGAAAAACCCCCAGGAAATTGCAAACGCCCGAGATCGTAACGGCCTGCCAGGGGCGTAAAGATTTGGTGTAGATCACCGTCGCCACGGCATTGGCGGTATCGTGAAACCCGTTTATGAACTCGAATGCGCAAGCTGTGCCCAGAGCCAGCAAAAGAAGAAGCAACTGTGTGGGGGTGATCAGGCCGAAGACCATTTGAACAGTGTGCATGCGCAGACTCCATTGGGAAGCCAGACAATAGAAGCGGTTTACTATATGGGGCAGATCAAAAAAGCAACGCGTTGCACGGTGAAGCAATGAAAGCCGGGCGACAAGCTGCCGCCCGGCATCAGAAGTGTTTGAACTTACTCGCCTTTGCGGCCTTCAACGAGCTTGCCGAAGTAGATGTTCATGTACTTCGTTTCTTTGGTTTCGTAGCCGTCATCAGTAACCTTCACAGAAGACGAAATGCGGGTGACGCCGCAGATGCCCTTGCTCTTGATCGAACTCCACTTAATGCCGATGAAGGAATTCTTTTTGACCACAGCGCAGACAACCGGTGCAACGCCAGCTTCCTGGAAAATGATAGCGCCGGTTGCAGCGTCGTAGCTCAGGCCAGCTACTTTGGCGCGAACTTCAGACTGGCCCGAGTCTTCGCCCGAAGCATAGCTGTCGTTGAGCCCGATGTTGATCCACGCACGTCCCAGCGCTGGATTGACGTCGAATGAAACGCCCGTCACAGACATGCCATCAGCTGCAATCGTCTGAACCAACACGTCCGCTTTTACGGTAGCAGTCAGAGTGAGGCAAAGGGCGAGAGTGGCGATAAAAGTTTTGAAATTGAACATGAAATAAATCCTCTTAGTGTGTTAATAATGCAGCGCACTAATTAGACTTGTCGCATCAATAAAGGAAGCCCGAACTCCGTTAGGGTTGCGTCAGGGCATAAGCATATTGGTCGGGTACTGTGATCCAGGGCGGCACGCGGGCTGTGTACGGGAAACCTTTCGATTCCGAATGTTTTCAAGTACTTCCAGGATCTCGTCACGATCGATTGGCTTTCGCACGTAATCTTCCGCTCGAAGCTCATCATAATAAGCGACACTAATTGGTGCATCCGTAACAACGACAATCGGAATGTGCCCCACCTTCGAATGCCGTTCTTGAATCTCTCTGAACTGCCAACCGTCCATGATCGGCATCACCAGATCAAGAATGATGACTTCGGGCGTAGGCTCATCGCCAAGCAATAACCTCAACGCCTCTTCACCATTTGAAGCGCAGCTCACTTTATAGTCTGCTGTTCTCAAGAGCGTCGAAAGCCTGATTTGAAAACCAAGGTCGTCGTCGACATTGAGTATACGCGGTGAAACCTGTTTTACATTCATGATTGGAAAAGTAGCAGAGTGTGGACATTCGTCTGTTTGGTTTTCATCAAGAACGTCGGCGGCCACATTTATTGTCGTTTGGTTGACCTCGCAATCGACTCAACCTTGACGCAATTCTAATTGGCGTTTCGGCGTGACCGCGTATCAAATAGCGCCATTGTGAAAACAACTAACTCATCTGTTTCCCGTCGCGACTTTCTCAACTTCATGGGTAGAGGCGCCTTGAGCGTTGCAGCAATCAGCACGGCTGGAACGTTACTTATGACCTACAGCGGCTTTGGCAGAAAGAGCGCGACAAACCGGCTCAAGGGCATCTCGCCTTCCGGCGCCGATGACCTGTTGCTCGCGCCGGGCCTTTCTTACTCAATTCTGCTAAAACGCGGCGACATGCTGAACGAGCATGAGCATTTCGGAGACTGCGCCGACTTCACCGCTTTTTTCCCGCTGGAGAAAAACAATCCTAACGACGGCCTGCTTTGGGTGAACCATGAATATTTTCTTCCTCTTTTCGTCACCGGAAAATCTGTCGTTAAAGGCGCGAAGAGAAATAAAGAAGAAGTCTACAAAGAGCAGCTCGAGGTGGGCGGCAGCATCGTTCGGGTGCGGCGCGGTGCAGACGGAAACTGGAAGCCTGTAATCGGCGACGCTTACAACCGGCGCATCACCGCCCGCACCGTTATTCCGTTTGCGTGGCACGAGCCAATCGCTGGCTCAACCTCGGCTATCGGCATGCTCGGAAACTGCGCGGGCGGCGTAACCCCATGGGGCAACGTGCTGAGTTGCGAAGAGGGATATATCGAATATTACGGCGATCGCGATTACGCTCTCGGCGGCATGCCCCTCGGGCGAGCAGACCACACCTGCATCTTCGGCTGGGAGACCGTCTGTGATTACGCGCCAGAGCACTACGGCTGGACCGTTGAGATCAACCCCCGAACCGGTGAGGCAAAGAAACTTGTTGCTCTGGGACGCTTCGGAAAAGAAAGCGCAACTGTAGTACAGGCACGAGATGGTCGCTGCGTCGTCTATTCCGGCGATGACGATATTGACCGTTGCCTTTACAAGTTCATCGCCAGCCGGCCCGGCAGCCTCGAAGTAGGCACCCTTCATGTCGCGAACGTCGAAACTGGAAAATGGATACCACTTACACGCGACTCTCATCCAATGCTGAAAAAAGTATTTAAAGACGAAACTGATTTGCTCGTCCGAGCGCGCCTTGCCGGATTGCTTGCAGGCGGTTCGCAGCTTGACCGCCCGGAAGACATTGAGGTCGATCCGGTCACGGGTGCGGTTTACGTCACGCTGACCAATAACCGGAACAAGGGAAACGACTATGGTTCGATCATGAAGATCGAAGAGGCAGGCAACGACCCCACTGCCCTTGAATTCAAGGCTTCAACTTTTCTCACGGGCGGCCCCGCGACTGGGTTTGCGTGCCCCGACAATCTCGCTTTCGATAAGAATGGCAACTTATGGTTCACCTGCGACATATCGGCGAGTTCACTGGGTGCCGGGCCCTATGCCGCCTTCGGCAATAACGGCTTATTTTATGTGGCGATGAAAGGCCCAGAAGCCGGCAAGGCGGTGCAGATGGCATCAGCCCCAGTTCATGCAGAACTTACCGGACCGTCATTTTCTGCAGACGGTCGCACCCTGTTTATTTCTGTGCAGCACCCCGGCGAGGAATCGAAATCCAAGGATGCACCCACCAGCCATTGGCCCGACGGAAAGGGCACGACTCCCGTGTCGGCTGTCGTAGCCATTCAAGGGCCGATACTCAATCACTCATGAAATCGAATACGATATATTTGACGAACATCGTGCCGCAATAAACAGCGCAATATCCAATAATGATGGATCTAAAAATCAGAGTGGTATTGTCCATGAAAACTATTTTACCGGAGCTCGCTCCTCGAACACTTTAGGTTCCGGTCAAGTCGTCCTAACCAAGCTCTGACCGAAACGTGACGGGCATGGCGAGCGCCAGACTATACAATAGTGGCATATGTCAGTGAAACGCCTCATTGCAACACTCTCACTCACAGTTGCGCTTGGCAACCAAGTCTCGTTTGCCGGCGAGGCCAGCTTGGTTCGCGGCCACTCTCACAATGACTACGATCAACGCCACCCGTTGCATGACGCCATCGACCAGCGTTTCTACAGCGTCGAGGCCGACATCTGGCTACGCGATGGTAAAATTCTAGTCTCGCATATGGGATGGTCATTCAAGGGTTCCCTGGAAGATCTTTACCTGACACCACTTCAAAAACTTGTCGATCGCCTGGGCTCAGTGCATGGCGATGGTCGAACATTTTATCTTTGGGTTGACCTCAAAGATGGCAGTGCCCAGCTGCGGGCAAAGTTGCATCAACTGCTTGAGAAGTTTCCAATGCTCACCATTTTCGGCGGTAAAGGCGCCTCGGCTGGCGCGGTTACGGTAATTCTCACGGGTGACGAAGAGTCGAAATCGAAGTTCGTTAACGAGCACTCGATACGAAGAGCATGCCGCGACAGTAATGACTTAAATGAACGAGATTCCCAAGGTGACGATCGCTGGTCATGGTACGCGCTGAAGTGGTCAGATTACATACACTGGAACGGAAATGGCCCGATAGGCGCGTCCGAACGACAGCGGCTCGAAAGATTGGTTGCTTTGGCGCATGCCAAAGGGCGCAGACTTCGTTTTTGGGATGTACCGAGGAATGAGGCCGTGTGGAAGACTGCACTGGAGGCCGGGGCAGAGCAACTGAGCACCGACGATCTTTCCAAGATGCACAGCTTTCTTGAGCACCTTGAAGATCAATGGACACTGTGGCAAAAGCGTAAAAATCAAAACCTGACCAAATCCTGATTTGTCTTCAAAACCAAGCCAATATATCCAATATAGAATGGAGCTTCAGCAAACAAAGATCCGATTGCAGACACAAAGCTCGTGCCAAACCGTACCAAAGAGTTTTTCCTTCTATCGAAGGTCAACTTTCGCCGCACTCATGCTGGGCTACATGGGTTTCTATCTTTGCCGCCAGAATTTCGCCGAGGCCTATGCCCCGATGAAAACCGCTCTCGGCATGGACAAAGCCACGTTTGGCGCCATCGCCAGCTTTGGAACGCTAGTCTACGCTATTGGAAAACTCCTATCTGGCGCACTCGCCGACGCTCGCGGTGGCCGTACGGTTTTTCTGATTGGCCTAGTGGTTTCGGCTGCGGCCTCTTGCCTGTTTGGTTCGGTTTCAGGAATTTGGCTTTTCTTTGTTGTATGGGGCCTAAATCGTCTTGCGCAGTCAATGGGCTGGGGAAGCCTAGTGAACGTCATCGCGCAATGGTACACACCGCGCGAACGTGGCACCGCCATGGGCGTGATGTCGATCAGCTATCAGTTTGGTGGTGCACTAGCATCGGTATTCGCCGGCACGCTTCTCGCGATGGGAATGGGTTGGCGCGGGCTATTCATCATTCCTGGCATCACGCTTGGCGCGCTTGGGCTTTTGCTCTCGATGTTTATCGTCGGGTCACCTAAGCATGTCGGCTACGATTTACCCGAAGACGACGCGATGCCAGACGGCGGCGTGGATGCCGAGGATGAAATTTCATATTTACAGCGTTATCGCCTGGTATTCCAAAATCGCGGGTTTCTCGCGATGTGTGCGCTTTCATTCATCCTGACATTTATTCGGGAGTGCTTCACTCTTTGGATGCCAGCCTACTTTTCGGATATGGGCGCCAGCGCAAGCATAGCGGCGTTTAAGTCGGCCATCTTCCCCATCCTTGGCTGCCTGGGAACAGTGCTTGCCGGTTGGTATTCTGATCGATTTCTCAGTGGACGTCGCACGACTGTACTTGGGGTCTTTCTCGTAGGCCTTGTGCTCTCGTTGACCGGACTTGTTTTTGCACCAGGGGGAAGCACTCTTTCGCTCGTGCTGGTCGGGGCCACTGGATTTTTTCTCTTTGGTCCGTACTCCATGGTTGGTGGTGGCGTCATTGCTTTGGATTTCGGAGGACGCAAAACGGCCGGAACGGCAGCAGGAATCCTAGACAGCGCAGGCTATCTTGCCGCAACTTTCTCTGGCTTTGGAATCGCCAAGCTTGCGGCCACGAGCGGTTGGAGCGCGACCTTCACGCTTCTAGCCGCCTTTGCCGCGGCAGCAGTGTTGCTTTGCGTATTCATGCGCTTCACCTACGAGCAGGACTAGGATTGTCTCAGGGCATCAAACTTATGTGTGCGCGTCGGCGCGAACTTTCCCCTCGACGTTCTGACTGGGTCGGCGTTGGGTATCAGCACCGTGCTCATCTAAAGCCAAAATTACGGCCTTCAGTAGGTGACTGTGGGCAATTGGTTTAACCAGAACACCTAAAGCTTTGAGCAGGCCAAGATACTCGTTGCCAACCGGAGCGTCGCTCAGCGCTATTATCGGAATGTGGCTGAGCTTTGAGTTGGCCCGCTGAATTTCGCGAAACCGCCAGCCATCCATGACGGGCATAACGAGATCGACCAGAATTAGTGACGGCGTTTTTGCAAGGGCAAGCAGGTCAGCCAGGGCTTCATCTCCATTCGCGGCACAATACACCTGATATCCCGCCTGTCGCAGCGTCATCGAGGCTCTGATGCGAAAGGTCTGATCGTCGTCGATGACGAAAATCGAGTGTCTCATTGCTTGTTCTCCCCAAGGCAAGAGAGAAACAGCATCACGACCATTGCGCCGATATAGAGCTGACAAAAGCCGACCATCACCGACCTAAGTAACAAAGGTGCATTGTCCATAGCTCAAGTCTATGCCTGAGACGCGGTTTTGATTTTTAAGATCTGTACAGGCTCAACGGCCTAACGCGATTCTGACATCAAGCACTACACCCCACGGTAAAATGAGACTCATGATACAAGCCCTTGCACTTGCCACATTGCTTGAAACCGGTGACCTGGCTTTCAAAAACAGAAAAGAACAGCCGAGCGCCTTGGCCGCTCTCGCGAATTACCGCGCGGCACACCACGCAAGCCCCGACGATGCTGCGGCTGCCTGGCGGCTTTCGATGGGCTGCTACTTCGTAGGGCTACGATTCACGAAAGATGCCGGCAAACGTAAAGAACTTTACGACGAAGGCCGCAAGGTAGCCCTGGGTGCAGCCGATCGCGACAAAAACTGCGTTCCCTGCCATTTCTGGGGTTCAATCAACCTTGCGCTCTATGGCGACGCGGTTGGAGCGCTCAAGATGTTTTTTGCGCTCGGTGAGATTCGCGATCACCTCAAGCAGTCACTTGCACTCGATGCCAGCTATGCTTACGGCGGAGCCTATCGGCTCCTTGGCCTAATCGAGCAAAAACTTCCCGGCATTTTGGGCGGCAGTAACGATCGAGCGCGGGAGTACTTCGAAAGGGCAATCGAGGTGGCCCCCGATGAACCCCTCAATTACCTATTTCTCACGAAGCTTCTTAAAGAAGAACTCGACGACAAGCCGATGGCTGCTATTACATTGAAAAGGGGAAAGGCCTTGCCGGTGCCTAGTGGCGAGCGACTTGAATCGCTTGAGGCTCTTGCCGAGCTAAAGAGCCTGGCCGACCTTTAGCCGGTGGCCAGTTACCGGGCACAAGCTCTCGAATCACCTGTCCGCAGCCGTTGCAGGCGATGGGTCGAAGCCCAAGGGCTGCCTCAATCGTCGGGCGGATGTCGACGTGATGATATTCGGTCTCAGCTAGGGGTAGCGGCCCCATCCGAGAAAAAAACACGATTAGGAGCCATGCGTCATGCCGCCTTTTTGGTTGATCGCTTTACTCGGCGCGAGCCGATTCCAAGAGCCCGCCGGACTGAGGTGCGGCCGATCTTGAGTTTACGTGCG
>JBBRLF010000063.1:0-18106 GCA_038231515.1 candidate division WWE3 bacterium
AAGTACAAGGATGAAATTCCAGGCACCAATGTCAAAACGTGCTCTCTGAAGCTTTACTGCTACATCAAAACCAAGACGACCAGGATCTCCGAGGTATCGGCTGGAATTGTCATCGAGAACAACTTGGGGATTTCCAATGTGGTTGTTGACGCCACCTGTCCCCGAACAGGCAGTGCCTGTCCCGAGGTTGACAAATGCATCGATGACGCAAAGGCGACTATCGAAACCGAGGCGGTCGTTGAGCAAGTCGAAACCGTGCGGCAGAAGAAAGCCGATTCTGCCAAGGTTGAGGCAAAATGAAGCTGAATACAAAATGGGTTGTGCTATTGAGTCTCACGCTTGCGGTGCAGGGCAAGGTATTGAGCTTCAATGCCAAGTGGGTTCAAATCGTCAGTGCCGATGGCCACAAGCAATACGTTCCTCGTCGTTCGATCGTCGAGAAAGGGCCGCTGCAGGAGGACTCACTCGTTACCGCGCGGTTTAGCTTGCAAGAGCTCGACGAGCTGGCCGAATCGTGGCCCGGCGTGAAGACGACCACGCGGGAGCAGAAATAAGGGGCGGCGGTTTGCCCCTGCCGGAAACCCGTCAGGCGCCGGCTATTCGGCGGCAATCTCGCCGATAATACCGCATAAATCAGCCATTTTCGGCCTCCTTTTCTGAATTCTGCCTGGCATGCACGTTGCTATATATCGCCGCAGGAGGCGATATGAAAACGATGCTGGCTGTGTTGATGTTGGTGCTGCTGCTCTGTTCAGGCTGCGCGGGTGCCCGCGGATCGGCGGCGTCGGGCGGTGGTGACAGTCCGGTGACGAGCTTCTCTCAATTCGCTTATGTATTGAATCAGGCCGCGGATACGGTATCGCAGTACTCGGTGGGCGCTGACGGACAACTTACGGCATTGGCAATTCCCACGGCCACCACAGGCAGCATGCCGGTGGCTCTTGTAACGGATGCGAGCCGCACGCATGTCTATGTCCTGAACCGGATGGATGACACGATTTCTCAATACTCGGTGCGCTCGGACGGCGGGCTTGCAATGATCAATGCGCCGATTGCCACCGGGGCGAACCCACAGGGGCTTGCGATTTCGCCTAACGGGGCGTTTCTCTACTCGATGAATTCGCAGGACGACACCATTTCGCGCTATTCCATTGCACTAGACGGAACGCTTAGCTTCGTGGCGACCACCTTGGTTGGTTCCTATCCGCTGAATATGCGCTTTAACTCGACCGGGCAATTTGCCTACGTAGTGAGTCTGGGTGATAGTTCGGTTTCGCAGTTTTCCGTAGCCAGCGATGGGTCCCTGAGCGCTTTCGTGCCGGCCACTGTGGCGTTGAGCGACCTGCCGGCTGGTCCGTTGGACACGGCCCAGGCCAGCGGCGGCGGAAAGTTCGCCTATGTGCTGAACTGCGGCGACAACACGGTTCAGACCTTTGAGATTGCCACGGGTGGCACCCTGTCGGGTGGGGCTACGATTCCAACCGGCGCCTGCCCGATGGGCATGGTGATTTCGGCCTCTACGGTTTATGTCACCAACGCGCAAGATGCGACTATCTCCATGTACGGCATTCAGGCCGATGGCAGTCTGAGCGCGTTGGCCCAGCCTACGATAAGCGCTGGTCTTTCGCCGGAAGGTATCACGGTTGATGCCAGCGGAAAATTTGCCTACGCCACCGACTATAGTTCAAGTGCGGTGCTGCAGTATTCGATCGGCGTCGACGGTCAGCTAATCGCATTGGGTGGGGCGACCGTCAGCACCGGGGCAGGGCCGTCATCACTTTTGGTAATATCGGTAGGCCGGTAATTTTCGGGTTTGAAATAAATTAGCCGTCATTCTGGCGCTGCCGTTCAGTTCTTGAGCATCGACCCTGTTTTCTTTTTGTAACGTCGATTCACGACTTCGAAAATCGAAACACCCTTGGCCAGAAGATAAGGTTCTCTTCCATCGGTGAGCGCTTCAAAGTCTCTGGGTCCAACGGAGCCGTCGGCGTTTGGTACAATGCCCGTGGTGGCAAAAGAGCCGGCTTCCGAGCTACCGCGTCCGGCGACGCCATCGCTGTGGGAGGTGCCGCTGCGGCCGCTCCCACCACCGCCACCGGCGGTCTCAAAGCCACCGGCGCCTTGCGCAGTGGCTGCGTCCGCGTTGTTGTTGGGCGCGTTATCATCATTATTGGCGTTGCCAGATTGGCTGTTTTCAAAGCCGGCCAGGCCCGAGTTGGTTTTTGCTCCACCACCCAGCGTTGCCACTGAGCGTGGGGAAGTGGTCGGGTTACTGGCGCGATCCTGCGACGTCTTGAGCGCAGTCGGCCCCTTGCTTTTGGATTTGACCGCGCTTTGCGGGCCATCGGCAGCGGTGGCTGCGGCAGAGTTGTTATTGGTGCCGCGCTTTATTTTTTGAACATGAACATTACTGGAGTTGTGCATTTCTCCAGCCCCAACCATTGCGCTCTCGCCGGCGTTTTCAGGCTCTCCTTCGCCGCCGCTAACAACAATCGGTGGGGTTACCTGAGGATCGGGCGCAGCGGGCGGACAGTCGGCGGGCAGCTTCTCGGTCGTATCCTCGAGGCACCCCTGCATTCCCACCGTAAAGGTGTTGGTATCACCCTCGGGGTTTTCCATGGTGCCACCCTGATCGCAGCTGCTGCCGGCATAGATGGTGTTGCACGAGGCAGACAATGCGGCATAGGCTTTGTCGGCGTTGATGCGATCGCGTCCGGTTTCGGGATTGAGCCAAACATCGAGCTCGCATTGGTGCATGGCGGAGTTGACCACCCGGCTGCATTTGCAGGGCGTCATCGAACCGTCGTGGCAGTGGCAGAGGGCGTGATCATAGAAGATCTCCTCGCAGCTCACTTTGCAGTTGGAGGTGAGCGGGTTGCTGTCCCAGTGGCAGTCTTTATTCAAGCCCCAGTCAGAAAACTCTCCAGCTTTTTGGTGATCATAGGCGGCCTCCAGGTCCTTCTTCTTTTGCTCGTAGTCCGCGTCGGCTTTCACGTGACAGGCCTCACGCTTGGTCGAGCAGACGCACGTGGTGTCGAGTGCACTTTCCGTGTTTCCGCCGCCCGGACAGGCAAGCTTTACAATGGTGGCTGTACCCGAGGCTTGAGCGAGGTTGCCAGACCAGGCTAATGTGCACACGAGTGCCGCGGTCAGAAGAAGCTTTGCCGCTGCCGTGCGCTTGCGTCGGCGCCAGAAGGGGAGTGCGGGCATGAGGAACAATGCGCAAGCCGGGTGCCGCACAGGCTTGCCGTCGTTGCCGAGGATTTTCGCAAAGGGTGCGAGTCCGGTTTTTACGGGAATCTGCGCACGTACCCAGTTTCGATACATGTCCTGCACGCCCTTGTGCTGGTGCGGCGCCACCGTGCCTTGCCCGCTATTGTAACACTTGTAGAGAGCGGTGCGTGCCTTGGCGTTGGTCCAGAACAGCTCGTGAGGACCCAAGCCCGCTTCTGCCGTCGCGTAAACCTTGCATGGCTCAAGCGCGTCCTGAATCACGCCTTTGAAAAAGCCAGCCGTCTTGGGCAGTGTATTGAAGTACTTGGCGTCGCCGCGCACATTTACTTCGCAAATTGCGGCCTGGCTGATCAGAAATTCGACATAGCGATTCGCCGAAAGCAGCTGGCAGGCCAGTATCGAGTAGGTGGTGCCAGAGTTGCCGTCAAGCGCTTTCTGGGCCGCGTCCCCTGTACAGGACGACTTCTCGTCGAACTTGAAATCGTCGGCGCTGGATTCATCATTACTCTTTTTAATTTCAGCGCGAAGCTTTTTGAGGCTTGGAACGCCCAGCGGTCCGCCAGTTTTTGCGCCGCTAACGATGCGGTCCACGCTGCGCCCCAGGCCCGCGCACGGCGTGACGCCGCCGCTGCCCGGTACAGTGGTGAGCGTAAGCTGGCCCCCGTCGAGTTCCGCCGCCACCTCTTCGTAGGCTGCTTGAAACGCCTGAGGTCGCAGACTCTTCAGCCAGGTCATTTCTTTTGGGCACATTTTTTCCAGATCAACCGGTTGATTCAGGGCCAGCGAGTAAAAGTCGCAGAGCCCGTTGCTGTCGGCATAGGGAGCGGGGCTCACCGTGCCGCATTTGGCGTCCAGATGATTGATATCGCTTTCGTCGAGCGAAGGATCGCCAATATTGCAAAGCGGAACAGGAAAGGTAAGTGGCTTGGCGGTAAGCGGATCTATGGTTCGACAGAAACCATTTACTCCGTTGGTGGCCGTGGGCGTTCGAAAGTCCGCCTGCAGCTGAATGCCGTCGTAGAGATTGGCAAGCACGTGACGAGTGGCGGCGGCCAGCTTGGCCTTGGCATCGGTTTTGTAAGCATCACAGCTTTGGACTCCGAAGCTGTTGACCATAGCTTTCTCATCGGTACAGACATAGTCTGACAGCTTGATAATCGTCAGCGCATTTTCAGTCGTTGCCGACTCTGCCCGTGCCGCGCCGCCGTTGAAGAGTAACGCAGCCGCCAGCCCAAGGACGCAAGAGCCCCTCGAAAAAGTGAATTTCATAACCGATCCCCCGGATTCCCCAATCTAAACACTTGATCTCTCTCTGTTCCTAATAGTATACTAATAAAGTCAAGTAATGTGTGAAAAGACGTTGCGGGGGTAACTACTTGAAACAACAGATATATCGGCAGATTATTTATTCACTTATTCTGGCCTTTTGCACTCAGGCTGCGGTAGCCGGACCACGAGGTGGGCCCACATTCCAGGACGAGTCGTCCGATGCCAGCTATTACGGCAGTCATGTGCGAGCCACGCACGACTACCGGGCATACGTGGCTGCGCATCCCAAGCTTTCACTAGAAGAACGCAAACAGAAATATCTCGAGGTCTTTGCCGAGCCAAATAAGCTGTATCAAAAAGATATTCGGGCCATGCGCAAGGAGTTGCTGGGCGCCTTTATTCAAGGCGCGGCCAGACCCCAGAAAAGCAAACTGGACGACAAGAAAAATCTCCCGGGTTTGGCGGGAAAAAACAGTGGCAACAAGCTTGCCTCTGCCAGCGAAAAACGAGTTATCGTAAGTTCAAAAACCGGAAATCGCTCGACTGCGGCAGTCACCACCAGAACCCGCGCAAGCGCTATTCCCGTAAATGCGGGCGGAGCCGATGCCGTCAGCTTCAAAAGCATGAGTCCGGCGGGTTCCCAGCTTAGTTTTACGGCTGACGACGACGATGAGGTTTCCGTGACCGGTAAAGGTACGGCAGCCGCAGCATCAGCATCAGCCAACAGCGCTGGCGGCGCGGATGCGGTAAAATTTCAAGAATGAACTCAGCGCACGCGAGCTGAAAACGTCGTCTTTTCGTCCCTCACGAGCACGACTGGATAGTTTTTCCATTCGCCATTGGGCATGCGCATGCGCACGACGCCCTTGGCGTCGCACCGGCCAAGTAATTTCAAAGTGACTCGTGCGGTCTTAGCGTCAAAGGTGGACTCGACAAGCTGGGCAAGGGCAACCGGAAGCTCCACTACTGGCGCCTGCGCCCGCTCGATTCCCAGAAGCAGCGGCCCGGCCGAGCCATAAAAGTACATCGAGTACCATTGCTTTTCAGCCTTGGTGCCCCGCGCGCTTTGAAAAAGCGCATAGAGCGTCGCCGAATCGTCGTGGAAAAGAACTGCCCGCGCCAGCAGGTGCGCTGCCGTGTGGTCGGACCCGTAAAAACGGCCATCGACCGGCTCAAACACGTTGCCGTCGGTCCAGCCGGGATGCAGCCGCGGCATGATGTCGTATTCCAGCGTTTTTAGCTGCTTTGCCAGGCCATAATCCCGGTAGAATGAATACTGCGCGGAGTTGTCGAAATAGATGAAGTTGGTCGTCTGCCACAGGGAGCGAAATTCCAGAGTTGCGCTGCCGAACTCTTCGGTCCACGCGTCGATTGCACCGCGGGTTTCAACTTCCTGGGCGTCGATTTTTTGCGCGCTGAAATGTGCGATGCCGTAGTCGATCTCGCGGCTCCACTCGGCCTGCTGCCAGGTGGCGAAAAGCGCGAGCTGCTGGCGGGCCGAACGATACGCGGCATCTTCGAAGGTGGCGGTGTCGCCCACGAGTCGAGCCAGCCGTGCTACGCCAAGCATGCCTTCCCACGCAAAATGTATTCCGTCTGCAAGCTGATTGATGCCATAGACCGACGAGAGGACCGAGCCAGTTGCCCAGTCATAGAAAATACGATCGTACTGGTACAGACCCAGGATCTTGGGCCAAACCTCGCGTGCGATTTTGAGATCGAGCGCTTCCGCACAGCGGGCAATCGTCGTGAGCTGACGGCCGATGTACCATTCGCGGTCAAAAGACTCCTGCCCAAACGAGTGCTGTACCGGCGAGAGATAGCTTTGCCGGGTCACGGGTTCGGTGCTGGCCAGCAGCGAGGTGTCTGAAAAGCTGTTCGCAAGCAACCTGGGCACCAGTGCCTGAAAACGATTTCGCAGGGGGCTGTCTGGTTTGAGCGTCGCAAACGCATCGCACATCAGCGTGGCGGCGCGATCATCATTGGGAATAAAAAATGTGGCAGGATCTCGCGGCAGGTCTTCAGTCAGGAGTCGTTCAAGTTCAGCCCGAATGGGTGCGGTGGCCGGAGAGTTGAGGACGCGCAGGGGGATGGGCAGACGCGTGAGCGCGTGCGGAAGCGGCAGCGTGTAGTTTGCCACTTGGCCCGGCGCATAGGCAAAGGGGCCGTAAAAGGTGCTGATCGCCGACTCAACTGGCTGAGCAGCGGGATACTGCACGGGATAGCCTTTATGGGCGGCGCGCACGACGGTTGGCGGAAAGGGGGCGATCGGTGTGGGGACGGTGCCCCAGGCGTCGGTGGCGGAGTGATACCTATAGCTGTCTTGAATCGCCACGCTTCCTGAATGTTCATCGATGGTGAAGGTCTCGGTCAGGCCAACTGGAAACGCGGCCAGAATCGAAACCCAGGCCCGGCTCTCGATAATAAGATCGGCTGGAATTTCTTTGTTCCAGAGTTGGGCCTGAGCTGCGGTAAAACGTCTCAAGCCTTTGAGCGGCATGACGTTGACGCTGCCCATGGGGCCGGAAAACGAAAAGCTCACGCCGTTTGAGCCAGACATGGCTCGTGCCGGATGCTTTTCAAAGGTGAGCAGTATCGGAACCTCGAAAGGCCAGCCGGCAGCACCACCGGACCAGAGCAGAATCCAGGGCTCGCTCATCGCGTCCATATTTATGGCTGCCGTGGAATCGAGCTCGAGGGTCCGGATTTTTCCATTCACGACCGAGGTCATGCGGCTCATGGGCGCGCGCCCGTCGATCGCGGTGGCAAAGGTAAATTCGGTGGTCGTGGATTCGTAATGTACGGCCGGAAACGTGCGTGAGAGATACGCAGTGACTCGGGCGCCACTCAAAGTTGCCGTCGGCGCAAGTGTGCTCCAGTCGATAAATTTAAGTTGGCTCGTTTCTCGATTTCCGGGAAAGCGCATTTCGCCCAGCACGAAGTCTTTGCCCCCGGGCATTAGATTCTGCCAGCGCAGGCGATGGGCGCTGACATTGGAGTCGGCGCTGAACGTGAGGAAGCCGTTACTCTGGGGAACGTCGGCGACACCAGCGCGAATGAAGCCGCCAAAAGTGCCCACGGATTGGACATGGGCATCGGCTTGGGCTGAGCCAGCAAGCAGGGTGAGTGAAACGAGGACTGAGGTCAAGCATGCGCGCATTTGGTGAGGGGTCCTGGTTATAAGGGTGATTGATTCAGTGCGTCAATAGCATCGAGCTACGGCCATTGCAAGCCGGAAGATGAGTAGAAAATGCTATTTAAACACAAGGTTAGTCCTTACTCAATATCCGACTAATTTACTTTATTGTTGAGCCTTTTTCCGTTATGGTCGGCCTCTATATTCTTCGGAGATTTTCGTCATGCGTATTCGATCCACCGCGGTTCTTCTCGCCTCAATGCTACTGCCGTTATCTGCCGTCGCGGCACCCACAGTTCTTTTCATCGGCGACTCCCACTCCGTTCAAAGCTTCGGACGCAACCTCGATGCCCTGCTGCGCACGCTGCCGCAAGCGCGAGTTGCGAGCTTCGCAAGCTGGGGCACGTCACCGGCAAGCTGGTTTGCGCACACCGAAAATCGCAATCCTTACTTCGAGCACGGTCCCGACGGCAGGCTCGTGGATGTACAAAGTGCACCGACGCCGGTTTTTGGCGAGCTGCTCGCGCAATACCATCCTACGCTGACGATCATCGAGCTCGGCTCGAATCTCTTCGGCGTACCGTTTGACTACAGCGCCGCTACGATTCATCAGATGGCCGCGATGACCGCGGCAGCCCACAGCGAGTGCCTTTGGATTGGGCCACCCGACTCACGTTCACGCACTGGGCCCCAGATGGATGAACTCTATGGCATCTTACGTGGCGCAAGCGCCCCATACTGCCACTTCGTGGATTCGCGAAAGCTGACCCACTATCCCGCCACTGGTGGCGACGATATTCATTATGACTATCTGGGTCCTGACGGAATGAAGCAGACGAGGACCTGGGCGAGAAAAGTTTTCGAGCTGATCTTGGCTCTGTAGCTTACGGCAAGTTAGCGGCAAAGTCGAAAGCACTCCAGAGCCGTGCCTTTGGTGTCGCCGCTCACACTCCAGCCCGAGAAGCAGTCGCGAATCACCGGACTGCTACAGTCCCGATCAGTAGGGCTTGCCCAGCCCTGGGTGCGGTTGATGAGCTGGGCAATGAGGGCAGAGGAGTTTGCAGTGATGGGAGCCACGGTTGGGCGTTCAAGCAGGTAGCCAAACGCGCGCACATTTGAGAAGTCCTCGGGCTGCAGGGCAAGCTCGACAAATCCGGTGACACCAATTGGATTTTGAAAGCCGTGGGTGGAATGCAGGCGGTGCTGTTCGAGAAGCTGTCGCGCGGCTAGGTGACAGCTTGCGCAGTCGGTATCGTGAGGATGCCGCAGTCGTGGATCTTCGGCGGATTGGGCTGTGAGTTCTGGATTTTTCGTTTCGATATCAATGCTGCCGTCAAAAAAAGTTTGCTGAACCCGGGTCGGGCCGGGAAGCTGCGCGATGGGGGCAGCTTGCCAGGTATTCCCGTGTACGAGGCCACTAAAGAAAAACCAGGGCCCATCCATATTCGGATTGGAGCTGGTAAAGGCGAGCTCCATCAAATTCTCGCTGTTACAGGTTGTGAGAATGAGATCGTGTACGAGCTGGCCGATCGATTTGCGCTGGCCACGTTGGAATTCCATTTGAAGCCCGGGATGGACGGCCAGTGGCAGGCCCGCTGTGGGCGCGCCCGTCTGCGCCGAAAGGTCGCGAATCTTTTTCAGCTTAAAAACAACCGGATCGTCTTTTGCGAGCGCGCCTTGGCCGATTTTGTAGAGTAGGTGCAGGGCCAGGTCTTCGCCGCCCCGGCGTCCGGCCAGCGGTTGAGCTACGAGGCGAATTTGCCGAAGACAGCCCGGCGTGGTTCCCGTTAGTGCCGGAACGCAGGGGTCAAACCTCAGCGCCACCACTCGCCATTGCCCGTAATCAAAATGGTTTGGACTCTCCGTAATTTGATGTCCGAAAGCCATGAGCTGGTCGTCAAACATCGAGCGCGTAAGCAGCGGTGACTTGCCCGGCGCCGTGGTGTTGCCCAGCTTGATGTCAGGGTAGGCCTTTGCTGGCCACGTCTTGGAATCGACTGGAAATAGAATGGAGACGTCTGAAACATCAAGGCCGCGCTGCGGGCCCGCAGCCTGAGCCAGGGGCAAGACGAGATGGGCGAGAAGTGTCAGCACGGGGATGGTGAATTGCATCACGCTATTATGGCTCAGCCGTGCGCATAAATGGAATGACATTGCTGGCCAGTTTACGGACGGGGTGGCTGGGGACGTCGGCGCGCCATTTCAGAATATGGTATAGTTTCAATGGGGGAATAGGTGGCGATGGTGCGTGCAGAGGGCTCCTTTTCATCGGCGACCAAGAGTCTTGGCGTAGCTTTGCTCGTCTTGCTTGGCCTGCCCGACTGGGCTGTGGCCGGCCCCGCGGCTTTGGCCAAGCCCGCCACTGTCGGCGCTGATTCGGAAGACGTGCGAACCACTCAGCGGGGTGGCGATACGACCTACGAGTTCAAGACGAAAGACACCGTCGATGGCAGCAGCTGCGCCGCAGATACGATCAGAGGAGCGCCACCGCATCAGGCAATTCCGCTGCCCTGCTGGGATGCGTACACGAAGGTGCTCGAAGATCCGCAGAAGCCCCTCTATCTGGTGAAGTCGGCTTTTCGCACGGCCATGAAGTGCTTTGACCCGTGCCTGGAACGCGCGTATGCCGACAATGATTCCCGGTTTTTAGCCGAATGCATGGACTGGTCCGATGTCGAGGCGTTGCGCCGCTGCGAGGCCGAAGACAGCTGCGACAAGCTCGATTACTTCACGCTGTTCCAAACGATCGGAAAAAAGGCCGGCTGTTCGCAAGAGCAGATGGAGCGTGCCGCCATGAAAGGTGACTTCGAGGGCTGGCATCGTGATCCCAAGTCTGGCGAGTGCGTGCGCGAGTTCAATAAGAACGAGCTGAAGATAAAATACTGGGCCAGGCAGCTGCACCAGCGCTTTGTGAATAACAAATTCAAATGTCCCGAAAATCTCACCGACGTAGACTCACTTAAATGGGTCTTGGACTATTACGCCAAAACCGGAAAGCCCTTTAAACCCACCGTGCGTCCCTTTGTCGTCGGTGCCGGCAAAAAGAAGGCTGGCGTTGCCTGTGGGTACAACGAGATGCAGGGTTACTGGTACAGTGAACGCTTCGTCTGTCGCGATGAGCTGTACTGCGAGCTTTCGCTCAATCAATTTGGCTATCACTCGCCCGGGTGCATGCGGCTTGTGCGAAAGAAGGCCAGTGAGCTTGAATTTCGCCAGACCGGTCGCAACTGCCTGGGTGATCGTCCGTGGCGCGAAGCCCCCGGCGTCCGCAACGGTGGTGACCTTGGAGTAGTGCCCCTGGGAGAAGGAGTTTTTCTGCAATACAGTCGGGGCGATGGGGGTCTCTATCGCTATTATGGCCTGGTGTTCGAGCGCTGAGTCAAGTCTACCCCAGAAGTTGCCGAGTAGTTGATACTGCTATGTCTGTCACATATGGGTTCCTCACCGCGGTCATTGGGTTGTCTCTGGCGTTCTATGCAAATGCCACCGCGCCTATGGTTGGCAAGAGCACTAAAGGGGCTTGCCCCGACGGCAAGACCTATCCGGTTGCCCTGACCTTCGATGACGGGCCCAATCCCAAGACCACCCCTCGAGTGATCGATACGCTGCTCGAAACACAAACTCCGGCGCCGTTTTTTGTGCTCGGCGACCACTTTGTGCCACCCGATGCGACCAAAGAGGAATGGGCACTGCTGCGGCGTGAGCGGGCCTCGGGCTTTATCGTGGCGTCACACACTTTTTCGCATCTGCGCCACACGAAGCTGAGTCCCGCCGAGATTGAAAAAAACATGGGGCGTTCCGGTCCTCTGATCGGAGACTACCTGGCGCCCGTTTTGCGACTTCCCTATGGCGACGGTGGCTTTCACTCCAGCACCGCAGCCGGTAAAAAGAAAAATGCCGATATAAAGCGGGCAGTCCGTAAGGCAGGCTACACGCCGGTCTTATGGGACATTGACTCTGAGGACTGGAAGCCTTCGGCGCGTCCTAATGTTCTTGCCAGCGTACTGGATCAGATCTGCAAAACGCACGGTGGCATCGTTTTGTTTCATGATGTTCAAGTCAACACGGCGGCTCACCTCAAAGAGTGGATTGCCGCAATTCGAGCCGCGGGCCACGAACTCGTGGGGCTGCCGCACTTCGTGCCCGCCGCAGCTCAGATGTTTCGAAAAAAATCTCCGGCGCAGGCCACGTGTCCCACGACGCAGCCTCCGATTTTGCCGCAAGACGAACAGCTTCAAGAATTGCACAAACATGTAATAATGCCAGCAGCCGGAGACAATGATGATTAAGCTTGCCGTGCTGTGCCTGGCCTTTTCAATTCAAAGCGTGACCGCAGAGGCCGAGACGAGCTTTACCGCCCTGGCCGTCGGAGCGGGTAACGCAGTTTACGTTGGCGTGAAAGACGTCAAAAAAAGCGTGGAACTCGTGTCCCATCTTTATCAGCTCGATGCCAAAGGTTTAAAGGCGACGGCCATTCGCCTTCCCAAGGACCTTCAGGAGCGCGAGATCGTCGTCCTGCTTCCTTCACAGCAGCAGCTATTCGTGGTTACGCAGTGGACGATCGAGCAGGGTGATAACGCCTTGCTTGAGGTTTACGACCTTCGCAAGAAAACCTGGAATAAGGTGCGTGCGACTGAAAACTGCACCGCCTTTGATGCGGTAACCGTGCGCGACAAAGCCCTGGTGTTTCATTGTGATAAAAACAACGGCGAAAGCTGGCAGGATATCGTGCTGCCACTGGGTGCACATAAAATCGTGCCCCGGCCCGAGATTAAACTTCCACAAAACACGGCGTCGCTTGGCGATGCCACATTTTCGCTCGCGGGATCGCCGAATGCTCCCGAGCAGCTCAAAATGGTAAAAGGTGGAAAGGTGTCGACCGTGCTGGCACCGGAGCTGCTTAAAAAATCACATTGAGCTGATTCATGATATCAAGCGCCGGCTTTTTGCGGACCTTTACGCCCTAGTGGCCCAGGCACAGCGCATCGCGTGTTGTACCGCCGCGGCAGGCCGCGACCTTTACCGTATCGATGTACCCGGTTGCGCCGCCCCGAACGTTGGTGGTGATGACCACATGGCGTATGCAGCCGTACTGATTCTCATATTTGACGCTTAAACCTGCTGCCGTGATTAGCCCGGTCATGTGCCCGTCCCAAACGTTATCGAGGGTCTGGAACGTTTGCGCAAGCTCGGTCGTGCCCTCTTCGTTGACCACGGCGATGTGCGCGGAGTGGTCGTCGTTGATAGTCAGCTGCAGCGAGCCGCCAAACCGGGTCTGGCCTTCACATACGATTGCCGCGTTTGCAGCAGGGAGCAGGGATTGGGAGAGCAGAACCGCCATTAGAATTGTTTTCATGAGATGCCTCTTTTCTAACGGCAAGCTAGCTCGCGAAGTGTCTGAAGCATAATTGATAACGAAGATGTGTATCATAGCTAAAATTAATGGAAGGGGCACAGGCCGTAGCAGCCCTGAGCTATTTGCCGCAGCCCAGGTACTTCAGCATCGCCGTGCGTTCGCTGGGCGGAAAGTCCTGATCGCTTTTTCCATCCGGCATGCGGCCGTCCTGACCGGCGAGCAGCTTGAGCC
The DNA here is from genome assembly GCA_038231515.1 of candidate division WWE3 bacterium. Taxonomy (GTDB): domain Bacteria; phylum Bdellovibrionota; class UBA1018; order UBA1018; family UBA923; genus JACQAX01. Next base: position 13,227 of record JBBRLF010000063.1, read on the forward strand.
GTTTGCACACCTCGTTGCCATGGTCGGTGTTGTATTTCTTCATCTGCGCCGGGTCGCGAATCGGCACTGACGACTTGGAATGGCATTCCATGCAGTACTGTGCGAATTTATTGTCGGAGGCCGGCGTGGCGTCTGCACTGGCCGCGGCTTGTGCAAGTTTTGCAGCCTGGTCTTGTTGGGCCTGGCTGATTACGCCCGCGACGTAGGGGCAAGGGGCCGGTGCGCCGCCGAGGCCGCACACGGCCGCCACTGCAGCCATCGTGGAATCCCGCACCGCGGTTGGACGCTGCTCGGGTGCCAGTGGCCAGTCGTTGACTGCGGCGTCGAGATAAGAGGAGTTCAGAATTTTTGCAATCGCGCCCGGGTCTTTGGCCGCACAGTCCTGAATGGCCCAGGAGTCCTTGGATTGAAAACCAAAGCAGTCGAAGGCCGCGTCCATCGCGTACAGGGGTGCAACTTCGGCGGGAATGCTGCCGGCAAGCGGGCGTTTGGTGGCAGGGTCGGCGAGCACCGGATCGGCTGCGGACTGCAGACCGGTCAGGTCCTTGTCTGTGCCCGTGTCGTTCTCACGATAAGTTTTATCCGTGCCGCCTGCGGCATCTCGTGCCACGGTGACTTTCAGAGGATCAGTCATCGGATCGCGATCGGGTAGCGTCGACGAGGAGTAAGAATATTTTTCGGGCTTCCACCCGGGTAAAAGCTTGGCCCGCAGTTTTGCCTCAAGATCGACGTCGTCAGGGTCGGCTACGGGAACGCCAGAGCCCTTTTGGCGTGGTGGCCGCAGCGAAAATCTGAGAACCTCGGCGGCCTCGGTTGGGTTATCGGTATCGATTCGCGCAAGCGAGCTCATCGCGCGCGGAAACTTCAAGGCCGACCTGATCAGAAGCTTGCGGCAAGCCAGATCGTCGCCGCACATTGTGCGGCACGCGTTGCGGGCCTGCAAGACGCGGCTCGAGAGACGGACATCGATATCGAAAGCGGTGGCCGCAAGCCGGCCCTCCTGCGAGGCGCGGGGGTCGACTGGCGAAGGCGTGGGCGAACATTTGTCGGCAAAACGAATGCCTTGATAATACGGCTTGCCGCCATTTTTCTCACAGAGCGCTTTTGTCACGGAGAGTGAGCTGCTCGTCTCGCTCCAGGGTGCCCGCGGAAAAATCGGTCCGCCGGCCTGATGGCACTTCAGGCAGGTGTCTTCGCCCGTATGGGAATTCACCTTTAAGGAAGGTCCGGGATAGTTCTCAACTTTATAGAAATCAGAAATGCCTTTTTCGCGGTTGTAGCTCAAAACTTCGAGCGTTCGGGCGCGGGGAGAATAGCCGACAAAGAGCTCTTTGGAGAGCGGGTTCTTGAACGTCGCAACAGTGCCGTCGCTTTTCGTGATCTGAAAGGCCGGTGGCATTCCGAAAAGCACGCGCGGATCTTTCAGGTCAGTTGAGCCCTTCTGCAGCGACCGCCCCTGGGGTACGAACATGCCCGGAGCAAGATTGAGTTTCTCCACCTCACTGGCCGGAATTACCGTGCAACCGTCAACGGTGGCTGTACTTGTGGCAGTCGGGGAAACTCTCAGGCAAGGTTGCGCATTGGCAATTGCGGCCGCTACCAGGGCCTGCTGCACGGCAGCCGGTGAGTCGGGAATTTTGCATTTGCCCAGGTCAGACGAAGTAGGCGACTCATCTGCGCCGCAAAAGAGTTTCTCAAACGTCGAGGCTGCCTCGCCGCTATTTCCCTGTAGCAGCACGAAGCAAAACAGCGCAGCCAAGGCGCGCCATTTTGTGCGAGCGACTCTATCTTTCGCCAGTGGATTCACGAGGTCCCCCAGACCATATTGTAACAAATCCGGGGGTGGTTGACCAAGTCCCTGTGTTTACCAGATGTTAGTGGGTCTGAGTTTTACCCGCGCTCTTTGCCCGGTTCGCCAGTGTTACGGAATCAGCCGAGACGGATTTGATTGCCGCGTCGGCCGCGGTTTTTTGTACGGGGGGCGTAATCGTCGCGCAGGCTGCCAGGGTCGCGTCTTTTAGCGTTTTGAGCAGGTCCTGTTCCATGGAATACATCTGGTAGTGGGCCTGGTTTTCGGCCACCATGATTTCAATATCGCGCTTTTCGTCCCAGCCCAGGTGATACCAGCGTGCGTCCGCCGTATTCATCTGTTCCTGCATCATGGCGGTCTTGCCAATCTCACGGTGTGCGGTTCTGAAGCGTTCGATGAAATCCGCCGCGTTGATCACCAGAACCTCAGAGGATATCGGACCGACACCGGGTAGCTCCTGCATGCGAGCCGTTGCCTCGGAAGTAATGGCTTCATCTGAGCCACCGGGGCTGTAAGCCAGACCCAGTGCGGAACCGCCAGCGCCGGCGATGCCGCCGAGGATCGCACCACCGCCAAAAGTAATCGCGGCTTGCGTGACTTGCGCTTCATGTACGACCAGTCCTGCTGCTCCAGCCGCTTCATTGAGTCCGATGAAGCCAACGGTAGCGCCCGCTGCGGCACCTACGGCGACGCCGGCCACCGTGACGCCAACCACAGCCAGGGCCGACGAGGCATAGGTAAGGCCTTTGACGCTGGTAAGGTTGGAGCCGCGTTCGTGCAGGAGTGCGCCGTTGAGCTCTTTGCCGTGGGCGACCTGGTTGGTGCGTTCGGCGATGGTTTGCAGCGTGGCCGCAAGCTTCGGGTCTGCGCAAGTGGGTTGCGCCGACGCCGACGTGAGCAGGGTGGCGGTTACCAAAAGACTAAATCCCAAAGTACGAACTGAAGTATTTTTCATAAATTTTTCTCTCTCCATTAGGTAACTCATGGAAAGCAACTGGCATGCCACTGTTCGGTCAAATGGGTGTCGGCCACCGCGCTTAAACTCCTCGAAAACAATAGCGAATTTCAGCACCTAACCTCCTCGGGTGACCTTTGGGCATAATGTGATAACCTATAAGGGTTAGTGCATTCGCCAACACATTGACCAGGAGATCGACATGAAAACGAAGTCCCGGGACCGCGAAGTACGCAGTGAATTTGCGAAACGCCTCAGTGAGCTGCGACGCCAGCGCGGCTACCCGACGGCGTACCGGTTTTTTCACTCTCCGCGCCGGGGCGATGGGCTGGGCATCAGCTTTCAGCAGTATCTGCGCATTGAAAAAGGCGAACGCCTGCCCAGCGTCGAAACGCTCAAGACCATTCTGCGCATCCTGGGGCAGCTAAGCCCGCTGTATACCGACCGGGACACGTTGCTGCTGCTCTATATCAAAGCCAGCATGGGTGCTGACCCCATCTTCGATTCCGTTTTTGCCAAGCCTGCTGGCGCTCCGACGGTAGTCGAGCCCACGCTTACCGATTTGGCATTGCGCGAACGCTTTGCCGCCATTCCCGATATGTCGGTGAATCAGGCCGAGTCGATGCTTGATGACACCCATCGTTTCTGGTTCTTCGAGTGGCTGCTGCACACCGGAAAGCTGGTCAACGCCGCCGAAGCCGCCGCTCATTTCGGAACCTCAGAGCTCGACGCCGCCACGGCGCTGGAAGCGCTTGCCACTTCGGGGCTGCTGGTGAAAAGAAAAAAAGGTTATGTCTCGCCCCACTATGAAAGCGACATCGGGCAGCCAATGGGGGTTTTGGCGGGACCGCGTATTCGGTGGGTGCAAAATCAAATTACCGAACGTCTGAAAAAAGGCGGAAACAAAATGGTATATGGTTACCACTTCATGACGGTCGAGGGCATTGCCCGTGTTCAGAAAACCATCGCCATGATGCGAAAGTCCGCCCATGAGACTTACCTTTTTCGCGAACGCAAAGCCTGCATGGACCCGAGATTTGTTTGTGTTGAGTTTCGCGTCTCGGACATTGAAGCCGTGCCTGCGCTCAAGAGCAGGTGAAGCCGGCTTTTTCGAGCTTGGACCGAATCCGGGTCTGAACGCTCACGCAATGTTCCGTACCCTTGGCTGAGGTTGAAACCGCCGAAGCCTTGCCACTCTTGGTGTAGTCAAGCGCGCAGCCCGCGCCCTTTTTGACAACTTCGAGCTGGCGGCTGTCTTCGCCGCTGGTGCAGGTGATTTTCTGAAACGCGTCGGTGGTAGTGGGTTCGGCAGCCTTGGTGGCCGGGCTTTTTGTGGTTGCCTGCGGCGTGGCATTCGCGCCTGAGCCGTCCTGTTTTTTTGCGCTCGCGCAACCCGTTAAGGTTAACGAAGCCAATGAAACCAACGATACCAAGACAATCAGCCACTTCATATTGAGCCTCCTGGGTTGTTTGCGCACATGATCTTCCATAAACCTACTCCTTCAATTGGCGTGGGTCGAGAGAATTGAAAGGCTTGAGTTCCCCGGCGCGGAGCTTATAGGGCAGGGGCTTGCCGGGTACCTTGATGCAGTTGAATACGTGGTTGCGGGCGCAAAGGGGGTTGAAGGCCCGATTGAAGTCAATCGCGATCGTCTTGGCCTCTTGCGACGGCAGCTCTGCTTCGACGTAGCGCCCGCCGGCATACGTTTGCGCGCCATTGGTGGCATCTCCAAATGGAATAAACAGATGCTTGTCAATCGCGCCGCCAGACTCCGGATTGAAGTTAAAGACTGGTAATTCTCCGGGGTGGCCATCGATTGAAAACTTGGCCGTGCCCACGCGCCAGAGCGTGCGTGGTACGCCGCGAGTGGTGTTGACCTGCGTGGCTTGCAGGGCAGTGCGATGAAACTCGGCCTGCACTAAGGCTTTGGCGTTATAGTCAAACCGCGGGGTCTTCTGAAATTTTTCCAGTGACGTTAGCTGGGGGTCGCGCAGCACTGCAACCAGCATGTCGCCAGATCGTTCGGCGGTGATCGCGATCCCATCGGCGGCCGTCCATTTCTCATGCGAAAGCAGATCGAGGGTCTCTTCGGCCGGGGTCATGAGCTGGGCCTG
>JBBRLF010000064.1:0-18069 GCA_038231515.1 candidate division WWE3 bacterium
GCAAAACTCGATGAGGTCGCTCGCGGTCTTGTGGTTGTCGGTTGGCGCGCCGACGATGAAAAGGCCGCCGACCTTCACCTTGGCCTCGCGTGACATCTCGATAGCGCTGATGATCGCATTTTTGCTCGTGCCCTTGTGATAGCTTGCCAGCGCCTCGCGGGAAATCGACTCCATGCCGTAAAGCACCAGGTCCAGGCCATGGTCCTTCATCTTCTTGAGCGTGGGCAAGGCCAGTCCGGTGACACGGCTGAAAACGATCGAGGTGAAGTCATGCGCCGACCAGGCGCCGTCCATCAGCTGGTCGCAGTATTCCGGGTCGGTGATGAAAGTCAGATCGCTCCACCAGACGAAGCGAAAACCGTACTGTTTGTAATATTCGATTTCGCGACGCACGCGTTCGACACTCTTGGTATTGAGATTGGGAAAAGCGCGATAGCAGAAGGTGCAGTTCGCGATGCAGCCGCGCGAGTAGCTCATGAAGATTTCAGGAATCACCCCCGACTCAAAGCGACTCCAGTTGCTGAAGTCCTGGAACGGAAGCACATCGAGATCGGTGATCTGGGCGCGCGTCTGGTTGACGCGAACCGCGCCACTGGGATCACGCCACACCAGCCCGTTGATTTCAGAGATTGGACGCGCATGTTCGTTCTTCGAAAAATAGTCCATGAGCTCGGTAAGCGTCAGCTCGCCTTCGCCAACCACTGCGTAGTCGGCTTGAATGTTTTCCATAAGCAGCTTCGGAATCGAGCTCACGAAGGGGCCGCCCAGCACGATGGGCAAATCCGGGCGAACGGCCTTGACGGCTTCGCACGCGCGCTTGAGATAGTTGTAGCCGTCGCCCCAGGTTGAGATACCCAGAATATCGACGTCTTTGGCGCACTCCGCGACGTACTCTGGAGAGTAGTTTTCGCGCAGATCAAAAAGGCTGACCTTGTAGCCCAGGCCCTTGAGCAGGCCCGAGATCATGGCCGGACCTTCGAAGGGCGCGTAGTTAGCCCATTCCCAGCCTCGCGGCATCACAAAAGGCGACGATGGCACGATCAGACCGAAGCGGATGTTGGAAGTCGGCTTCGCTTCATTTGGCGTGGGCATTCTTCTCAAACGTTCCAGCAAAGGATTCGTGTCAGTCGGTCGTGGGCCTGTGAGTTTCATAGTGTAATTGTACCAGAACTCATAGGAAATCGAACAGGCAGAATTTACGGCGTGTTTACGGGGTCAAGTGTGCCCAAAATTGGGCGGCAATGCTTTTGCTGAATCTTTGCTGCGTTGCAATGGCTTGTCTGCTATTTAATCCTGTAAGAGCTATGAAATATATCCAGGAATTGGGAACAGCCCAGATCGCCCAACACGTTGAGCAGACTCATTCGCTTTGGGGGCGAGGCACCACGGTTGAGCAGCGCGGCCGCCTGCTGAAAGAGCGGCTCGAGTACGCCGGCAATGACCTTTTTCTGTCAGGAATGGTCGATGCAAAAGGTTATCTGGTCTGCTCGATGAAGCGCTACCGGTTTGAGCTTGCGGTGCGAAAGCAGATTCAAGGTTGTGTGGGCCTGGGGGCGATTTTTACCGACGCGGGTTTTCGCAAGCAGGGCTTCGCGAGCCAGCTCATCGCGAAGGTTCTTGAAGATTCTCGCGAGCGGCTGGGCTGTGGTTTCGCGCTGCTTTATTCAGATATCGGCAACGCCTATTACGAGAACTTTGGTTTTCAGGCGACTCCGTCGCTGGCCTGGAAGCTTCCGCTGGCGAGTCTTGGAGACGCCGCAGCCCTGGAGCTGCGCGTGGCGACTGAAGTGGATCGCGCGTCCCTATTGCGGTGGTATCGTGAATACACTTCGCGTTTTACGGTAAAACCGGTGCGTACCGATCGAATGTGGAATTTCTTTCGCAAGCTCAATGGTATCGAACGCGACTACGTTCTGAGTCGGAACGGCGCGGAACTTGGTTTTTTGACGGTGTCTTTGGATGCAAAGCAGTCCTGCCTGTGCGTCGAAGAATGGCTGGCGCCACCTGAGCACGAGGCAGCGGTATGGGCGGCGGTTCGCACGCTTGCACAGAAGGCCGGTTGCAAGGAAGTCCGCGGCTGGCACCAGTTAAACATGAAAATGCTGGTCCCAGCCATGCTGGTGGCCAGAGTAGATGCGCTTCCAATGATCGCGGCACTCGCGGGTGAGGTGTCACTTGCACCGCTCTTAAAAGAAGAGCTGGCGGATACTTATTTTACGAACGCTGACCATTTCTAGAGCTGTTCGCGTAGGAGTTTGCATTTCCTGGAATGTTGCACCGCACGGTGCGAAGCAGTCGGTGTCATTCTGATTTTTTTGGAAAAACCCCTGAAAAAAATATACGTTTTCATGCGTTGCATCACACACGGCATTTTTTTGGATTTTTTTAAATTCGCAAAATTCCCGGGAAAATAGCGCAGTTTTATGTAACGATCGGCCTTTGGCATCTCTCTTGCTCAGTGTCTGCTCGTCACACACAAACCACATTAGATACTGAGAGAGAGGACATCACTATTATGAACAGCAGATTATTTTCAATGGCGGTAGCCGTTTGCGCAACCGCAGTGCTCGGAGCCTATTCGCCGGCTCGGGCCGATGATCAAAACGTCGTAACCCCGTCGGCCGACAGCTTTGTCGCATCCGAGTCGTATGACGCAACTTATCAAGATGCACAGTTTAACCAGGAAGCTCCAATCGCTGAAGATCTCGAAGCAGAAGATCTCATGCCGGGTCACGGCGGCGGTGGACATGGCGGTGGCGGACACGGCGGCGGCGGACATAGCGGCGGCGGACATAGCGGCGGCGGACACGGCGGCGGCGGTAACCACGGCGGCGGTGGTAACCACGGCGGCGGTGGTAATCACGGCGGCGGCGGCAATCACGGCGGCGGCGGTAACCACGGCGGCGGTGGTAATCACGGCGGCGGCGGTAACCACGGCGGCGGCGGTAACCACGGCGGCGGCGGTAACCACGGCGGCGGCGGACACGGCGGCGGTCATCATGGCCACGTCGGCAATCCCGCACATTTCAACCCTGGACATTCGCCTCGCGGCGGATGGCGTGGACACCACTACAATTACGGTGGTCGCGCGTACTTCATCTGGGCTTGGGGTCCATGGTCACCTTGGTACAACTGGGGTTTCTACTCCGGCTGGCGCCTTGGCCTGGGTTACTACATCCCAGACGGCTTGAAGTGCATCGCGGATAACACCATGGTTGCAGGTGAATGGGTCAGCACCTCGAGATACTACTCGTCGGATGACGCTATCAACTCAGCCTTGGATCTTTGCCAGAACGACCCTTACGTTCTGAATGCCGGCGCATCGGCAGCTTGCAGAATCAGAACCTGCGTTCGCTGGTAGTTTGAATTAGTTTACCGTTCGGAAATACAAGACCCGGGGTGGAATCGATGGCGGTTCCCCTCGGGTTTTTTTATTTCTGAAGCGCCTAAGGGTGGAACTCTGGAAAGCCGTGCCGCTCGCTGAGCGCGTGAAGGATGCTGTCTTTTTCGGCGATGAAAGAAAACCCGTTAGCGGTGCCGGTCTGCAGTGCCGAAGTTTCACCTTCCGCCAGTATCAGAAGAGGTAGAGATTGGTTTTGCTCGCCTACCAGCGACACTACGGCTTGCCTGGGACGTGGCCACGCAATTCTTTGGACGTCCAGCTTGCGAGCCAGGTCGGGAAAAGAAGCCAGCAGCCCTTCGATCAGGGCGCAGTGCCAGCAGTAGAAGCGCCTGCCGGGATAGGCCGGGTCTTGGAAATCGGGTTGCAGTAAAAAAAGCGTGTCTCTTGCACGATTCATTTCGATTCGGGTTTATCCGCCGGCTTGTCTTCGAGCTTTTTTCCAATGCGATGTTTTTCGCTTTTCACGGCATGCTTGATTCCGCGAGCAGAGTCACGAAAGGCGTGTCCCGTCGCCTTAACCGCACCCTTAAAGCTTCGCGCCCCGGCTTTCACGTCGCCTTTTACGGTATGAGCGTCGGCCTTGACTTCAGACTTGAGCGATTCAGCACTGTCCGCGCCCCAGGAAGCGGCCATTGGTAGTAAAGCTCCCAGCAAAAAAACCCAGGTTCCAGGTTTCATTTTAAACATGCTCGTATGTTACCACTGAAAGGGTCGTAACTTCAGCAGATTGGACAGCAAAAAAGCAGGCAGCCGTTAAAGCGGGCTCTCAGGGCGGGTTTGTGGATTCTTACTTCACGTGACTGTTTTAGTATGGTATCGGTCGCTCCATGAAGATCATTCCCCCACTCGTTAAGCCATTAGTTCAGCCCGTCACGCAGCCAGTAATGCAGCCAGTAATGCAGCCTGAAATGCAGCCAGTAATGCAGCCCGGAATGCCAGTGAGCAGTTTTTCCGAATTGAAACTGATTGCGCCGATTCTGAAGGCGGTGCTGGCGGAAGGTTATGAGACGCCAACCCCAATTCAACAGCAGGCCATTCCCATTGTGCTGAGCCGCCACGATTTATTAGGCTGCGCGCAGACCGGTACGGGCAAAACGGCTGCCTTTGCGCTTCCCATTCTTCAGATTCTTACTGAAAACGACAAGCTTGTTCCACCCAAACGCCCTCGTGCGATTCGCTGCCTGATCTTGACGCCTACGCGCGAGCTGGCTTCGCAAATTGGTGAAAGTTTTGCAGCCTACGGCAGAGACCTTTCACTTCGCGGTACCGTGATTTTTGGTGGTGTGGGCCAAAACCCGCAAGCCCGCGCTTTGCGCGACGGCGTGGATATCGTTGTCGCTACGCCCGGCCGGCTGCTTGATCTGATGCAGCAGCGCCTGGTACATCTTAACAACCTTGAAATTTTCGTGCTCGATGAAGCTGACCGCATGCTGGACATGGGTTTTATTCACGATGTGCGCCGAATTATCGCTGCTCTTCCGAAGAAACGTCAGACGTTGTTTTTCTCGGCAACCATGCCGCCGGAAATCAGCCGCCTGGCCGATCAAATTCTGACCAAGCCCATGCGCATCGAAGTCACTCCGCCAGCTTCGACCGTCGAGCTGATTGCGCAGTCGCTGTATCAGGTGAATACCAATCAAAAGACCTCGCTGCTGATTCATCTGCTGCGTGATGATTCGGTTTCGCGCTCGCTGGTTTTTACCCGCACCAAGCGCGACGCCAACCGTGTGGCCGAGGCGCTCAGCGACTTCGGCATCGCGTCTGAAGCCATTCATGGCAATAAGTCGCAGGGTGCCCGCGAACGGGCGCTGGTCAATATCAAAGCCGGACGCACCCGCGTGCTGGTGGCCACCGACATCGCAGCGCGCGGAATTGACATCGATAACGTTACTCACGTTTTCAACTACGATATTCCAAACGTGCCTGAAAGCTACGTGCACCGTATCGGAAGAACCGCGCGTGCGGGCCAGGGCGGTACGGCCGTGGCTTTTTGCGCTCCAGAGGAACGGGGCTTTCTAGCCGACATCGAACGTCTGATTCGCAAACGCGTGCCGGTCATGAAAACTCCGCTGGGCCTTGGTATTGAGTCCAAGGGAAACAGTCGTGGCGGCGGTGGCGGTGGTGCACGACGGCCCGCGAACAGACCCGGCCGGCCGGGAAGAAACCATGCTGCCGGTCGTGGCAAGCCACAGGCGATGGCTCGGCGTCCGGAATAGTCCTGCTTCGGAAGCTTGTCAGTCAGCGGTTTAGTTTCTGAACCAACTCGTCCCAGTTTTCGACGGTAGCAGTCGCTCCGGCTTGCGCGAGTTCGTCCTTGGAGCCGTAGCCCCACAGCACACCCACGGTTGGGATCCCATTTTCTTTGGCGCCAAGGACGTCGTGTTTTCGATCGCCGATCATAATAGTATCTTCAGCACGCAGCGCATGCTGGTTCAGCGCATAACGGATCAGGTCGCCTTTTTTCGCATTCACGCCTGAAAGCTCGCTGCCATGAACGAACTCAAAGTAATGGGCTTTGCCGAAATGTCGCAGAATGATGTCGGCGTAAACTTTTGGCTTCGAGGTAGCGACGAAAAGCCGATTGTCTTTGCCAAGCGATGCCAGCACCTCGTCCACGCCGTCGTAAAAGCGGTATTGGTAAATTCCGGTTTCACCGTGGTGCTCGCGGTAGAGTCGCATGACGTCGGGAGCCAGGGCAGCGTTTTTTTCGCCCAGCAGCCTGGGCAGCTCAAGATGCAGCGGGGGGCCGATCAAGGCGCACAGGTCCTCGCGTGAGAGCCGGGACATCTTAAGCGAGTCAAAGGCGAAGTTCATGCTTGCCGCAAAGGCTTCAATGGGGTCAGCCAGAGTACCATCAAGGTCGAAAAGAAGATTCATACCGCTCCTATGATCATGGCGTCCATGCAGGCGTGATTCACCATTTTTTCACGCACGCCGTGCAGGTGCATGAGTCTTCGAGTGGCGCGGGGCCCATGGCGATAGAACTGCTGCACGGTTTTGAGATCGGCTTGCAGAGGACTGTAGGTAAACTTGGGCAGAGTTTCGTTGGTCAGCATTGCTTCGGTAAGCTCACGCAGAAGTCGCGGGCTCTTGCCTGAAAGAAAAAGGCGGAGACTCTTCAGCCAGGGCTCGGGAAGTAAAAGGGCGTAGCTGTACGGGGGCGACTCCCGCGTGATTTTAGCCGGAAATGAAAAGCGCGGCTTGCGGGCAAGCGCCGCGTGCAGCAGACGTAGTAGCGCCGTATAGCCTATTTTTGTTTTACGACGATGCTTGTAGCAGCCAAATAGTCGGAAGCCCGGCTCGTGACCGCGGCTCGTGAGCCGGAAAGTGAGTATGCCGTTTTCGTAACGCAGGCCGATGAAAAAATATTCGGCCGGCCAGTTGCCCGCGATATTGAACTGCGGTCGCACGGCGCGAATAAGCTCGCTCTCGCGCAGAAGCGCCTCGGCCTCGGTGGCGCGTTCCTCATAGCGGATGCGCGACACGTGCCTGAGCATCTCGATGACGTGCCCGGGCGTTTGCCCCGGCTTGGCGTTGCGATACGACATCAGGCGCGCGCGCAGATTTTTGGCTTTACCGATGTAGAGAATCGCCGCGTTGGCATCGAGCATGAAATAGATGCCCGGCTTTCGAGGAAGCGCGCGAAAGAACTCGGCTGGGATTCGCATCAGCGGAAGCTAACAGTCCCGCAACAAATCCGGCAAGACGCAGCGTTTAAATACATGAAATATAAGAGAAATTAATGACGGTCTCCATTTCATACCATTCCGGTACAATACTAAGTGGGGGATCTCTGTGAAACTTAGTGCTTATCTGGCGGTTTGGCTGCTTCTGGCCATCGCGCCAGGCGCTTCGGCCGAACTGCTCAAATCCAAGAAAGGCGCCTGTGGATGCCTGGTTGCGCCACGGGCCGACCATCTCTTTGAAGATGTGCGGCAGAACTGTCCCGAGGTCGCCGGCGCCCCCGAACTCCTGGCCTGTGTTCCGGAAGCAATGCGCGCCAACTATGTGCTGGTTTACGAAACCGGCAGCCCGCAGTGTGCCAGTCCGGATAGTCCGCGGCTGGTGATGTTCAGCGACGACGGCCGCTCGATGATTTCGTTTCCCGGCAAGCACGGAGCGCCCGGGTGCGACTCCTCAAGCGTGGAGTTCGTAAGTTTTGATTCCAAAGAGAAGCGCTATTCGCCGGCCAAGATGGTTTTTGATGAAAAGGGCAAGCCGCATTTTCATACGCAGCCCAGCGAGGAAACCGGTAAGTGCACGCAGTGCCACGACAAGGATTTTCATCCCAACTGGGCTTCGTATCCGATGTGGCCCGGCGCGTACGGCAGTAATCATTCCCGAATCATTCCCGGAACGCCCGAAGCAAAGTCGTACCAGGCGTTCGTGGCCAAGGCGGCCCGCGACCCTCTTTACAGCCAGCTCAAGCCGGTGCCTTCGATGAAACCGGGGCAGCCCTACAGTACAAATGGCGAAGATCTACTCGGCGAAAACAACGCCAAGCTGAACATGGCCATCATTCGCCGCAACAGCGAACGGCTGGTGCGCAAGATGAAAGAGTCGCCCGGCTACGACCAGCTGAAGTATCGGCTGCTGTCGGGGTTGCTCAGCATGTTGAAACCCGAGCTCAAAAGTTGTCAGCCGTTCGACGCCACCGACCTGAAAGACATCGTGGGCTCGGTGTCTGAGGATTTTAGAAATGAACGGATGCTCGTGAATCGGCGTCTGAAGCTGCAAAGCGAGCCGCCGCCCAAAACGTTCAAGAAGTCGGGCAAGGGCTATATGTCGCGTGAAGAGACGGAGTATCGACTGCACTCCTTGCCACCGCCGGAGTATTACCCCACGCGTGCCGAGCTGGAAGCCGATCCCACTAAATTTAATGAGCTGGGAAAAGACAAATTCATCAGAAACACCTCGGTCCTCATTTTGATGGCGCGCAAACTTGGAATTACGGATACCGACGATTTTTTCAATCGACCGGCTTCATCGCGCTATGACGGCAGCCGAAAAGCATTTTCCGTCGATCGCACCGGTGACTTTGATCAGCACCTGGGCACGTTTCTGGCGCAGGCGCTGCTGGCCGATATCGCCAAAGACGAGGCGGCGGCTCCGCCAACCTCATTGCGCGCGAGTCGCTATCCTTATTCGTCGTACAACAACCCCGACCGCCCGGGCCTGGAAGACGAGCTGTGTCTGCGTTTTGCTGCAGACCCGGAAAAATCCATCGCCCTGGCGCGAAACAGCTATGGCTCCGAAGAGTGCCGCAACGGAATTCGAGAGTTTCCCGAAAGCCAGGGCTTGTTGCAGGCGCCAAGCATCTGCGAAAAACTTCGACGTTCTGATGAGGCTGGCCCCTGCGTCGCAGATAGTGCGAATCCCCTGGCCGAGCCCAACCAGAAAGTTGTCGACAAAGGATTGAGCGCCGTTCAGAACGTCGGCAATCCGCTGGTCGCGTGTGCGGGCTGTCACGACGGGACGCATGCGCCAATTCCCAAATTTCCATTTGGCGATCCGAAAGCGCTGACCTACGAACTTCAGAATGCCGGCTCGGACCTCAAAGATCGTGTCATGAAGCAGCTGCTCGGGGGCAAGATGCCGCCGGGTTCGAAGGCGCCGAATGACGAAACCAATAAGGCAGTTCAGAAATATCTCGACGAGCGCCTCAAGTCCTCAAATTATTAGCTGTAATAACGAACGCTTAGATATGGTTTAATGCGTCAATATCTGTTGATAAAAACAATCAACAATGGTATTTCCCTCGTCCTATGGTGAAGAATATCTTGTTGGGTTTTGCCCTTAGCGCCCTTGTCCTGGCCAGTACGTTCGCGTTTGCGGATGATGCGATTTTTGCCAATGGCGCGCAGCCGGCCCCGAGCATTGAAGCGGTAAGCCTCGATCGACTGGCCGATTCGGCGACCATGCGCGAACATCAAGACGAGGTTATCGCCTCGGCTTCGGCCAAACTCGACAAGATGGAAAAAGACGGCATGATTTCGCCGGCTGAAAAAATTCAGATCAAAGGCTGGTTCAAGGGTGTGCCGTTTCAGCGCATCGTCGACGTGCAGCTCAGCTTTTTATCGGGACTGCCTGACATGTTCAGCGTCTGTTTGCAGATCAATCCGATCGAGAACTTGAGCATCGATGCCTGCGCGGGCACGATTGTTTTCATCTCGTCGCTAAGCGCGCATGTGGCTTCACGTTTTCTGCATTACACCAGCATCGACGGCAAGACGAACAAGGACGGCTCGATTTCGTACTCGGGCAATACCTTTGGAGTTGGACCGAAAGTCGGCTATCGCTCCATGGGTATTCTGGAATTTGACTCGGGTGGCGGTACCGCGCAAGGCATCGATACGCTGGTCTCGGCGGAATGGGTACACTGGTTTTCACGCTACTTCGGCATGGGCCTGCAGCTCGACGCCGGAGCAACTTTTGTCGTGCAGCAGTCGCAGGGCACCACCGTCAGAAGCATTCTGCCTAATGCCAAGCTTTCGGTCGGGATATCGTTCTAAAAGCACTATTCCAAACGCAAAGCTGGCCGTTGGCCTGGCGTTCTGACCGAATCGATAATCGAGATAATTGCGCTGCCGTATTTTTCGGCAAGCTTGGGGCCAAAGCCGTGCACGGCCATAAGACCGTCGTTGCTGGTGGGTGACGCTTCGGCGATGCCGAGCAGCACGCGGTCGGTAAGAATTCGAAATGCCGGAACGCGTTTTGAGCGGGCCTGAGCCAGGCGCCAGGCCTTGAGGGCTTCGACCATGCGGGGTGAAACTTCGCCACCAGCGGTGGAGTCGGCCGATTTCGCGCGCCTGATGGTTTTTGTTTTTTTGGAACGGCTGGCCGACTTGAGCGTAGGCCCTTCGGGAATCTGCACGCTTGCCGCAAGGCCACTCAAACCGGAACGCAGCAGTGCGAGCCCGTCTATTGAGATGGACACGCGCTGATAGCGAATCGTCTGGCCATCCTTGGAAAACGAATCATCGAAGAGGTTGACCAGCCGGGCACGCGCCAGCGCGCCTAAAATGCGTTCGAAGTTTCGGCGATCGACTTCTTTTTCATTGAAATGTTCGCGGTGCAGGCGACCGGTGGCCGGACTTTCAGAGTCGGAAAGTGCCCGCAGAATGGTTCCCGCGGCAAACTCCTCGTCGGAATGAAGTGATCGCGTAAGACCCACACTTACGGCCTGAGGAGCGCAAAAATCACAGATGCCGCAAACCTTGCCACCATCGGCCTGGTCACCGAAGTAGTTGACCAGCGAAAGCATGCGACACGACTGTCCACCGGCAAACTTCGTGATCAGCTCGAGCTGCGCCTTGCGGTGGTTGCAGTGAGAAACGTATGCGGCCATCCACGTCAGCTGGCCGCGCGTAACGCGCTGGTCGGCATCGATCAGTACGCCACCTTGAATCCAGAGCTTCTCGAGCGCTTTGGCAAATGTGTCGGCGTCCATCTTCAGACGATGTTGCAGCTCTTCCTGGTCCTGGGAAACTTCGCCAGTCGCGGAAAAAATCTGATCCAGGATTTCCGGCTTCGGATAATCGCGTTCATAGAAGAACTCGTGAGTTTTGCGGTCGATGAAGGAGTACATCAGTACGGCGCGCGACTCTTTGCCGTCGCGGCCGGCGCGGCCGATTTCCTGATAGTAGCCTTCGACGCTGGCGGGAAGCGAGATGTGCGCCACGGTTCGCACGTCGGCTTTGTCGATACCCATGCCGAAGGCGATGGTGGCTACGATGACGTCAGCCTTGCCGCCGAGAAAGGCGGTTTGTACGCGGTCGCGCTCTTTGGCAGAAAGCCCGGCATGATAGGTTTCAACCGTGAAGTCACGGGCCAGATCTTCGGCGGTCTCTTCAGCTTTTTTGCGAGTGGGCGCGTAGATGATCGCGGGCCGGCGTTCCGGCGGCGAGATCAGCTTGTGAACCGCATCGGTGCGTTCGCCGGGATTGAGCTCGGCCACCTCGATGGCGATATTCGTGCGTCGAAAACCGTGAATGAAGCGCTGGGCTTGCGGCATGCCCAGCTGCTGGCAGATGTCGTCTTGAACTTTGGGCGTGGCCGTGGCGGTAAGCGCGATAATGGGTGCGGGCCTGAGTAGGGGCAGGCGTTGGCCCAGCATGCGATATTCGGGGCGAAAGTCGTGGCCCCATTGTGAGATGCAATGGGCTTCGTCGACGGCGATCAGCGCAGGCTTGCGCCGTGCCAGCATTTCGAGAAACCCTGGAACCGCCAGACGCTCGGGCGCGATAAAAAGAAAGTCGAGTTCGCCTTTGAGATATTCGGTGCACACCTGGCGACTGGACTCGCGGTCGCGGCCGGAATGAATGCGTTCGGCCTTAAAACCTTTTTCGCGCAGCTTGGCCACCTGGTCTTCGATCAGCGCCAGCAGCGGGCTGATGACCAGCGTTGTATCCTGGCGTGCTAAACCTGGAATCTGATAGCAGAGCGACTTGCCGGCGCCTGTGGGCATGACCAGCAAAAGATCCTTACCGGTTGCGGCGGTTCGGCACACCTCTTCCTGATAGGGACGAAATGCGGGAAACCCGAATCCTTCATTTAGAATTTCGTAGAGACGATGAGTGAGGCCTGCGTCAGTGCTGGTTTCGGATGGCTGATTCAGATGCGTACTCCAGTTGCTTCGAAAGTTTTTTTACCATTCGACCGACGTAGTAGCAATAACCGTGACAGTGGGAGCGCCGCAGCAAAGGCCCGGAGCCGGGTTTCTTATCGGCCCTGATTGCGAAGATTGAGGATGGCGGGATTAATCGCCTGCGGGTGTACCACGTTTTGATTTGTCAGTGGAATCTGCCGCGCTTCGTAAGCCGCATTTTGCACAAAAAGGCCAAGAATTACGGCGGAAGCCGCAAGCATCGCCAAGGCTGGGGGGTTGTGCAGCAGGCTGCCGATCAGCAGATCAAAAAAGCGGACTTCGCTGGATTCGTCCAGACGTGGTAAAAAGCGGCGTCGCCAGCGCCCGGTGACACGTTCCGATCGAGTGTTGGGCGAAAGAAAGTCAGCCATCGTTTACCCCTTTTAGACACAGTGTAGTGTAACTTTGCCAACTTGACCACGCTTGTACGCGGCACCAGGTTAACGCAGCAGGGCGAGAACGAGTTCAACTGGCTGGCGCAAAACTTATTCTTAGGCGGTAGGTACGGAAACGCTCAGGCCCAGCGGAGCAGCCAGCAGATGCAGCACCTTCACCAGATCCGCGAATTCTTCGGGAAGAATGGCCTGTGGGCCATCGCAGAGTGCTTCCTTGGGCCGATCGTGTACGTCGATGATGACTGAGTTGGCGCCCAGGGCCAGCGAGGCACGCGACATCGGCACGACCATCGTGCGCTTGCCCGTGCCGTGGCTGGGATCAACACAAACAGGAAGATGGCTCAGCTGGCGCACAGCCAGTACGCCGCCCAGGTCGACCATGTTGCGAGTGTTGGTATCAAACGAGCGCACACCCCGTTCGCAAAGGATGAGCTTGGTGTTGCCGCCGCTTAGAATATATTCGGCGGCCTGTAGCCACTCTTCGATAGTCGCGGACATGCCGCGCTTGAGCATCACTGGCTTGTCGAGCTTGCCTGCCGCTTCGAGCAGTGAAAAATTTTGCATATTGCGGGTGCCGATCTGGATGATGTCGGCGTACTCGTAAACATTTTCGAGGCTTTCCAGGTCGAGTGCTTCCGTAATTACCGGAAGTCCCGTTTCCTTGCGGGCCGTGGCCAGGATTTTGAGACCTTCCACTCCCAGGCCGCGAAAGCTATAGGGGTTCGAACGGGGCTTGTAAGCGCCGCCTCGCAGTACCGAGGCGCCGCCCGCTTTTACGGCCTTGGCGATGCGCACGGTCTGATCTTCACTTTCAACGGCGCAGGGCCCGCCGATGACAACGAAATGGCCCGGGCCAAAGGTGGCACCACCTACCGTGAAACTAGTGTCGGAGTTTTTGAATGCGCGTCCGGCAAGCTTATAAGGCTTGGTGACGGGAATGCTTTCCTTCACGCCGGGAAGCAGGGCGAAGTCTTCGGCGCTCAGCGCGCCCTGGTTGCCCGTAATGCCAATGGCGACGTCGTGCTCGCCGGGAATCAGATGGGCCGAGTAACCCATCGACTTGATCTTGGCGACGACGCCGTCGACCTGCTCCTTGGTGGGGTTGGACTTCATGAGAATCAGCATTTTTTAAGCTCCTTCACTAAGCTCTTTGTAAGTTCCGAGATATCGCGAGCGGCGGCATCGGCATTTTTGCTTTGTTCGATGATTTTCACCAGGGCGCTGCCCACCACCACCGCGTCGCTGTTGGGGGCCAGGGCCCGCACATGCTCGGGTGTCGAGATGCCAAAGCCAATCGCGATTGGTTTTTTGAGTTCGCGCCGCACGCGTTCCAGCTCGGCATTGAGCGTGCTGGAAAGATTTTGCTGCACACCGGTGACCCCCGTGCGCGATGCATAATATACAAACCCCGTCGAAGACGAATCGATCAGCGCCAGTCGATCGTCGGCCGTCGTGGGCGAAGCCAGAAAAATCGTGTCAAGCCCCGCGGCCTTGAGCGTGGGCAGATAGGTTTTGGCCGCTTCTTCCGGCGGCAGGTCGACGCACAGTACGCCAGAGACGCCGCTTTCTTTGGCGGCTGCCGCGAATTCCGAGTAACCCATGCGGTAAATCGGATTCAGATAGGTGAACAGCACGATTGGCGTGCGCACGCCCTCGGCGCGCAGCTCGCGCACCATGAGCAGAATGCCTTCGAGAGTGGTGCCATTGTTGAGAGCACGCGTGGCGGCAGCCTGATTGACGGGGCCGTCAGCCACCGGGTCGGAAAAGGGCACGCCCAGCTCAATGATATCGGCACCAGCCTTGGTCAAGGCATGCACGAAAAGGCGGGTGCCGGCCAGGTCGGGGTCGCCTGCCGTGATGTAGGGAATGAAGGCGGCGCGTTTTTCGGCACGGGCAATTTCGAAGGCTTCCTGAATGCTCACGCGACACCGCCATTTTCTGAGGCATTTCTGATGTTGTCCAGGTCCTTGTCGCCGCGACCCGAGATGTTGACGATCAGCAGCTGCTCACGTTTCAGCTGGGGGGCGCGCTTCAAGGCGTAAGCCACGGCATGAGAACTTTCCAGCGCCGGCAGAATGCCTTCGAGGTGCGCAAGTGTGCTGAACGCTGCAAGCGCCTCACTGTCGGTGGCGTGACTGTAAGTGGCGCGGCCGAGGTCGCGCAGCAGAGCGTGCTCGGGGCCAACCGCGGCATAGTCGAGGCCCGCCGAAATGCTGTGAGTCTCGAGCACCTGTCCGGCCTTGTCTTGCAGCAGATAGGTGAGGGCACCGTGCAGAACACCAGGGCTGCCACCTGCGAAACGCGCGGCATGCTTGCCGCTGGCAATACTGACACCGCCCGCTTCGACGCCGGTCATGGCCACGTTCTTGTCATTGAGAAAAGCGTAAAACAGCCCGATGGCATTGCTGCCGCCGCCCACGCAGGCGATAAGCTCGTCGGGCAACTTTCCCTCTTGCTCAAGAATCTGGCGGCGCGCCTCGATGCCGATCACCGATTGAAAATCGCGCACGATGAGCGGATAAGGGTGGGGCCCCAGCGCCGAACCCAGGCAGTAGTAAGTGTCGCGCACATTCGTGACCCAGTCGCGCATGGCTTCACTGACGGCGTCTTTTAAGGTTTGCGAGCCTGAAAGCACCGGCACAACCGTGGCGCCCAGATATTTCATGCGTTCGACGTTGGGAGCCTGCCGCGCGACATCGACCTTGCCCATATACACGATGCACTTGAGGCCCAGCAACGCCGCAACCGTGGCGGTGGCGACGCCATGCTGGCCTGCGCCTGTTTCAGCGACGATGCGCGTTTTGCCCATGCGCTTGGCCAGCAGCAGCTGGCCCACGGTGTTGTTGATCTTGTGAGCGCCGGTGTGTGCCAGATCTTCACGTTTGAGATAGATGCGGGCACCACCCAGATGTTCGGTCAGCCGGCGGGCGTGGGTCAGTGGCGTGGGGCGGCCAACATAGTGATGCAAAAGCTCGTGGAGCTCATTTTTAAATTCCGGATTATCTTTATTCGAAAAATACGCGCGTTCAAGCTCGCGCAAGGGTTCAACCAGGGTTTCGGGCGCGAACCGACCGCCAAATTTTCCAAACCAGCCGTTTGCGTCAGGCATCATGTTCATTTACAGCTCCTGATATTTTCGAAAAGGAGTCGAAGCCTAGCTGCATCCTTGATGCCAGGAGCACTTTCAATTCCACTGGAAACGTCAAGACCAGTTGGCTTGACCGTACGCAGCGCTTCAGTAACGTTTTCGGGATTCAGTCCTCCGGACAAGAATACCTCGCCGTGATGCATGGCTGCCTTGGCCAGCTCCCAGTTCGCCGTCTGACCCGTGCCGCCGTATTCCCCCTCGACGGCCGCATCTATTAGAAAGGTACGTACCGAGCGAAACTTCGAGAGTGCGTCGATATCGGCCTGGTTGCGAGGCCGTACCGCCTTGATCAGCTCGGTGCGCACCGACGCGCAAAACTCAGGCGTCTCGTCGCCGTGCAGCTGCACCAGCTCGATGCCGCTGGTCTTTTGGATTTTTTCGATCTCTTCGAGGGTTGAGTTGACGAAGACGCCGGCAAAGCGAATACGACCGCTCAGGGCCGCCACGATTTTCGCCGCCTGCTCGGGCTCGATATAGCGGGGACTCTTGCGATAAAAAATAAAGCCCAAGGCCCAGGCGCCAAGTTCACTGGCGAGCTGCGCATCTTCGAGGCGGGTAATGCCGCAGATCTTGATTTTCAATTTGTGCCTCGTAAAAGCTCGGATAGCGATTTTCCCGGATGACCGGTTTTCATGAAATGAGTGCCGATCAGAAAGCCGCGGTATCCAAGCGTACTGAGCTTGCTCAGATCTGCGCTGGTTTTAATCCCACTTTCGCTGATCAGTGTCGCGTTGCGTGGCGCAAGTCGCGCCAGGCGTTCAGAGGCATCGAGTGAAACCGTCATGGTTTTAAGATTGCGATTGTTGATGCCGATCAGCTTTGCGTCCAACGTGGCGGCGAGCGCCAGCTCTTCTTCATCGTGCACCTCGACAAGCGGGGTCAGGGCCAGCGTCAAGGCTTGCGCATACAGGCTTTTCGCCAGCTCGGGCGTAAGCATCGCAAGTAAGATGAGTACCGCATCGGCACCGCTGACACGGGCCTGAAAAAGCTGGTACTCATCCACCACGAAATCCTTCATCAATAGGCGGGCCTGGGGGTGGGCGGCGCGAACCGCCTCGAGATAACGAATATCGCCTTTGAAATAGTGGGGCTCGGTGAGAATCGAAAGCGCTGCCGCGCCGTTGGCAAGATAGTCGGTGGCCACTGCAAGCGGATCGGCATTTGGGGCGATGGCGCCCTCTGACGGACTTGCCAGCTTTACCTCGGCAATGACGTTCGGGCCCCGTGCCGCGAAACAGGCGTGAAAGTCGTGGGGCGTGCGAGCATGGGCTGCCAGCTTGGCAAGTGCCGCCAGCGGTGTTTGTGTTTTCAGCGTGGCCACTCGATTGCGCGTGCGATCGGCGATCTCGTTCAGAATCGTGGTCATGTTCCCGCCTTGGCAGAAAAGGTCTGCAAGGCTGTCAATACCGCCAAGGCACGGCCGCGGTCAATGCTTTCGGCGGCCAGACTTACGCCTTCGAGCAGATCGCGAGCCCGGCCGGCCACCAGCAGTGCCGCTGCGCTGTTATAAAGCACGGCATCGCGTTTGGGTCCTTTTTCGCCCGTCAGTAGAGCCCGAAGAGTCGCGGCATTTTCCTGGGCGTTGCCACCGCCCAGTGCTTCGATGGGTGCGGTGCTCAGGCCGGCATCTTTGGGATGGAGCGTGTAGGTCGTGACCTTGCCAGTTTTGAGGTGAGCCACCCGCGTGCCGCCCGTAAGTGTAAGTTCGTCGAGCCCGTCTTCGCCGCACACGACCATCGCTTCTTCCGAGCCCAGCTCGCGCAAGGTGTGGGCCATGACTTCAGTCAGTGCCGCGTCGTAGACGCCTACGATTTGTCTGCGCACGCCAGCGGGATTGGCCAGCGGGCCCAGTACATTAAATACCGTGCGTACTTTGAGCGCGCGGCGAAGGTTGGCGAATCTTTTAAGCGCGGGGTGAAACGTGGGAGCAAAAAAGAAACCCAGGCCGGTAGTCTCCAGCGCGCGCACAACTTCTTGGGGCGGCTGATCAGCGCGCAGCCCCAGCGCCTCGAGCACATCGGCACTGCCGCATTTGCTTGAGACCGACCGGTTGCCGTGTTTGGCAACGCCGACGCCGGCACCTGCAACCACGAAGGCCACTGTAGTCGAGATATTGAAAGTTCCGGCACCATCGCCGCCGGTGCCGCACACATCGATAAGGTCGGTACGCGTCGTGTGCACGGGCAGCGCATGTGAGCGCATCACGTGCGCAAAGCCCGCGATTTCGTCGGCCGTCGCGCCCTTCTCGCGCAGCGCCAGCAGCAAAGCCTTGGTTTCGTCGTCAGTGGTCTTGCCACTGATCATGAGTTCCATGGCGGCGGCGGCTTGCTCGCGGGTCAGGTTTTTTCCGGCTCCTGCCAAAGCCAACGTGGCTTTCACTTTTTCGCCTCGACCAGAAAGTTGCGCAGCATGTCCTTGCCATGCTCGGTCATGATCGATTCGGGATGAAACTGCACGCCATGCACGGAAAATTTGC
>JBBRLF010000065.1:0-17969 GCA_038231515.1 candidate division WWE3 bacterium
CCTTACTGCCGGCATAGCCAGGTCCGCCGTCTTTGCCCGTATCACCTTGATCGGCGCCACCGCGGCCGACCCCAGGCGGTGGCAGAGGAGCCTGAGTTTCGTTGCGTGCGGGCGCTGGCTCATTATTGAATGCCGTGATTCTTCCACCTTCGAAAATAAGTTTTCTGCACTCAAGCGAAAGCGCATAACCATGCGTAACGAGATTCTTCTTGAGAATCACCTCATCGGCTCGAATGATGGTGTCGGCGTGCAGCGAGGTATCACGGTCGACGGCAAAGGTGGAGTGCCCTGCCCAGTTGGCGCTGCCCGGACGTTCAAGCGTGGGTGTAGTGGGAAGCGCAGCGGCGATGGCAAACGAGCCGACAATCAGCCCCAGTCCCAGCGCGCGAGGATTTTTTATTCTCATAGTCCCTGCTCCTGCGAGAAAAATCCCTGTAACTCAAGTTTGCCGTTGGCGCCTGGTGGGCCGTCGGGATTAAGGTCGCCGGCTTCACCGGGCTTAAGTGTAAAGGTGGGCTTGAAGTATTCGAGCACAAGCTGCTGCTCAGCCGCGGTTTTGTAATGTTCCAGCTCGGTGCTGAGCCACTTCATCGCTTCGGGTCCGACTTTGTCTTGAAGACACGAGCGCACCGCCGGCAGGTCGCCGGGACAAAGACGGTGAATCTTTTCCTGCTGTTTGACTTCGAGCAGATTGATCGACGTCGGTTCAAGCTGGGCAATGGCCAGGTCATTGGCGTTGCGATCGGCATTGCTGAGCAGCCTTTTTATTTCGCCTACCGTTGGTGCTTCCAAAAACGAAATCGGCGTTCCACTCAAAGCAACCGGTGGAGTCAGATTCAGATCGTCAATCCACGACACCAGCTTAGAAGTGGCAATACGGGTAAAGTCGCCGGTGCCGCCCGCTCTTGGTGGCACGCCTTTTTGACCTGGGCCACCCAAAGCGCTGAGCACGGGCGCAAAAGAGGCGCGGCCATCTTCAACAGCCAGCGAAAGCGAGCCGGCCGAAAAGCCCGCCAGTGGTGCTGGCCCATCTGCCGCCGGACCTTTTTGCGCGCGGTAGTACGGGTAGTTCAGGACAAAGAAATGCATGCCGGCTTCTTCCTGGCGCCCGGGCGATACGTGTACGCCCAGGACCAGCGTAATGGCCAGGCCCTGGTGCGCCAGATCGGCGGCGCTCATGGGTTGCGCCGCAAGAGCAGGGCTCTGTCGGTCTGCCGAAAGATTGACGAAAGCGCCGTCAAAGGAATGCGCGCGAATATCCAGGCTACGGCCCGGCGCCGAAATAACGGAATCGTAGGCCATTTTCAAGCTGGCTGAACTTTCGATCGCAAGTGGGCTGCGCAGTCCCGCAATCATAAAGCATCCCGCCTCAAGACCGGCTTTGGTTTCCAAAAGCTCTTTGAGCTTTGCAAGCGACAGCGTGCGCGGGGCCACGCCATTGTCGTTAAGAAGCCGACAAAACGTTTCGAGGCGCATACTCCGTTCGTCGGGGTTTACGGCAAACTGCGCATTGAGACGCGCTGCCAGCAGCTGATCCAGACGATAAACCGAGGGTGAGAGCTCCAGCACCACGCCCTCGCGCCGAGTTTTTTCACGACCTAAAACACGCAGCTTGAACCATAGGGCATCGGGCGACGTGGGCGGAAGGTCTTGCACGAAGTCGCGCACGGCGTGGGCGGCCAGCTCGTTTTCCGAGGGCAGTCCCTTTTCAAAGCTTTCTTGAACTTGCTCAAGAAAGGCAATGGCATCAGCCATCGGATAGAGGCGGTCCAGATTTCGTTCGATGATTCTCAATAGGGAGTACTGGCGAAACGACGAGGCACAGCGTTCAAAATTCCTGCCCTTGCTGTTTTTTGGACTATAGGCTTTGGCGAGAGTTCTCAAGAGATCGACCACCTGCTCGGGACTCATCGCCTGATACGTCTCAAGCGGTACACTTCGCAGCAGCTCAAGTACGGGCTCGAAGCCCAGATCAGCGATCGCTTTATTCAGCGAGGCGGGCGACTCCATCAGCTCGCGACCCATGATTTTTGAAAACAGCTGCACCTGGCCTATGGCAACATGGGCTGTCATCAGCTCGACCAGTAATTTGCCTTCTTTGTTTTGCCGCAGCAATTCGGCAACGGTACGCCATTGGTCCACGGATAATTTATTGGCGCTTTCGGCCAGCTCTTCGCCAGCGTCAAGCGTGTGTTCTTCAGCCAAGGCGCTGGCCGCCAAACGGGCGGCCGCGCTGCGCTGCTGTGCGGTCGTGGCGGCCTCGAGATTTTTCTGCAGCTCTGTCATCAGTAGTGCCGTAAGCTCAGGACCAAGAGCTGCGCGGCACTTGCGCTCTTTACCGGCCAGATATTCAAAGCCACGTTTTGCTCTGAGTACGAAGCGCGCAAAACTTTTAAAGGCGTCTTCACGACACAGGGCCTGATCCAGCAAAGCCAGCCGTTTAAAGGATTGCTCGTTGAGCGCCTTTTCGGTGGTGGGGCTTGCCGCAAGGCCATCCCAAAAGATGTTCCATTTCAGGGCCAGGCCGTTTTCGCGTTCGATTTTATCGAGCGCCTTGTTGGTTTCGTCGCTCGAGGTGGCGCTCTTCAAAAGATGTACGGCTTCTTCGGCGCCAAGTTCAGTGCTGACGGGTTGAAGCGCGGCACTGGCTACTGAGTTCGAGCCGCCTTTGACTTCCACGCGGCCACCGCCGCTGCAGCCGGCAAAGCCAAGTAGAGCCAGAAAAATTACAGCCAGCTGGGGGGTACGACTAAGATGAGTCATTCCATTTCGCTTTCCGGAGCAGGCGCTGCTTGGTCTTCGACGTAAACCGCAGTTTCAAGCGCGGCAATGTTCACAGTAGTGGCGAGCGGCTCCAGGCCAAAGGTGAGTGTGTCGGCAGTTCGCAGGAGTTTGCCTTTCATGCCATAGCCTATGCCAGGCACATGAAGGGCTTCATCGCCTTCGCCCAGCACCTGGCCGGTAATGTCTTTGGGCTTTTTGAGCTCAAAGCCCAGGGCCACCACGGGGCCCGAAAGGGCGTCTTCGCTTTCGAAGGTCATGGTGATCTGTTTGATCGTCAAAGTCAGGGCAGAGCCAGCCAGTTTGGCAGTGCCGACGAGCTTGGTGGTCAGCAGCAGATTGTCGCACTTGTCGTTGTCGTAATTTTCAAAGAGATAGGTCAGCGTTTCACCGCTGAATTCAAGCTGGGTCCTGGACTTGCCGGTGCAGCCCGCCTGGCCGTGCCACTTGCCCTGCGGTAAGATGGATTTTGGCGGCTTATCCTGCGAAAGGCAGAAAAGGGGCACGAGAAATACCAGGGCTAGTAAGTTCCATTTTGAAAACAACTGGAATCTCCTGAAAACGTTCGGCATCTGGAAATAGAGTCCGATCAGGATAATTCAAGTTTTGTGCCCGTATGGCGGCTTGGAGGTCGTGGGTGGGCACTTGATGGGGAGTGTGTGGATCTTGGGCGGGTGTCTATTCTTTTGACAAACGTTCTGACACCGCCAAAGGGCGCTAGTCCAGATTCCTAAAGACACCTCGAGAAAGCCGATTAAAGGTACGCGGCAGCAGCCGCTTCAAGCGCCAAAGCAGACGCGCATCCCAGCTGGGCAAGACATAGAGTGCGCCACGCTCAACGCCCCGAAGGCTGGCGCGCGCCACCCCTTCCGCTGTGGAGAAAGAACGATTAAACGCTCTGGTCGCAAAGTCTTTGAGCTTGGGGTCAAGCATACGGGTGTGTTCAAGCATTCCCGTCTTGAAAAACATGGGGCAAACCACGGTGGCCATCACGCCGCTGGAATCAAATTCTGAAGCCAGTGTTTCGCTCAACGCAATCACCGCGGCTTTAGTGACGTTGTAGCTCACCATGCGAGGCCCGTTGGCTATGCCCGCTGACGAGCCAATATTGAGTATGGCGCCGCCACTTTCTTTGAGCAGCGGGTAAAAGTAGTGGCAGCCGTAGATAACGCCCCACAGGTTTATCCCCATAATCCACTCCCAGGTAGCCAGATCCTGTTTTTGAAAATCGCCAGCCACGCCCACACCGGCGTTGTTTACCAGAAGATCGACGGCGCCCCAGGCGCCACGGGCTTGCTCGGCCAGCGCGGCCACTTCGGTTTTCTGCGCGACATCGCACACCAGGGCCCGCGCCTCACTGGCCCCGCGCTTCAAGGCCAGCTCGGCCGTGGCTTTTGCAGCTTCCAGATCGACATCGGTAATCCAGATGCGGGCACCTCGGTCGGCTAGCTGCAGACAAAGTTCGCGGCCCAGGCCGCCGCCGGCCCCCGTTACGATCGCGCGCGTGGTTTTGGTGATTTTCATGG
The DNA here is from genome assembly GCA_038231515.1 of candidate division WWE3 bacterium. Classification (GTDB taxonomy): domain Bacteria; phylum Bdellovibrionota; class UBA1018; order UBA1018; family UBA923; genus JACQAX01. The sequence continues at coordinate 4,308 of JBBRLF010000065.1, forward strand.
GTGGGCCTTCTTTCTTCTGAGCAGTAAAGCAAACTGTAGCTTGGAGATCATTCCCAGGCGCATCAGTGTAAAGCCAAGCTGCTGGGCCAGCATCATGGCCAAATCCCGACGTTCCGGCTGGCGGTGTTTGAGCCACGCCAACGTTGCGCCTTCGGCAAAACCGATCCAACCCTTGAGCAGCACGCGCTGGCTGGCAGTGGCCTTGCGCGAGCCCACGCCTTCAAGCACGCGGGTGAGCATTTTCTCTCGGCAGCTTTGCACGATATCGGCCACCTCGGAGTCGACGCCCACGCCACCGCGCATCAGGCTGACATAGCTCAAGGCGTTCTTCTCGACATAGCTCAGGTAGGCGTCCAGGCCCAGCATTAGCTTTTCACGAGGTGCAGCCTTGGGGTTGGGCGCAGTCAGACGCAGCATCTCGTCGGCGGCGTCGCGCACGGTTTCGAGGTAGAACAGTCGCTTGGTGGGAAAGTAATGGTAAAGCAGACCCGTGGACACGCCCGCAAGCTGGGCGATGTCGGCAATCGCCAGCTCGTCATAGGTTTGCTTGCCGAACAGCTCGCGGCCCAGCGCCAGCAGCTTCTGGCGGCGATCGTCGACCTCGAGACGGCTGCGTTTTTCTTTATTGACCATAGTTCAATAAAGCGATACCTCGCTATTAAACTATGGTCAATAGGGGGCATTGATGAAAAAGGCCGGTTTCGCTGACGAGCTGCCCATTGCGCGACGATCGGAGCTTAGCGCAGCACCAAGTTAAAGCGAATCTCGGTGCCCACCAGGCTCGCCGGAAAGTGCAGCTTGAGCGCTTCGTGCTGCAGGCAGCTTTCGAGCAGCTGCTTGCCCGCGCCATTGCCCGCGCCTTCAAAGGCAATGCGCGCATCTCCCACATTGCCCAGGGCTGCAACGCCAAAGACCAGCGTGGCCTGACCCGACACGGTACTGTCGACTAGCAGGGCCTTTTCATGGCACGCTCGAAAGTCGTCCTCGTGCGAAACAATGGCATTGCGAATCTCCTTGTTCTCAACTGCGCTCATGGGATGAGCACCAGTACCGATAAGCTTTTGGATCGGCACCGAGGCGCTGCGTTCGAGGCGTCCCGAGGGCAGCTGGGCACGGCCCCCGTCGGGCAGGGCGGCTACCGCGTCAGCCAAAAGGCCGTGGCCAATTTGCTGCGCAAAGCGCGACAGGTCAGAGGCGGGCTGGGCAGCTTTGCTGACGCCGCTTACCGGCGTGGGCAGCGCGGTCATAGCCTGATGCAATAGACTCGACATTCCTTGCGCCGAGTTTTTGCCTGGGACCCGAATGGTGTCGGCCGGCGCGCTGGTAGTGTGGGCCAGACTCACCTCTTTGGTGGCTGGAACCGCGGCGAGCTCGACTTCGATTTCAATATTCGGACGCGGGGCGTGTTCGGACAGAAAATTCAAGCCAGCACCAGCCGTCAGCAGCAAGACGTGCAGCGCCACCGAGTAATAGAGCTGGCGGGCCGGGCGAATGCGCGGAAAGCGCAGCTGAGGCATTTTGAGCTCGAAGCTGAGTTCCACCGAGCGAAAGCTGAGCTTGGGCACCGGTAGTTTAAATTTAATGACTGGCATTGGATTTTCCTTTGGCACGCGGCAGGGCTGGTTTGAGCAGCGAGGCTTCATAGTCTTTAAGCGCACGGTCGGCGACGGCCGGCAGGGCCGCCGTGGTTGCGCGGTCGGTATCGAGGTACTGGATAAAAGGACGACGAATCTCGCCCTTGATTTCGAGGTTGCCCACGTCAATTATCTTTTTGTGCACGGGTTTGGCTTCGTCCGCAAGTGCGGCCGTGGTGGCCAGCAAAAAACCGAGTATTAGGATGAGCTTCATGACCGCTCCTTGCTGTCGAGCACGCGCCACTCGCGAATGATGCCGGCAAGGCTCTTGAGATCGGCCGCAGTGGCCTCGTCGTTGACGATTGAAACCGCGGCAATGGAAGTGGCCAGTGCGTTGGCCATTTTTACCACGGAATGGTCGGCAGCTTCCAAAAACAGTCGCGAGCTCCAGGAATGCTTGCGAGCTGCGCCAAGCCTGGTCTTGAGCGTGGCAATCTTGCGTGCAAGTTTGGCTTTCAAAGAGCGATCCACTTTGAAAGTAAGGTTGGCGTAGGACGGCTCAAGGGCGCGCAGCGCAGCCAGGGCCGAGGCATCTTTTTCAATGGCCTGGCCCCGAAAGGGTGCAGGCGCGTGCGCGAGTGGCTGCCGAAGTTCAGCGGCATTATCAACAAGCGCGGCAAGCGCTTTAAGGTAGGTCAACGCCGGTGCGTGTGGCTCGCCGGCAAGCGTGGCGGTGACGGTTGTAAGATTCTCAAGCGAGCCATTCACCAGAGAGAGGCTGAGCTCGCGGCTTTTTTCCACAACCGACGAAAGAAGTTTCCAGTGGGTCCAGATCGCCGTCCAGTCGTGCATCCGGGCATAGACCAGGGCCAGGGCGCGGGTGTCTTCAACGTCAAGGTCGGCAGACCCGGAAAGCCGCTCGGCATACGAGCTGGCCAGCTGGGCCGGATTCACCTTGTCTGGGGCAACTGTAAAAGCTGCGGCCCAGAGGCGCTGGGCCCAGTGCTCGTGTATTTTTTCGAGTGGGGCATATTGGCCAAGCTCAAGCAGCGCGCGGTCGATCTGCCCTTTGCCAAGCAGTCCGTGAATGCGAAGGACGAAGTATTCCGAAAATCCAGCTGCGAGCGGCATCGGACAATAGGTGGTAAAGATGGCCTGCTGGGCCGCGGGATCCTGTTTAAACAGCTCAAGGGCCAGGAGTGGAAGCTTCGTGTGCTGCCAAAGGTCTTTTGCGGCGAGCAACGTTTTAAGTGCGATAGATTGCAGTGCGGGCTCGCGCAGCACGCCCACGAGGGCCTTGGTCCATTGCTCAGGAGAAGCTTGAGTGGCCGTTGCCACGGCAGGAGCGCTAAATAATGTGGTAACTGCAAGCAGGGTCGGCTCAAGCACTTTATCTTTAGGGCACGCTGAAAGCACGTCGGCCACAATGGCGGGCGCGTTTGCCACGTCGGCTTGTTTGAGCTGCCATGCGAGCAGGCCGGAATATTCCGCGCAGGCTTGCGGTTTTAAGCCAGCCTCGTCAAGTACGCGGGCCTTGGTCCAGCGATTAAGTCCGTCTACCTCGAAGGTCAGCAGCAAGTCGGCAAGCTTGTGTGAGGCGGCCAGCGGCTCGTGTTTTTTTGTCGTCGCACAGGCAAGAAGCAGGCGTTTTGCCGGCTCGTTTTGCTTAACCAGGCCGGCATCGAGTAGCTGCAGCGCTTGGCAAGGCTCAGCTTCAAACAGCTCGTTACTCGTGAGTAAAAATCCGATCACCGCGTCCCGGTGCTTACTCGAACCCAGCGCTCGCGCCAGGCGTGTAAAGTCAGGACTCAAACTGCGCTGTACCCCTGCCGCGATGCCCTCGTTCAAAGCGGTGGCTTCGGCGGGCGAAACAGGTAGCTCAAGGGCAAGAGCAGCAGGCTTTTCGCTCATTGCGTTTTCGGCCCAGGCGCGTCCGCTATCTTTGAGCAGAAGTTTTCGCAACGGGCTGCTTTGATTCTGGCTCTGGCCCAGCCAGTCCGCCCAGATCTGGTAAGCATCGGCCGGATGGCCCTGACTTAAGCGGGTCCAGCCAAATTTATAGGTCAGATATTCGCGATCTGTATCAGCACCGCTATCGGCCCGGCTTAAGGCCAGCGCCTGGCGATAGCTGCGTTCGGCGCCCGCAACATCGCCCGCTTCGAACAGCGCGTCGGCCACGATGCGCAGCAGAGTTTGCTTTTCTGCTGCCGCAAGATTTGTTGCCGCCAGCAGCGCAAAACGGGCATATTCCTGACGGGGGCGCGTGAGCAACTTGGGATTGGCCGATGCCAGCAGCCGCGCCATGTGGGCTTTTTTTGAGGCGTCGGTTTCAGCGGCAAAACCACGTTCAAGCGTGGAGTAGGCCGCAGCCGGATGGTTTTGCGAAAGCTCAAGCAGGCCCTGAGCAAACAGCGCAGTCGCCGAAGGGGCAGGCGCCGCGCCGGCCGCAGCGGCGGTCAGCAGCGAGAGCAGCAGAAGCTGGCTTGCGAAAAATTTCATTTCTTGCACCGGCTTTGCACAATCGCGCGCAGCTGGCTTGGCTCTGAAATCAGGCGCAGCTCTTCGGCGGGGATTTTCCAGTAAAGCTCGCCCGCCAGCACCGCTGGGGGACGCGAGGTGTTTTCTTTTCCTTTTAGCGTATTGGGGTAAAGGCCGGTCAGGTGCAGATGCACCAGTGTGGTTTCGATTTCGCTGACGTCAAGGCCGTGCTCGCGGGCAAAGGCCAGGGCGCCGGTGCCGATGAGCTGGGCTTCAGGCTGCCGGCAATGTTTGGAGAGCGCCATCAGCTCAAGCGAAATCAGGCGCGAATTGAGTGAGCCCGTTTGGGCTATGATTTTTTTGCGGTAGAACATGGCGTAGGCAAAAAACTTTTGCCAGTCCTGGGCGCGATAATGAATCTTCTGCAGCTCGACTAACGCCTCGACAAAGCCTGGGTTGTCGGCCCTTACGTTTGCCAGCCGTTGGTAGTCGGTATCGGCGTAAGCTGGCGCGGCCACGGCTTGCGTCGCCAAGGCTTGCACGAGAACGGTGGTGAGTAGTGCCAGCGCGCCAAACCTCATAGCTGCTTAGAACCTCACAAAGGTGCCAACGCGGCCTTCGAAGTTTGAGATACGATCGGTCGATAGGGGTGCTTCGATCTGCTGGCCCACGCTGATGTCGAGGCCAAGATTTGGCGTAAGCATCGCGCGCGGACTGACCAGCCAAAGTGTTGAGAAGTTCGTGCCGCCGCTGGAATGCTGAACTGCGCCCGTGCCCAGGGTAACCAGAAAATCAAAGGCGACCGAGGTGTAGCTGAAAAGATTAAGCCTGCCCGAAAGTGGCATGACCGAAGCGGTGGCGTAGTAAGACGCCACGGGCTTTTGCACGGTCTGGCTGATGTTCTGCGCAGCCAGAGTTTTTTCCACGGCCGAGACAACGGTCGTTTCGCTGGCGAAGTAGCGTGATGTTTGCACGCCTGCGCTGAAAAAGGCATTTAGGTTCCGCTGCGCCGCCAGGGTTACGGCCTGAACGTTCAAATACGGGTTGTTGAACTGAGCGCCGTAGTCCAGGCCAACCTGCCAGGGTTTGACTTGGGTTTCGCGTTTTTCGAGCATATAGAGCGTGCCGTAATCGGTGGTCGTCAGCGCGTCGGATTCGGCGGCTTGGGCCAGCGGGCAGGTAGCGAAAAACAAGAGCGCGAAAAGCAGCTTCGTAAAAGTGTTCATACAGCCCTTATAATGAGCAAGTTCCAGACCAGTAACGCCGCCCTGAAAAGGCTGTTTTTGGTGTCTAAATTATTTACAGCTGTCCAAAGATTGAGAAGAGAGGGCGCGGAATAATTTGGAAATTACAGTGCAATGCGTCAGATCTGTGGTATGTGCGCGAGATGCCATTTACCGTTCGGGTAGTCACGTGGACTATCGTTAGTTTTTTACTCCTGAGCAGCCCTGTTCGGGCCTGCGATCTTTCGCTTTTGCTCGGCCCCAAGGCGACCACGGAAAAAACCGTGGTCCTCGTCGGCGGCTACTCCTCCGGAAATGACATTGCGCCTGCGCTGCGGGCGCGCGGCATCACAAAAATCATTCATATTCAGCCAAGCACGGAAGTTCCGGGGCCGCTTAAAGTTTCATTCAAGCCCGGCGATTATCAGCAGCAGCTGGTTTACGACGGTAACTTTGCTGGTTTGCTCGCACAGCTCAAAGGCCAGCCTATTGACGCTGTACTTGCTGGCAGCGAAGTCAGCGTGGAGCTGGCCGACCGTCTTGCCGAAACTCTGGGCATGAGTGGCAACGGCACTGCGCTGACGTCGGCGCGCCGAAACAAATACGAGATGCACCAGCGCTTAAAGCAGCAGGGCGTGCGTTCGCTGCGCGACCTGCGTACGAGCAAGCTCGACGAGCTCTTGCACTGGGTTGATGCCAGCGACGGCAATCAAGGCGTGTATCCCGTCGTGGTTAAACCCATCGACGGCGCGGGCACTCAAGGGTTTCACCTGTGTTTCAATAAAGCTGACGTTATTCACGCCTACAAGTCGCTGATCGGCACCAAAAACATGCTCGATCTTCCGATCGACGTTGTGCTGGCCCAGGAATATCTGGATGGCGAGGAGTATGTCGTCAATACCGTGAGCCGCGACGGCAAGCACGTCGTAGGCGAGGTGTGGCACTACCATAAAAAACGCGTGCAGCGCCCCGACGGCGGTTACTCCAATATTTATCTCTACGACGAGCTGCTGGCGTTTGACAGTGACGAGGCCAAAGCACTCATTCCCTATGCCTTCGAGGTCATCAACGCCCTGGGAATCAAGCAAGGCCCCGGGCATTCTGAAATCATGATGACCCAACGCGGTCCGGTGCTGGTTGAAACCGGCGCGCGCCTGATGGGCGGCCACACGTTTTCGGTTGCGCGCGAAGCCATCGGCATCAGCCCTCTTGATCTGCTGGTGAAGTCGTATCTGTTCCCCGCAGAGTTTTACGCCATCCACCAGCGTGGCGCGACGCCACTGACCCGTCATAAGTTCGTGCGCAATGTGCAGCTCCTCGCAACTCAGACGGGCACGATTGCGGGGGTGAACTATACCGAAGCCCAGCTGGCCGCCGAGCTTGGCTCGTACATGGGTTCGAGCATGGCCGGCGTGGGCGACACGCTTGCGCCGACGGTTGATTTGATTACTTCGCCGGGCGCGATATTTCTGGTCAGCGATTCCGAACAGGCGCTGGAGCGGGACTATCAGCACATTCGCCGGGTGATCGAGCCCGCGCTATTCACGGTTCGCAGGTAATCGACTTTCGAAGCGCTATTTCAGCTCGTAGTTGCGGGCGTCAAAGCGTCTGGTGCGCAGCCGATATTCGAAGGTAAAGCCGGGCCAGGCGGTGGTGTTTTTTCCCTTTTGCGTAAGATACCAGCTATTGCAGCCGCCCGTGTTCCACACGCTATGAGTAAGGCGTTCCTGTAGGCGTGCGTTGTAGCGCGACTGCGCCTCGCGTTTCACGTCGACAAACGTCAGATCCCGGTCGCGCAAAGTTTTTATCGCGTCCAGTATATATGAAAACTGCGACTCCATCATAAAGATCATCGAGGAGTGGCCCAGGCCGCAGTTGGGTCCGATGATCAGAAAAAAATTCGGAAAACCCGAGATGGTCGTACCCAGATAGGCCTCGATGCCGTCTTTCCAGGCCACTGCCAGCTCGCGTCCGCCGCGTCCACGAATCGAAAATGCGGGTTTGGCCTCGGCGGCTTCAAACCCGGTGGCATACACAATCGCGTCAACGGCGTGCTCTTGCTCGCTCTGGCCGTTGTGCGTGACAATCGAATGCGCGCGAATCTCCTTGATCGAGTCGGTGATGAGCTCGACATTCGGGCGGGTCAGCGCCGGGTAGAAATCGTTGGACGGCAGTATGCGCTTGCACCCCATGGTGTAGTGTGGGGTAAGTTTTTTGCGCAGCACGGGGTCACTCACGATGCCGTGCAGATGCCGCAGCGCCATCTTGCTTCCGAACTTCAAGATTCGGGTGTTGAGTACGAACCCCGAGGCCAGCAGCTCGCGCTTCCAGTAAATCAGCTTGCGCGAGAGCTGCTGCAGTGCCGGATAGCGGCGAAACAAATTCTTTTCGCGTGCCGTGAATTCGGGGTCGGGCTTGGGCAAGATCCAAGGTGCCGTACGCTGAAACACCAGCAGCTGGCTCACCTTGGGTGCAATCGCGGGTACGATCTGAATGGCGCTGGCACCGGTGCCGATAACGGCAATCCGCTTTCCTTCCAGCGCGTAGCTGGCGTCCCATTTTCCAGAATGCATGGCCTGCCCCGCAAACGAGTCGCGGCCAGGAATGTCGGGATACACCGGGCGGCTCAGCGCATGGCCCGAGGCCGAAATCACCATGCGTGCCTTGAGTGCTTCGCCCGTGCTGGTTTGCACCTGCCACGACCCGTTCGCCTCATCAAAGGCGGCGCCCGTGGCTGCCGTATTAAAGCGAATGTGCGAGCGAATGCCGTACTTGTCGGCGCAGTGGTTGATGTACTTCAAGATTTCGTGCTGGGGGGCAAACGCGCGGGTCCAGTTCGGATTGGGCTCAAACGAAAATGAATACAGATGCGACTCCACATCGCAGGCCACGCCCGGATAGGTGTTCTCGCGCCACGTGCCGCCAACGCTTGCCGCGCGCTCGAGAATTACGAAGTCTTCAATACCCGCCTTTTTTAGACGAATGCCCATGCCAATGCCGGCAAGGCCACTGCCGATAATCAAGATCATGGGGGCACACTTATCTTTTAAATGATATTCTTTCAACACAATGAAATCGCGAACCCTGTTCGGAAAACCACTTAAAGACATCCTGTTGGCGGTTGGCCCGTCAACCGTTATGATCGTCATCGCTTTTGCCGTTGCCTACAAGTATGTGGATCCGGCGCCACCCAACCACTTCGTCATTACGACCGGCAGCGACGAGGGTGACTATCAAACCTTTGCCAAGCTCTATAAGGACATTTTAAAAGACGACCACGTCACTTTGGAGATTCGCCCGTCGTCTGGCGCCCTGGAAAATCTGGAACGATTAAAAGATCCCAAGTCAGGTGTCGACGTTGGCTTCGTGCAAGACGGCCTGGGTTCGGCCGATGCGGCACCGGAGCTGGCTTCGTTGGGTAGCCTGTACTACGAACCCATCTGGGTTTTCTATCGAGGACACACCGAGGTGAATCGCTTTTCGCAGCTGCTCGGTAAAAAGGTGGCCGTGGGCAAAACCGGTGGTGGGACGCGCGCCCTGGCCTTGCAACTCTTGAAGGCCAGCGGCGTGGACGAGACCAATACGCAGATCATCAGCCTGGCGTGGACCGAGGCGGCAGAGGCCTTGCGCAGCCGCAAAGTGGACGCGGTAATCTTTCTGGCCACGCCCGACGAGCCCCTGATTAAAGAGCTGGTGGCCGACAGCGCGATTCGTTTGATGAATGTGGATCAGGCCGAGGCCATTACCCGCAAGATTCCATTTCTGCATCACCTGGTGCTTCCGCACGGCGCTATTGACCTCAAACGCAATTTGCCGGCGCAAGATGTGCACATGGTTTCGCCCACGGCAACACTACTGGTGCGCGATACGCTGCATCCCGCGCTGGCGTACCTTTTACTTAAAGCAGCCTCGCAGGTGCACGACGATCCGGGCATCTTTGAAAAGCGCGATGAGTTTCCGATTGGCAAAGACTACGTGTTTCCGCTTAGCGACGAGGCCCAGCACTTTTACAAGTCGGGCGCGCCGTTTTGGCAGCGCTACCTGCCTTTTTGGCTGGCCTCGCTGGCCGATCGATTCATACTGCTGGTCATTCCGCTTTTGGCCGTGTGCGTGCCAATCGTAAAGCTGATTCCGCGCTACTTTGCCTGGCGCATACGCTCGCGCATCTATCAGCGCTATGGCGAGCTTAAATTTCTGGAAACGCAAATCGAGGCCGATCTCAAGAGTGAGAAGCAGGCGCACTATCTGGATCAGCTCGATCATATCGAAGAGCGGGTGAATCGCATGAAAGTGCCGCTCGATTTCTCTGAGCATCTTTACGGGCTGCGTGAGCACATTGATTTCGTGCGAGCCAGGCTTCAGCGCAAGACTAAAGTAGTGGTTTAGCCTCGGCCACGACCCCGCGAGCGCTGCTTGCCCGGCCTACTCTTTCCCGGCCGTACTTTACCAGGATGCTGCTTCGCCGATGGCTTTTTGCGTTGCAGCTGCCAGCCCCGAAAAAGTTCCTCAAGCTCGGCAATGCCAGCTTCCGTTTCTTCAAGATCACTCGAAATCTCAATCGACATCAAAGTGTGTAGCCGCTGCAGCCGCGCCGGTGACTGCAGCGCCGCGCGAAAATGCCACTCCGGCTCTTGCTTGGCATCGCGGATGGCCTTGGCCAGCTCGCCACAAGCTTGCTTAAGATCGCGCACCATTTTCTTCAGATCGGAAAGTGAAGTTTGACGGGTAGGGCTTTCGTCCAAAACTCCGGCGCGCGTGGCCAGCTGCTCGAGCCACTGCAGATCGCGGTCCTGATAAGCCTGCTGCACCTCGTGCCACAGCTCGCGCTGCCTGGCGCTTAGGTTTTTATTGAGATCGGGGTGCAGCCTGCGCACCAGCTCGCGATAACATTCTTTGACGCTGCCGCTTGCCGGCTTGGCTTTGGGTTCGCTTGGGGCATCGCGCTGGGGGCGATCTTGATAGCTGGGCTCCTCGTCAAAAGCCGACTCTTCGTCGTAGATAAAATCTTCGCGGCCGGGGGCGGCTTTGGGTGCCTGCTCGGGCGCTGGCTGCCGTTTGGCTACGCGTTCAAAAGCCTGCTCGTAGCTTGTACCCCGAGAATCGGCTTCTCTTTCAACTGCGTGCAGCACGCTAAACGCTCGCGCCAATACGGCGCGCTGCTCGCGCAGGTGAGTGAGCTCGAGGGCGAAGGTGGTGTAGAGCCAGCTGATAAAGGCGGGCTGGTCGAGCTGCTCATAATCTTCAAGCTCGCGACGCAAGGAATCCAGACGCGTCTGCTCGCGCTGACACTTTCGCTCCTCGGCCTTGAAGATCTTATCCTGGTCGACAACCAGCACGGCTTTACAGTGCGTGTTGCGGACGATGGTTTTTATGGGTTTCAAGCTAGCTGCTATACCTTAGCGAGCGCCAATTTCAAAGCCTTGCACTATCGCCGGCCCGAGTTACCCTTTACCCTAGAGGCGGCCCCGAACGGCGGCCCGTGACGAGCGATACCAGGAAGCTGACAACGGCCAGCACCAGAAACACATAAAGCAGCGTTTTGCCTAAATCTGCCGAGATGCCAGCAATGTGGTTGGCGCCAAAGAACATCGCGATCAGGGCGATGATAAAAAAGGTGATTGCCGCACGAATCATAATGGTTCCCCCTGCGCTTCGATAAGCAAAGCGCATACCAGGGACGCCGCATTGACGCATTGAAAGGAATCCTAATGCTCGCACGACGAAAAATCAGAATTGCCCAGCGGCAGCTTCTGGCTGCATTGCGCGAGGAGGGTTGTGAGCTGGTCCTTTGCCAGCAGCGTCTGATCGTCATTCAGGTTCCAGGCTGGGATTCAGCACTCGCCCCAGCACTGCGGCACCACGATTTTTCAAAGTCACTTTGGGATCGGTTTGAAGTCACGCCTGTGGCGGATGGCGCGAATGACCAGCATGAGTTCAGGCTCGTCTATTTTACGCATTTCAACTTGCTGATTCACGCGTTGGTCTGCGGCCTCACATTTTTTGCGGCAGCCGGCGCGCGACCGCCAGGCATGGTTGGGCTGCTGCTGTTTTTTCTGGTGGGCAGCCTGCTGTTGCCGGGACTCGCGGTATATCAGGCGCATGTGTTTTTTCGAAGAATGGTGGAATATGGTTTGCACCCCTTGGGGCCATGAGCAAAGGGAGGTCTTCCATGAGACACACTATATTCGGCTGTCTGTTGGTCGCGGGTATCGCGCTGACAGGTACCCAGCCATATGCGTTGGCCAGTTTGGATACTACACCGCCAAATACAACGCCGACGGAACCAACGACACCGACAACCACACCAACAACAACCACACCACCGACAACCACACCAACAACAACCACACCAACAACAACTGAAACCGTAACCATCAAAACTACGCAGGGGACGGACGGGGAATTTCTAACTGATTCTGCCGGGCACAGCCTTTATATGTTTGAACTCGACAATCCCGGCAAGAGCAACTGCACGGGTGCCTGCTCCAAGGCCTGGCCGGCAGTTACCGTTCCTACCGCACAGTCGAGCGTGACTACGATGGGTAACGTGGTTGCCACTTTGGTGGGAAGCCCCATCGTTCGCGACGATGGCACTTATCAGGTGATCTATAACAGCTTGCCGCTGTATACTTTCGTCGGTGACAAGACGCCTGGCGATAGCAATGGGCAGGGACAGAAGAGCTTTGGCGGAACCTGGTATCTGGTAAAGGCCGATGGCACCAAGCTGATGCCGGCAACGCCGCCTGCGACAACGCCCACGCAGCCGCCTACCGGTAGCTCTGGCGGCGGTACCAGTCCGACAGGCCATTAATAATTCAAGGTAACCCACCGATGCAGCTAGGTGAGGCGCAATCAAACTAAAGCTGCATCGAGCATGGCGGGCAAAATATTCCAGGGCACCTTCGTGCTGCTGGCTGTGCTGACGGGTGTAAGCGTGCAGGCAGGTCAGCCCGATGTCACGTTTGAGCCAGCTGAAGACACCGCTCGCGACGCAAAAGGAGCTGCCGATGATTCCGGGGGCGAGCCGCCAGCAGCTGCGCCCGAGGTAAAAGCGCGCAGCAAAGCTTTTACCGTCTATAAGCCTCCTGCTCCGGTAGCCCCGCCTGAACCACCCGAGGCTGGTGCCGCCGAAGCCGCCAAGGCTGATTCGGCGGCCACCGATCCCGAGCCGCCGGCGCTGCCCGAGCCACCAGTAAGTTCCTCTGATGCGGGCAGTGCGGAGCCTAAACAATTCGGTACGCTTACGGGGCCCGTGGTTTCTACCGTGTTAAAAGGTGAACACTCACCGCAGGCAGTAAGAGAAGCTTTGCCACAGCTGCCCAAGGTTAAAATCAATGGCCTGGGCAACGGTACGTTAAAGCTGGGCCACTGAGTCTGCTCAGCGTTTTTGCAGCTCGCACAGCTTGCGCTGAAATTCCGCTGCCGACTTGACGGAGCGTTTGCCCGAAATCTTGGCGTAGCCGCCGTCGTAGTAAGGCAAGCCCGGCAAAGACTCAAAAGGGCAGATGCTTTCATCGGCGAAGTCGAACACCGCGCCGTCCACCAGCCGCAGCTCGGGTCTTGAGCCCAGGGCAATAGGGCCACTGTGAAAACCTTCGAGAATCAAAGTACCCGCGGCGTTTCTCAAAATAGTGTTGCGGCCCACCAGCAGCACTGGCGCGGCATCCTGGTTTTCCCAGATCCAGTAGTTGCCACCGGTTGAAAAGCGATGCATCGCATTCAAAGAAATCGAAACCAGCTGCGAGCCATTGCCAAAGCTTGAGCCCAGTGGAATTCCCAAAATCCTGGTATCCGAAACCCGTGCCCCGGCGCCAAACCGAATGTCGGCCAGCACTTCGTCTTTATAACCCGTGCGAATTTTACGCGTCAGATAAGAGTCACTTCCCCTGAAGTCGGCACCAAATGAAAATCGGGCCAGCGGCAGGCGGCAGTACTCGTGCTTGGGATCGATGGGATGGTCGTTTTCAAGGCAGGTTGAAAACTCAGCATTGTTGTTGACGCCCGCAACGAAGTTTTTCAAAATCGCTATTTCACCCAGGACGCAGCCCATGCAAGTTGAGTTGATCAGTTCGGCGCCAGAAGCAACTGAGCCATAGCTGAGCACCGAGCCCACGCCGAGATAGCTGTCTGGAGCGATATCTTTTTCGGCGGTGAGCAGCACCACGCCGCCACCGTTTACGGCAATGCGTGCGCCGGTGCGGGCGTAAGCAGTCTTGCCGCCGTTCAGGTAGGCCAGCGACCTGAGCATGCCGGTCAGGGCCTCAACCTGCTCAGGAGCAAGCATTGGGCGCGCGCCGTGGGCTTGCTCGTCAAAAAGGCCGAGCGCGACATAGAGCCCGCGAGTCACGCCAAAGATGCGCAGGTGCGAGGGCGACTCGGGCAGGGCG
>JBBRLF010000066.1:0-17926 GCA_038231515.1 candidate division WWE3 bacterium
GCTGGTGCGCGACGTACAGGCCGGAAGGATTCCGATTCCCAATCATCTCTCAGCCGCAGAATGGGAGCAGCTTCGGCTTGGCGTGCTGACGCGCGCGGCCTTTATCGAAGCCGGCTTCGGCGAGGTGGTTGATCCACTCTCGAACCCTGACCATCACAACCACTTCCACGCGGGTATCTGGTGAGCGGCAGCGGCGCAGCCCTTGTGGCAGCACTGCTGACTCTGCTGGCACCTCACGCAGGCGCGCAGCCCGACGTTTGCCCACGACCAAACACGCAGCCACTCGACCTCGAGGCTACGCGCAAAATCTTTGGGCCAGGCCTGGTGGCGCCACAGACTTTAGCTCCGGCCTTTGACGTTGCTGCCGTTGTAAAAGCATTTCCGGCGCCGAAATACCGCTGCACGGTTTTTAACCGCACAACTGGCATGAGCTGTCGCGGCAAGGTGGGCCGCTACCCCGGAGACGTTACCTTTTTCATCCCCCCCGACTATCGGCCCACGGACAAAACCGATCTCGTACTGCACCTGCATGGCCTTTATCAGCCGCGCGCCAACCTTGGCCGCAAAGATACGTACGACGATATGCTCAAAGAGTTTTCCTTTGCAGAAAGTCTTGCGCGCTCGGGCCGCAACTCCATTCTTATCGTGCCCGATGGCGGCCCGGGCGGAAAAGAAAACAAGAACAAGTTCGACTCCGAGTTCGGCAACGAGGCGGGACTGCGCCGCTTTATGGACGCTGCCTCGGGCCTTGTTCAAAAAGCCGGCCTAAGCCGCTCGGCCGAGCCCGGCGCTTTGGCGCTCACCGCCCATAGCCGCGGCGGCGCGGCAGTAGCCGAAATCCTACGCATCCAGTGCGTTCCCAAGCAGACCTGCTATCGCGGCGCAATCAAAGACGTCAGCCTGTTTGACGCCGCCTACGACGTAACCGACGGAACCCATAAAAACGTCGATACTTTTGCTGAGTTCGCCGCTGAAAAAAATCCCCCCACACGCTTTCGTAGCGTCTATTACCATGACGCCGACCCGAATCGTCAGGGCACCCTCAATGGCAATCTGGCCATCTGGCGCAAGCTGCATCCGGAACTCCCGGCCAATCTTACTGACGACGAACTTCAAACGCGCTTTAAAGCCGCCACCTTGGGCTCTGACACCCCGGCCACCGCAATCCCGGCCGACGGCCCGGTATTTATCAACTCAGACCAAGAGCACTATCCGCTGCTCAACAAGTATCTGGATACGGTACTCCAGCGCTAGTCGCTGCAAAGTGGCGCAGCAATGCTGGCGGCTTCCCAGTCCGCAAACGAGTCGCTCCGAATACTCATGACATCGCCCAAAGACATAAGATCCGTGTAGGCGACCTCGGGATGTTTGGCCGCCGGACAACCGCCGTCGTACAGATCATCAAGCCCCAGCTGGTGGCCGATCTCGTGCGCCATCGTCGAGCAGACATGTTCGTCATCCATGGGCTCGTGCTGATAAGACACGAGCTCCCACAGCCGCACGTCGGTGCCCTTGGCTTCGGTGACGCAAACCACGAGATTGTCCGCCTTGGTGAACTCCGGCCGCGTGGGGTCGGTATAGAGATGAAGCCGCAGGCGTATCCCGTGGTCCGCATAAAATTTTTCGACACAGCGTTGCTGGCCGAGCGCGCGGCCCAATACCAGGGCCCGATCCTTGCGTTTACCCGCATAGGCCAGACCAATCGAGTGATCCACGACCAGCAGGCCATTTTCTTTTTTTATCCGGTATCCCACCTCGGCAAACCCGTAGCGGTCAAATCCGATATGATCATGGCAAAGCGTGGCACTCCAATGGGAGCGAATACGGCGACTGGCACCGTCCTCGCGCGTGGCCAGACATTGCTGAAGCCGGGGATTCTTCGAGGCGCCGTAAGCGGCGCGAACCTCGAGCTCATCGGAGCGGGGTAGCTGCTTGAGCCACTCCTCGAAAACTTCATCCGAGGCAAACGCGCGCGCGGGCCCCGCAAAGCCTGCCGCCGCGCCTTCTTTTGACTTCAGCAGCTCGGCCAGGGTAACGCGCACATAGCTGATGATTCCATGCCCGGTGCTTTGCCAATATTCCAGCGAGGTTGTCGCGCCAGCTTCGTCGCGTTTCTCTGCGCAGTTGTGCTCAAAAAATCGGTAGGTCTCACCATCGGCCCGACGCAGCTGCGCCTCGGCAATTTCGGCCAGGCTTTGCCAGTAGCGTCGCTTGCGCTCAAGCCCCCGGTAATGTTCGCTGGGAGATTCACCGGGACGCAGGTCGTCTTGCCCCACATGATTACAGGTCATCGACGGCGTGCCCGCCCACGAGTGCCAGGGCAAAAGGCAGGCAAAGGCGAACGCGAAAAAAAATCGGTGAGTCATGACCAACTGGAGTTGCAAATCCAACGCCAGCAATTGTGCGGTAGAAGCCCCGGCGCGCAGGCCCCGCGCACTGCCCAAGATCATGACTACTGCAGTGGCTGCGTAGCATTCTTGAGAGGTACCGTGGTCCGCAGCGCTAGCCAACTGCCGGGAACACTACTCCAGTTTTTCGCTTCGTGGGCGCATCAAGGGTGAACGCCGGCGGGAATCGACACCGACCTTGGCATGTTGTTCGCAGTATCCGGTAAGATGATTCTCCGAGCTTCCATTTCAGTATTTGGCGCCTTGTTATTCATCGCTTTGCTGATGCCGGCCCCCACCGCCCACGCCGACGACCCCAAGTGCAGGGCTGACGAGCGCGCGCGGGCTGCCGCGAACTACGCGGAAACTCTCGCCGCCGCATCGTCAGTCGAAGGCAAGGAGCTGGCAGACGTGGCCACGCAGCTCTTCGCCACGTTGCCCAAGGATCTGCAACGCGTCGGACAGGAATATCTTTTCGCAAGAACAGTTTTTGAATCCATCGATAGTGCACGAAATCTTATCCAGGCCCAGCGCATGGCTCTCATGGCTGACGTTCCTGGCGAAAGCTTTCCACAGAAGCGGCTGCACGAGGAGCGCTATCGCAAGACCATGGCCCTTGAGATGGCGCTGGACGGCCCAGACTATGAGGCCGATCGCGCATACAATAAAGCTAAAACACGACTGGACCAGCTGGCCACAGAGTTCGCCAGACAATGCGAGCTGCGGACGCGTTTCGACCGCGCTTTTAGCTGGGACGACCATACTCGCGAGCTGCGACTCTGCATGGCGCCGCGCTCAAATCACTTCCTGCTCGACAATCGCCTGTGCGCCACCACCAAGCCCGGAAGCGACGAAATCCGTTACAGTCTGCACCGCTTCGCCAGCTACGCCGATCGCGAACCTATTCAATCCGATCAGGCGCTGATTTTCGATCTTGGTCTGATCACGCCGGCCGAGTATGTAAAAACCAAAGACCATCGCACGACCTTGTTCGACGCGCTGCTGGCAGATCGCCTGCTTGGCCTCTGCCGCTAAGTGCCTGAGCCAATACGTCGGAACGCCTTGGAAAATTTCATCATCGCCGTAAGATTTGAGATTTTTATTTTTCGCGTCAGAATTGCCATCTCGGCGTTCTGGCGTCCCTGCTCGATTGCCAGGTAGGTCTCCTCGGCAGTGGTGACCACGCAGTCCGGCGTACCCACCAGGCCTTCACTGACCTCGCAGCGATTGGAATCCACCTGAACGGTCCATTCGGGATGCCCCGACCCGGTAAACTTGAAATGAAAAAGCGCTTTCCAGTCCTGCGTGCGCTCGGGGCGATGGCGCGCCGCCAGGGACCGCATGACCTCGGGCAAGGTGACCCCCGCAACCGCATTGGATGTTGCCAACGGAGTGGCAAACTCAGGCTCAGCAACGGCCAAGGCCGGCTGGCCCGAGGCAATCTTGGGAAACTCAACCTTGTCGATCACCACCTTGGCAATGATCTCGCGCATGATCTCGCTCGTGCCGGCGACAATCGTACTAACCCGCGCATCACGATAAAAGCGCGCCATGGGATATTCCTCGACAAAGCCAAAGCCCCCGTAGAATTGAAGACATTCGGCCATGATGCGATTGGAAAGTTCTGAGGTCAGCAGCTTCGCCATCGACGATTCCTTAACTGCCTGCTCACCCTGGCCATGCAGCCAGGCCGCGTGATAAACCAGCTGGCGCGCGGCTTCGAGCTCCGTGCTGAGATCGGCAATGCGATGCCGCAGGGCCTGAAAACGATTGATGGGCTTGCCGAACGCCTGGCGGGTTTCCATATAGGCCAGCGTTGTTTCCAACGCCACGTCGCAGGTTCCCACCGAGCTTGCCGCCACCGTGAGCCGCTCCATGACGAAGGTCTGCATGATGTAGTAAAAGCCGTGCCCTGCCTCGCCGATCAGATTGGTGGCGGGTACACGCACGTCTTCGAACGCGAGCTCCGCGGTATCCGAGCTGTGCCAGCCCATTTTTTTTAGCTTATTACTCGTCAGGCCCGGCGTGCCCGCGTCGACCAAAAGCAGACTGATGCCGCCCGCGCCCGCTTCGCGATCGGTCTTGGCCGCGACCACATAGAAGTCGGCGTACACGCCGTTGGTAACCCAGGTTTTAGCGCCGTTAATAACCCAGCTCGTACCCTCACGCACGGCCCACGTTTGAATCGCCGCCACGTCAGAGCCAGTATTGGGTTCAGAGATACAAATCGCGCCCACCTTACTTCCGGCAATAGAGGTCCGGAGATAGCGCTCTTTAAGATCGGCAGAACCCTGATTAAAGATGGCACCGGTTGCGACGAACTGCTGCACTCCCACTGCCGCTGCAAATCCACCCATCTGCGAACGCGCCAGCTCTTCGAGAAAGATGATCGAAGAAAAGATGTCAGCGCCCGCGCCTCCGAACTCTTCAGGAAAGGAAATTCCCAGAAATCCCAGCTCGCCCATGCGAGTCCAGATCTGCTTGGGAATGCGGCAGTCCTGCTCCCAGGCGTCGGCAAAGGGGGCTACCTCTTTTTCCATGAACTGCCGCACGGACTTTCTAAAAATCGAGTGGTCTTCGCCCAGATAAACAGATTTCATATCGAGTGTAATTCTCCGCGCCAAGTGTTCAATATCCCTGATATTTACCTTAAAGGACGCTTTTTAGCTACAATAGACGTTGGGAGTGAGGTTCGAATGCTCCGACTTTTGGGGGATCTTTTTTTTATCGTGGTCGCCGTGCTTTGCGCCGCACCCGCCTGGGGTGAGGAGTGCAGCCCTAGTTCCGACTACGTCGCCAAGCTCGGCACGGTGGCGCCCGTGGTGAGTTATATGATCAGACACGAAAGCCCCGAGCTGGCCAAGAGCTGCTATTTACCGGGCCAGGACAACTCAAAAACGATTGTTGCCGAGTGTCTGGCTTCAATCAATGACGAGCTTACAAGGCGCTACGGCCGCATCAGCGACAAAATCAAAACCTCAATGGTGCAGATCAACGAGGTGAGCCTGGGAGCCGACGCCACCGGCACGCTTCAATGCGGACGACCCACAGAGAAGAGCGACGGCAAAAAAACGGTGACCACCGCACCCGTTCATCTGCCTTACCACATTGCGCCTGCGGATCCGAAAGCCCAAAGCGCCGACCTGGACAAAATGATGCGAGCGCTGAAGTTAGGCACCTCGCCCAATCCAACGCTCGACAGCACGGCACTGCTTCGTCTCACCCTGGGTCGCGGCACCGCCGCAGACTACCGGCACGTGGTGCGCCAGCTGGCCTGCGTCTCCGACAGCGGCTTTGACACGCCCGGCGGCGCGGAAGCTGCTCTGGCCAGCGCCGGCATCGGAATCGACTGCTCAGGCGCGGTACAAGTTGCCTTGCGTGATGCCACTGACAAGAGCGACAACGGGGCCCTGGGCCTACAGTATCCCACCAGCGAAGCCTTTCACGCCGATTCCTTGAATAAAATTCCTCAGCATTTCAGACACAGCATGGATCCGCTTTCGATTCGTCCCGGCGACATTATTCCGCTGGACCGTCCGAATAAGAAGACAGTGGGCCATGTGGTCATCGCAGAAGACGTGCACTTCGAGCTGGCAAAAAAAGACCTGATCGTCACCGACTCCAAAGTTTCACCTAAAACGGGTGTGCCGCTTTCCTTTGAGACGAAATCCGATGACCAGCTCATGGTCATGAAAGTCGGCTCCTCCTGGGGCGGCGCAGGCCCCTCAACCGAGACCTGGGTCTACAATATGCGTACGCATCAGTGGGCCGCGCAAAAGGCCGACGGCACATATTACTTTGATGTGAGCGGGCCGTACAATCATCCGTATCTGGGCCAATACCGCTCCAAGGCACTGACTCCCTAAGACGCGCTCGCACGGCCGGGGCTACCAATCAATCAGCACAAAGTCGCCGGCGTCGCTGACGAAGACGTTCGAGAAGCCGCCACCAAGATCAAGGCCCACGGGTACGCTCGGTGTGCCGCCAAGCATGGCCCAGCTGTAGTGCGATTTCTGATCTTCGAGCAAAGCCTTCTCGTATTTAACCGCGCGTGCCATGAACTCGTCGTATTTTGCCTGCAGGCGCGGGTCGCGCATTCGGCCCGGGTGCTCGCGGTCAAGCAGCTCACCCAGGGGATGGCCATGAACTTTTTCCTGCACAATGATGCCACGCTCGAGCAGCTCGGGGTTGCGATCGATCTTCGACACCTTGAAGCCAAACTTCTGAAGCACCTCTTCATAGGCGAGCTCGCGCTGAATCGCCTCGCCCACCACCTGCGCTGATTTCTGCTGACCCATTCGCGGGTCATAAACCTTCACCACCTTATCGGGATCGGTAGGATGCTCATAGACGCGACGAAAGCCCCCCGAGCCAATCTCTTCGCCGAGCGGCTTTTTGAGCACCGACTCGGCAACCTGCTTCGCGGGCTGGCCTATCTCGGGCGAGCGATAGTGAATCGCGGGCCGATTCATCGCCTCGCCCGCAACCTGCGAGATGCTCGGCTTCAGATTCACGGGCTCGTCGGTAAAGGCGGGCGCGGCGCCCTTGTTGGTTTCGCCAAACTTGCCGCGTGCGCCCTCTCGCTCAATCTTGGTTCCCGGTTCGACGGGCTCGACTTTGGGCTGTGTCGGCGGCGCCGGACCCACGTCGGTCTTCTCGAGCGCCACATCGATCTTTGGCGAGCTGGCTCCCGTGGCCGGACCAATTTCCCGCACATCTTTCAGGTGCACTTTGACTCGCCCACGCGGTGGACCGACGTCGAGCTCGACGTAGACCGCGCCCCGGTCTGGGGTAATGCCTATGGGTATGCCTTCAAGCACGTCACCCTTTTCCGTGACGACGCGAACGGCTTTGCCTTCGGCCTCGACGAACTGTTTGGTGACGCGATCAATTTGCTTGCCCAGCTCTTTTTGATAGCTTCGAGTGGCGTCGCGACGGGCCCGGGCATAAGAGTCGACATCGCCCTCGGCACCAAAAAACTCGGTTCCTGCGGCCGGCGCAACTCGGACATTCCCGCCGGGCTTCGACATCCCATTCCAGTGGACGACCATCTTGTCGCCTTTGACGGATCCCGAAAACCGGTAGAAGCAGTCGCATTCCTCGTTGAAAGCCCACCAGGTCTTGCCATTGCTGCCGGGCTCGGGAAACGCGCGCTTCCACATCGCCTCGGCATCATCGGGCAGCGGGCTGTTCTTGACGCTGCGGCCAGCGCCCCGCTTGCCTTCAGCCTTGCCGGCCAACTTCTCGTCGTGCTGCCCCGTGTTCTCGTACTTTACATTCTTCTTCTGATATTCGGGTTTGAGCGCGCCTTCGCCGTCGAGGAACGGCTTTTCATAGAGATCGCGCATCTCTTTGTATTTGTCAGCAAGGCAGGCCCGGGCTTGCGCGGGCGCTGGAGTGAGCAATGCAAACAGTGCCAGGAGCAGAATCATAGTGGGCACCCTGTTTTCGCCTTTTTCAGCATCAGGCCAATTTCATCTTCGTTATAGCCCGCACCTTCGAGCGCCTCGATGGTGCGCACGCCCTCGGCCCGCTCGGCGTTCGTCGCGCCCTCGAGCTCAACGGCGTAACGCGCCTCAACCCCGCCTGAGCGAACCGCGCGGGCGTCGGCGATAGCCAGCTCGACGGCGTCAGTGCCCTTGCGGCCCGTGCCAGCCGCGCGCTCAATGCTGATGGCCTCAAGACTCTCAGAAAGCGCTTCGATTTCTTCCGGCGATTTTGCGTCTTTCAGAAACCGGGTCAGACGTTCGAGCTCAGCGGGTCGCAGCCTCGAAGCCGCACGACGCAGCTTGGCTACTGCCCCAATGCCCTTTACGCCCAGCCCTACGACCTCGAACCCGGCAAAGGCACCATTGAGAATCAGCTCGGACACCGCCGCGTCGTACTTGTCGACAGCCTTGGAATAGTCCTTGGAGGTGCAAACCGTATTCTTCCAACCCGGATTACCGGCGTTGGCCTGCATGCAAACCGTTTTCCAGTCCAAATCTTTTTTAGCGGTTTTCCAGCCCGAATAGGCTTCGCCAAAGAACAAAACGGCACAGGCCGGTCCGGCCACGCCGGCCGATGCCAGTGTGGCCACGCCGCAGCCAAACATGCTGAAGATCTTCGCAAACGACTTGAGCTTCTCGTCTTCGCCGTCCTGCCAAACGGCGCAATCTTGCAGGGACTGAAACACCGGAAAATCTTTAAGAACAGAGCCCGTCAGCTGCGAGAGCTGCACCAGGCCGCGCCAGTCGCTGTCATGGGTTTTCTCGCCACAGAACTTATTCACGGCCTCGACCAGATCGGCTGATATTTGTTTGGACGACGCCGCCAGCGCCGCGTCCACGGCAACGTCATCACGAGCACCGGCGAACTGATCAAGCAGGGGCGGACGTTTGTCCCAGGGCTTTTCGGTGGCATCGCGGCCTGCCGCGAGTCCCGGGTAGTCTTGCAGATTTTTCGTCACCTCGTCGCGATAAGCCTCAAGCGACGATTCCTCGAGCTCGCGCGGCGTACTGCACACGGCGCTGATGTTATCCTTTTCGGCATAGACCAGCAGCTGCTCCTTGTTTTTTGCGCGTTCCCAGCCCAGCACCTCGTTGCAATGGTCGGAGCCGTAGTGGTAGCGCTGGCAGATTTCGACTTCGACGGCCGAGTTGCTGCAGGTTTCATGCGTGTGGTGAATGCGCGGAATGGCGTTGATGCCTCTGCTCAAGTGAACCGCCCGTTCGGCGGCAGTGTGCATCTTTTTTCCATACTCGCGATCCTGCAGCAAGCCGGGCCCCGGCATGGCTTTTTGGCTGAAGCGTTCAATGCCACTCGCAAAAACCGGACAGCCTCCGCTCAACATTGCGGGCGTGATGTCGGTGCCCGTCAGGTCGCGATTGGCTTGCAGAAAGCGGGTAATCGCCTCCATACGCAAAATTTCGATATAGCTTTCAATCGAGGCGTTCGACATCAGATAGGCGATCTCAGGAGCAAACACTCCCAGATCACTCGACCGCAGCCGATCACAGACCTGCGCGGGCGCCAACTTGCGCTCGTACTCGGGCATGTCCATCCAGCCCAGACGGCAGTTGTCGAGAATACGCCCATAGGCCGTGGAGCTGGGGTGACGAATGCTGGGATGCGCCCCTTTATCGGTTGAGCCCTCGGGAATCGAACGTGGTGGAGCCGGCGGTGGAGCATGCATCACTTTGGGTGGCGGTGACACCTTGGCGGGCACCGCCTTGGGCGGCGCAACCGGTGGTATGGTTTTCTGGGGCGGGGCGGGAGCCGTGGGCCCGTTGATTTTTTTCGGTGGTTCGGTCTTTGCCGGCACATGGGCAACCGTCGTTTGTTTTGCCTTCGGTGCCCAATGCGCATAAGCGACGTCGCCCATCTCGGTCAGGGGCACGGCACGCTCGGCAGCGCCGTAGTCGACGTCGCAAGAAATTCCATTAAAGCTCTCGCTGCACCAGGCATAGCCGCCGTTGACTACTCCCTCCAGGGCGGCCGCATCTTTAAGATCCAGGCTGCCTTTGACCAGCTCGGAGCGCAAATCAAGACGGCACTGGGCATCAGGCGTTTTACCGCAGCGAGCTTTGAGAGCCGACTTACAGGTGCTTTTGCTCTCGTCGCCAGCCAGCGAGTCACAGCCCTTATCCGCGAGCAGCGCCGGCAGCAGCTCTTTATTGATGGCCTCCAGCGAGGTCCAGGCGCAAAAGGACTGGTTGCTGCGAGCGCCGTTTCCCGAGCAGCCAGGCATGGAATCGACGGCCACGCTCATCGCTAACTTCACCCGCGGCGGAAGCTCAGCCAGGCCAGCCTTCCAGAGCGCGCTTTCCCGCGTATAGACGGCAGTCGCTTCGCGCGTCATGCCCTTGTTCAAGAACTCCATCTGCGTTTTGAGGTCGGCCTTTGAGTCGAGTCCGCTCAATACCTTCTTCTTATACTCGTCCGTGCGGCTGGCGTCGTTCTGACAGTAGGTAACCTTGCCGTTGGTCACG
Organism: candidate division WWE3 bacterium; assembly: GCA_038231515.1. GTDB lineage: Bacteria > Bdellovibrionota > UBA1018 > UBA1018 > UBA923 > JACQAX01. Next base: position 10,358 of record JBBRLF010000066.1, read on the forward strand.
CTACCGCTGGGACAAGGGGCGGCCCCGGTCAGCACAAAATCAGCCTGTGCGTTCGTTTGAAAAGGAAAGATCAAGGCCGCGAGAAAAAGCGCACGAAAAATAGCCATCTCCAACATTATAGCGGCAGGAATCAAAGGACTTCAGTTACAATCAACGGGTGCGTAATCTTTTACTGATTTTGCTTTGCACCTTCTGGGCATTTTTTTCCCCCGCAGCCCACGCTGAAAGCGATCGCACGATGCGCATGCGCATCGCCATCGACGCCGTCAGCTTCGACTGGAATGTCGCGGGCTCAGGCCTCACCCGCTTTATTTTCAGCAACATCATGGACGGCCTCATGGGGCTCGACTCCAAGCTTGCTCCCGTGCCTGCGCTGGCCCGCAATGTTGCACTTTCAAGCGACGGCCTGAAATATACCTTCACGCTGCGCGAAGGCGTAAAATGGAGCGACGGCCAGCCCTTGACTGCCACTGATTTCGTAACGTCCTGGAAGCGCCTGCTCGATCCGCTCGATGCGAAAAGCTATGCCTTGTTTCTGAGAAACGTGGTCAATGCCGAAGCTTTTTCTTCGGGAAAACTTCGCAACTTTGCGGCCGTTGGAATCAAGGCGCTGGCACCGGGTCGGCTCGAGGTAACCTTGAATCGGCCGCAGGCGGATTTTCTACACGTGCTCACGCTGCCCGCACTGTTCCCGCTCCGTCAAGATTTACTCGACCGCGAGGGCCGCAGCTGGCACCTGCCCGGTAAGATTCTAACCCTGGGCCCGTTTATCCCCGTCACTCACGAGGCGGGAAAACGCATCGTGCTCAAGCGCAACCCGCTTTACTACGGCACGCCACCCAAGCTTGCCCTAATCGATATCAGCGTCCTCGACGAAGACGCCAAAGCGGTCGCAAAATTCAAGGCCGGCGAATTTGATTTTGCAATACCGCTGAACTTCACCGAAGCCGCTCTGGCCCGCAAGCTACCCGCTTTTCATCTGGCACCCCAATTTCGAACACGAACCTTGTTTTTGAATGTCACAAAATATCCACTTAATCTGCGCCCCGTACGACAGGCCATTCGGCTGGCGCTCGACCGTGAGGCTCTGAGCCGCTATTTCCAAGGCATTTATGTGCCCGCCGAACTTTGGGTAAGCCACGAGCTGCTCGGTCCGAAGCCAGCGGACGCCGAGCCAGACGAGCCGGGTTTTGATATTGCCAAGGCCAAAGCCCTTCTCAAAGAGGCGGGCGTCGACCCCACGACGGTAGGAAAGCTCGAGCTGCATGCGCTATCGACGGACGAAAGCGCGCTGGTTTCCGGCTTTGTTGCCCAAGCTCTGAAGACAAATCTTGGCTTCACGATCGATCTCAAGCTGGCCCCACGCGATCGCCTGATTCAGAATGTCACGCTCGGAGAGGGACACCTGACGATCTACAGCCGCCCCGCCGATTACCCTGACGCCTATCCGGTGCTGGCCACGCTTGTTTCGGGTGCCAAGGCGAATACGACGGGTTGGAAAAATCCGAGCTACGATGCTCTGATTCACCTCATCGAGGGCAAACCGCTGGGACCGGCGCGCGGTAAATATATTCGGGAAGCTTTGAATCTTGCCCTGACCCGCGAAGTTCCGGTCATACCGCTCTATTCCGAATCGTACGGCTATCTCGTCTCACCGTCCGTGCGTGGCCTCGAGATCAACGCCATGGGCGATATCAGCCTGCGCTCAGCCTCGCTCGTGCCCTGACCAGGTCAAAGATCGACTGACCAGAAGACTATCTAAGCTGACGTAGTTAACTGCCTAGAATTGTTGACTATTTTACTCTTCTTATGCTACACACTCCTCATGCTGAATACTGCGAAGTTTGCGTTGTTGATTTTTGGATTAACGGTCGGTGCGTGGGCCGGAGATGCGCCCCGTCCGTTTGCGGCAGACCCCTACGAGCGCATCGGCGCCAATCGACAGATGTCCGAGCCCGAGGTGCGCCGCGCTTATATGATCGCACTCAACCGCTTTGATCCCGCGCTGAGCAGCCATCAGAACGAAGAGGCCCACGAGCGAATCCTCGAAGCGGGGCTAATACTATTTCCGGCCGCAGCGCCTAATCCAGCGACGGTGCCCGAAAATAACAACGTGCCGGGCGAGCTCGTCGACCTCGGTTTACGTCGAATGCAAAAACTTTACGCGCCCTTTGTCGAAGCGCTGCAGGCGATGCGCGACGCCGCGCCACCCGTCGATCACTCCGACTGGTACCGTACTGATGCCGAAAGCGCGCTGTCGAGTCGCTTCGAAGATCTGGCAGGCCGCCGCGGCCCCGTGCGCTTTGCCACCATTCGCAAAACCTTCGACGCGTTGGGCACCCCCACGACCCGTGTGGCTCGAACCTTCACCAAGCTGAGCACGCTCGACTCTGCCGTCGTCATCCAAAAATTCCTGCCCGTCGCTCTAGAGCGTGCGCAGGGTCGGGTTAAAACCAAAGACGTCAGCGCTGTTGCCCAGTACATCACCACTCCGCTGGCCTTTGAATCACTGATGGATTTTGGGCTCAACCACGCCACCAGTGTCAACCAGACTCTCGACTTGCTCGCCGTTGCACTTTCAAACAAGGCCTTTGAGGCCGCGCCGCCGACCGAAGTGTATCTGCGACTCTACCAGCGGGCCATGGGCATCGCCTACCTGCACGCAAAAGGCCGCACCACCGAGTCCGAGCTTCTTGAACGCTTTCTGCGCACTCAGGTGCTGGGCCGGGTACGCGTGACCTACGAACGTCAGCAGCTCTTGCGGGCCCTCGAGCCGATTTTCACCGCAAATATCGACCGCAGTCTGGTTAAAGCGCTGGCCGATATAGGCCACGCCTCGTGGCTGCCCGAAAACGTGACAGCAACTGCGAAGCAGATTCTGCGCCGCTGGCAGTTCACCGGACTGGGGGCGGACTCCTCAGATCCTGAGCTCCGAAACGTGCTCGATGCAAGCCTGAGTGCCGACGCCCCTGCCACTCGCAAACCGCTTGCGGTTTGTGTAGCCTTGCTGCTTGGACGACGGGCAAATTAGCCGCGGCTAATGACCCGCCTTGCAATTTGAACCATGACTCGACATCTGTACCCGCTTGGCTACCTCGGTAAACCAGGGTGTCACGCGCTCGGCGCCAGTGTACCCCAGCGCCTCACAGCTGACTGATGACGACTGGTAGTGCAGCAGCTCTATGGCTTTGCCATATTCCTCGACCAGACCTTTGCCCAGCACGGCCTCCCATGATCCGAAGTGAAACGCCGGGCCAAATCCTGTGGGATTGGCCTCGGCCTCACCACTGTAGCGCCGAGCAAGAAAGTCAGTATAGGCCGTGCTCTTGAAGAGCGACCAGTCGACGACATTACCAAAATCCTCGAGCAGTCTGGTGAGCTGACGACCCTCGGCCCCGGCGCAAGCCGCGCTGCCGGCAACTGCCCGCGACATCGCCTGCTGAGAGTCCATGAAAAAACGTCGGGGCGAGGCCAGCTCGTGCGACGAGCCGCTTGATCTCACCCGGCTCGCACCTTCACGCAGGTAAAGCGCGCCCCCGGGGGCAAGTTTGAAAACATCCTTGAAGCAGGCGGTGTCCCGTTTCTCCAACAGATACTTGCCGGTCGGAATCGCCGCGAGGACTTCGGGTGCGATGCGGGCCGCACCAGGCACAAACAGGTGATGCAGGCGCTCACGCAGCTTGCCGCCGAGCTCACGCAGCTTGGGCGCGCCTTTGGTCAGGTTGGCGCCTTGCGCGGCCAGGTCGCTTGAGCACTGGCCCTGATTATAAATTCGCTGACAAAGTTTTTCGGCATTTTTCTGACTTAAGCCCTCGGTCGGCATCCAGGGCTGGCTGAGGTAATCCAGAATGTCGTGCGTATCGTAGTGGTCTTCGGCAAAAAGGCGCACGCATTTTCCAGCACCGCAGCCAGACATACGATCGAACAGCACCTGCTCCGCTGATTTGTCATCGACGAGTGCCGAGCCCGTGCACAGCATGGAGACGACATTGATGCGATCGCCGGTGATGTTGTCATTATCGCAGCCGGTGGCCGCGGGATCTTTATTTTCTACCTGGTCGTGGTCCCAGCGGTTATTGGCGTGAGTGGAGTGCAGAACTTCATGGAAAATAAAATCACGCGCCCAGGCGCCACTGCTGTCCTTGACCGCGCCTGACTTTATTCCCAGCGCAAAGCTGTCGACGGGTAGAATCACCACCGAGCGATACTCGCGTGGCAACGAGGCCAGGTTATCCGGAATCTCGATGCCCTCGCGTTCGTTCTCACTGAGTCCGAGCAAGACGCCCATGCCCAGCGGCATGTTTTGGGCGCTCATTTTCGTCTGGGCCATCGTCTTCGAGGTGCAGGTGATGCGCGCGCGGCGAAACTGGCTGACCCACTCTTGCAGATAAGGCTTGAACTCAGGGTAGCGGCTCTCGCAGCTCACCATGGTCTGAAAGGTTTCGCGCAGCCAACCTTCAACGGCCACCTCAGCCTGGGCGCGTGGCGTACCGCTGCGGGCCGCATAGTCAAAGCAGGAAGGATGAACTTGAGTACCGAAAGGCGAGACGTAGGCGTCGGGAATTCCGGGAACCGGCCTGGTGTTTCCCAGTCGGTCAAGCTTCAGGGCCTGCCAGTAAATCGGGGCGTCTTTATCGGCAATAACCGGTTCGCCTGCGTGACTCCCCACGGCTACGAAAGCGCCTGCGAGAAAGAATACGAGAATTTTAACTGTCGTCATGCATCGTCCCTCTTGCAGAGAGATATCGCAAGTGCAGTGCCAGGACTGAAATCAAGCAGTCGCAATCCAGCCCTGCAAGGGCCTGGTTCCAGGCCCCAATTCGCTGGGTTAACTGCAGAGATGGTTAGGCGGCCGGGCCTGCCCGTCCCACGGGCACTCTACTGCTGCGTTGACAGCGTCAGGCCAGTGACAGAGGCGCGGACTCGTTGCTTAAAAGTCAGCAGGCGGCTTGTCGCACCGATGCTCGTCGCCGTCTTTGTTATTCCACATCACACAGGCGTGGCAGCCCTCTTTGGTCCAATGCGATGCCGAAGCACGATCGGCACCACAGACGGCGGAGCACCCGTAAATTGCGTCCTTCTGAAAGTCTTTGTCTTTGAAGCAGTTGTGCACGATTTCTCGCGTGCCGTTGCAATCCACGAGGCGCTCGTCGTGTGGAATGCCGGCCATGTGCAGAAACTCGTGCAGCATCAGCCCGGCGAGCTTATTGGCCGCGGCAGGATACTTATGGCTATCGAGCCTAGGATCGCCCGCCACCAGATAGATGTCATTTGGCGTGGCGACATTGAAAAACGCCCCCACCCTTGGATCGCGAAGCTGGCTCACTTTTTCGGCGCATTCCTCGCTATTGGAGCCCACCGCAAGTCGCCCGCAAAGACGCTCGTACAAGGGTGAGCCGGCAACCAGTCGCACCTCGCCACCCAGGCAGTTGATGCGCGGACGCCGTTCGGCAATTCGGGCAGCCATACGTCGGGCAACAGCCGGGTTCACTCCAGCCAGGCACTGCATGTCAGTCAGCAGCGCGCTCACGCCTGCCTTGATATTTTCCAGAACCCAAGGATCCGAGCCGCACGTGGCCGTATCGATGCGAAACCCTTCGGGCAGAAATATCTGGGCGTTGGCCGTGTCGTTGCATTGGAGATTGGCAAATGCATCGTATTTGGTGAGGTCCAAATTAAGGACGTCGTCGAGAAACTTGCGGCATTCGCTTTGCGACCTGGCGTCGCCCGCAGCCTTGCCTGCATTTTTAAGACAGCGGGCATACTGGCTGACGGGCGAAAGACCAGACTCAAGCAGAATGCTCGAGTCGGCGGTCAACCCATGCTGCACCCACTGGCCAGAGATAAGTTCATAAGCCCTGCGCTCGACTTCGAGTGCGAGAAACCTCTCCACGACGCGCCGGTCAAGCTTGCCGTTTTCGGCGCTGCTTGACAGCGTTTGCCGTCGCAAGAGGCGCTCATCTTTTCCAAATTCTTCGCGCTCCTCGCGCACCAGTCGACCGTTGCGAAGAAACCGGCGTAGCCACACGCCGGTTTCTTCGTTGATGGTCAGTGTTTCCGTCGTCCCTTTGGCTGGAGAGTCGAGATAGACGGCTTGAGAAAGCCGGCCATTTGGGTCATAGGTACGCTCAATACCGGGCTCGATCGTGGTTGTGGCTTGCGCGGGCAAACTCAAGCTCAGGACGAGCAATGTTCCAAAAAATAATACCATGACCGGAACCCTCATTTTCATTCGGCCAGTGTCTTGCCGGCTTTACGAAGCTTTTCGTTTTGCACCAGAGTTTTGATGAATTCGATGGCCTTGGCACCAAAGCCTTCATGTTTTTTCTGTGGGGCCACGCAACCAGCTGCGATTGCGCGTTCGTGCAGCTCGTGGCATTTCTTTGCAACCAACGTCTTGAGCTGGGTAATGCAGTCGATATTACTCAGCAGATCAATGGTCAGGCATTCGGGGCCAGTCGCTTCGCGACGGCAGCTCGAGACATAGACATGAGGATGCAGTCCCTGTGTTGCCGCCGAAATATACAGATCCAGATTTTTGTATTTCTCTTTAACCGACTCAATCGGAAGGCTAAGGACGACTGGTAGCTTTTCCGCCCCCATGTCGGTCCGGTAAACCTTGGCGATAAACCGCGCATGCTCGGAAGTCAGCTTGCCCAGAAACTCATAGAGAGGCTTTGCCGTCTCCTGTATATCGATCGCGGCGGCAACGGTTTTAAAGTCCGCGGCTACTGAAGACTTCAGTGCAGTACCATCTGCACACTTTTCCGCGGCATGTGCCACTGAGGTACCGGTCATCAGAGCCATCATCAATAGAGGAGTAACGATATTTTTAATTTTCATTTGGGTCTCTCTTTCTCTTGAGCCTTATAAAGCAAGGACGGTGCCGCGCACGCGTACTGCTGAAAACCTGGCAGGTAGGCGGAAAGAGTGGGAATTTGCGGAGCAATTTTCAGCTAGTGTTCCGTGCGGATCACTTGTGCCCGGCCCGGGGTCTTCGCTGGAATGCTCCACAGCTGGCTATACACTTTCAGTGAATTGGACGATTTTCAGATCTGTCAGACAGCGCCAATCGAGTGCCGGCGCTTGGCCTCGGTCTTGCTTTATCTTCTTACCAGAGAGAGAGATTCCAATGAAAAATTTCCGTTTCAAGACCGGTGCTGGTGCCCTGCTATGGATTGTTGCCGCGTGCTGTTTGACCGCCTGTCACAGCGAAGCGCTGTCGCCACCAGCGCCAGGTTCAGAAAGCCAACTCCTCACGGCCACTCTGGGTCGCTCTGATCCCACCTCGCTAAACTTGGTTGAGGATCCTGGTTTTGAACGATCCACCTCGGGATTCGCCGCTCAATATACTACCGACTCGGCCTTACGCACGGCCGTTTCCCCCATCACCGGAAAAGGCAGCCTTGCGGTCTCACTCAAGACTTCGGGCCATAGTGTCTTATGGCAGAAGGCAGTTCCCAGCACCGAGCTCAAGGCGGCCACGGGATTCACGGTTAGCGCGATGGTTCGCGCTGATCTAACCACCACCTCCCATCTGAACTTCTGCGCAGCCGCCATTGGCACGGA
>JBBRLF010000067.1:0-17483 GCA_038231515.1 candidate division WWE3 bacterium
TAGGTAAACAACCCATTAAGGTCCCAGCGGGCGTTAAGATTGACCTGAAAGGCCTGGATCTCCGGATCGAAGGTCCCAAGGGTAAGTTAGCTCATAAGCTGCCCGTTGGCGTTATCATCAAGGTAGAAGCCGGAGTTTTGACGGTTTCGGCCGACAAGGCTGTGGAAAAATCAGGCGCTTTGCATGGCTTGACGCGTACGTTGGTGCACAATATGGTGCACGGTGTAAGCGCAGGTTTCACGCGGGAGCTGGAAATCATCGGCGTCGGTTACAAGGCGCAGACGAAGGGCAATGTCTTGAACATGTCCCTCGGATTTTCTCATCCCGTGGATTTCAAGCTGCCAGAAGGTATCCAGGCCAAGGTTGATGCGAACACCAAGCTCACCATCTCGGGTGCTGATAAAATGTTGGTCGGACTAGTAGCCGCTAAGATCCGGGCGTTTAAGCCACCAGAGCCCTATCAGGGCAAGGGTATCAAGTATTCGGATGAAGTGATTATCCGTAAGCAAGGTAAAGCGGCGGGAGCGAAGTAGTATGGCAACGACAATCCGCAAACACACAGATCAAAAGAAAGTCATTCGGTTCAAGCGTAAGAAACGCATTCGTAGCCGCGTGAATGGTACGAAAGAGCAGCCACGGTTTACCGTTTTCAAGAGCAACGCGCATTTGTATGCACAGCTAATTGATGACGAAACCGGAGCCACGCTTCTTTCGGCCTCCACCCTTGAAAAGGATCAGCGCGGTAAGGTTGGATGCAACCTTACTGGCGCTAAGGCTGTAGGCCAGGCCCTTGCCAAGCGTGCTATTGAAAAGAAGATCGAGCGCGTCGTTTTTGACCGCGCCGGTTACATTTACCACGGTAAAGTCAAAGCTTTGGCTGATGCCGCCCGCGAAGCGGGACTTAAGTTTTAGTTCTCGGAGGAATGAAAATTGGCTAACCCAAATCAACGCAACTCGAATCCCGAAGACAGCGAATTTGAAGACCGCGTAATCCACATCAACCGATGCGCGAAAGTCGTCAAAGGCGGTCGTCGGTTCAGCTTCGCAGCCATTGTCGTCGTAGGCGACAAAAAAGGCCAGGTCGGAGTTGGACTTGGCAAGGCAGGCGAGGTCCCAGAAGCTATCAAGAAGGCAACCAAGCAGGCGCGCAAGAATCTGATTCGTGTGCCTCTGGCTGGCACTTCGATTCCACATGAAATCGTCGGGCATTTCGGCGCAAGCCGTGTGTTGATGAAGCCTGCTCCAGAAGGCAGCGGCGTTATCGCGAGCTCTTCGGTGCGAGCCATTCTTGAATGCGCGGGCATTTCGAACATTCTGACGAAGTCCCTGAAGCGCGACAATCCACACAATGTGGTGCGTGCGACCTTGGCTGGACTTAAGAACCTTCGCAATTTTGATGTTATTGCGAAGTCACGCGGCAAAACTGTCGCAGAGATACTGTAAGTAGGAGTTAATCATGGCGTCGACTAAAACTCAGAAAAAAATCACCATCCGGCTCAAGAAGGGCCTCATGGGCTGCACTGAGCAGCAAATCTCAACTGTGCGTGGCCTCGGGCTTCGTCGCAGGATGAGTGAGAGCACGCTAGAGAACAGTTCGTCGGTCCGTGGGATGATTAAGAAAATCATTCACATGGTCGATATCGTTTCGGAGTCTTGAGAGGAATTATATGCTTCGTTTAGGTGAAATCAAAAATGCAAAGGGTGCCCACAAGGAAATCAAACGCCTTGGTCGTGGCTCGGGTTCCGGTCGCGGACAGACTGCCGGTAAAGGCAGCAAGGGTCAGCTTCAGCGTACGGGCGGCAAAGTGCGGCGCGGTTTCGAAGGCGGCCAGATGCCCCTTTATCGTCGTTTGCCTAAGCGTGGCTTTACCAACATTTTCGGACATGATTTCGCTGTCATTAATGTAGGCGCTCTTGATAAGTTGACGATGACCGATGTTTCGCTTGAGTCGCTGAAGTCGGCGAAAGTGCTGAAGTCTCCTCTGAAGACCCTTAAAATCCTGGGTGGTGGCGACCTCAAGCGCGCTCTCAAGATCAAAGCCCATGCTGTTTCGGAAGCTGCAAAGCTGAAGATCGAAAAAGCTGGCGGCTCTGTTGAAATCATTGCTTAGTACCACATAAAACATATTTTCTTCCCCGGGGGCAAGCCCATGGCGACTGGTGCAGAGGGACTGGTAAAAATACCAGAACTTCGTAAGCGTATTATTTTGACCCTGTTTCTACTCGCGGTTTATCGTATCGGCGTGCACGTTCCGACGCCAGGCGTCGATAGCGTTGCGCTTACGGCGTTCTTTCAGAACTCAAAGGGAACCATCTTTTCGTGGTTCAACTTGTTTTCAGGCGGTGCGCTCGAGCGATTCTCGGTTTTCGCCTTGGGCGTCATGCCCTACATCAGCTCCTCGATTATCTTTCAGCTCCTGACGGTCGTCTGGCCTTATCTGCATGAGCTTCAGAAAGAAGGCGAGCAGGGCCGTAAGAAAATTACTCAATACACCCGCTACGGCACGGTACTTTTGTGCGTCATTCAGGGCTATGGCATCTCTGCTGGTCTTGAGCAGATGACGAATCCTCCGGTCGTATTGTTTCCAGGAATCGGTTTCCGTTTACTGACCATGGTCACTTTGACTGCGGGTACGGTATTTCTAATGTGGCTGGGCGAGCAGATCACTGAGCGAGGCATCGGAAACGGTGTTTCTCTGATCATCTTCGCGGGCATTGCCGCTCGTATCCCAACTGGCTTCACGAATACGATGGGCTTGTTTAGAAGCGGTGAAATTTCCTTTTTCACGCTGCTATTCGTTGGTGCGATCATTGTCGTCACCTTTGCTCTCATTATCTATGTAGAGCGGGGCCAAAGGCGAATACCGGTCCAGTATGCGAAGCGCGTCGTCGGTCGTAAAGTATACGGCGGACAAAACACGCATCTTCCATTGAAGATCAATAGCGCTGGGGTGATTCCACCGATTTTCGCCTCGTCGTTGATTATGTTTCCTGCGACTATCGCCACCTTCGTAAATACGGAGTGGATGCAACGGATTCGCACGAGCCTGCAACCCGGCGGCGTAATGTATGACGTTCTGTATGTAGTCTTGATCGTGTTTTTCTGCTTTTTTTACACGGCCGTCACCTTTAAGAGTGATGACGTCGCGGACAATATGAAGAAATACGGTGGTTTCATTCCGGGGATTCGTCCTGGCAAAAAGACCGCCGAATATATCGATCATGTTTTATCCAGAATTACGCTGGGCGGAGCCATCTATATTTCGATTATCTGCGTGCTACCATCCATCTTGGCTGAGCGGGCTAAAGTGCCCTTCTTCTTCGGTGGAACAAGCGTGCTGATTCTCGTCGGCGTAGCCCTGGACACCGTTGCTCAGGTTGAGTCCTATCTGCTTACTCGGAACTATGAGGGGTTCGTAAAGGGCGCCCGAATCAGAGGCCGGAAAGCTTAATATGGTAGTTTTACTTCTCGGAGCGCCTGGATCAGGAAAGGGTACACAGGCAAAATTTCTGATCGACGCTCTTGGAATACCTCAGTTATCGACTGGGGACATGCTACGGGCGGCCGTTAAGGCCGGGACAAAGCTGGGACAGGAAGCTGCATCGTTTATGCAAAAGGGTGCTCTCGTGCCAGATTCGCTCGTTTTAGGGCTAATTGGTGAGCGGGTAGGGCAGCCAGACTGCAAGGCGGGCTTCATTTTGGACGGTTTTCCACGAAATACGGTCCAGGCAGATGCGCTCGAGGAGACGCTCAAGGCTGTTGGCAAGAGCGTCAGCCGGGTTATAGCCATTGATGTGAACGAAGCCGAGCTGATTGAACGGTTAACCGGGCGCCGGACTTGTAAGAACTGTGGTTCTGGCTACCACGTCAAATTTCAGCCTCCTAAAGTAGTGGGCAAATGCGACAAGTGCAGCGGAGACCTGACCCAGCGCAATGATGATGTTGAATCGGTGATTCGGGACCGTCTGACCGTTTATTCGACTCAGACTGCTCCTTTATTGAACTATTACGGTAAGAAAAATGTGCTCCGCTCCGTCTCGGGCGTCGGGCAGCCGTCTGAGGTGACCGAACGCATTCGGTCCGCCCTTCGAGATTAGGATCAGATGATTCACTTGAAGTCGCGCCGCGAGCTGGAAGTCATGCGCCGGGCAGGACGAATTACCGCAGATATCTTAAAAGAGGTCGTTGGTACGGTTAAGCCGGGCGTGACGACCCTGGAACTCGACGCTTTGTCAGAAAAACGCTGCAAAGAGCTCGGAGTAAAGCCGGCATTCAAGGGGTACCATGGCTACCCGCGCTGTCTTTGCGTCAGTGTAAATCAAGAAGTTGTTCACGGTATCCCATCAGACCGTGCCCTCATTGAGGGAGACATCGTAAGCCTGGATTTCGGTGTCATTGTGGATGGGTATTACGGCGACACGGCGGTTACAGTTGGCGTAGGAAAGATAGCACCGGAGGCCCAAAAGCTGATGGACGTGACCAGGGACTGTTTGGCAGGCGGCATCCGCGAGGCGGTTGTCGGCAATAGGCTCTTTGATATATCTCATGCGATTCAAAATTATGTTGAAGCTCGCGGATTTTCCGTGGTAAGGGAGTTCGTTGGTCACGGCATAGGTCGCAGTCTACATGAAGAGCCTCAGGTACCGAATTACGGTCCCAAAGGTAAAGGCGTAGCGTTAAAAGAAGGTATGGTCATTGCGATCGAACCCATGATAAACGCTGGCGGACACGGTGTTCGAGTTGAATCGGATGGCTGGACCGCGGTAACTGTCGATGGCTCCTTGTCTGCTCATTTTGAGCATACGGTAGCCATCACGCAGGACGGGCCAGAGATATTAACGTTGTTCGCTTAAAGAGCGAACAGTCGGCAGAGTAAATAGATTTGTTTTAGTGAGGAAATTATGAAAGTTCGAGCATCAGTGAAGAAAATTTGTGACAAGTGCAAGGTGATCAAACGTGTCGGCGTTGTTCGCGTAATTTGCACCAACCCGCGCCATAAGCAGCGCCAAGGCTAATAAGGAGTTATTGTGGCCAGAATAGCAGGAGTTGATCTCCCTAGAAACAAGCGGATGGAAATTGCCCTCACGTACATTTACGGGATTGGGCGCAGCGCTTCCGGAAAAATCCTGGAAGCTGCAGGAATTGACAAGAATAAGAAAAGTGATCAACTGAACGAAGTCGAGGTTTCTCGGATTCGTGATGTTATCGATAAAGGTTTTCGCGTTGAGGGCGATTTGCGCCGTGAAGTAAGCATGGGCATCAAGCGCCTGGTCGATCTCGGTTGTTACCGCGGAACGCGCCATCGCAAAGGTCTTCCCGTGCACGGTCAGCGTACGCATTCGAATGCTCGTACTCGCAAGGGTCCGGCTGTTGCAATCGCTGGTAAGAAATCTATCAAGAGCCTGAAGGGTTAAGGAGTAATTTTCAATGTCTGAAGTGAAGCCAGAGAAAGTCCATGAAAAAGCGGCGGAAGATAAAGTTGCCGTGCCAGCTGCGGCTGCCGACGCAACTGCAGCCCCGGGCACTGATGCCGCTGGTGCCGCCGTTCGTAAGAAAAAAGTTAAGAGAAACGTTTCTGCTGGATGCGTGTACATCCAGGCGTCTTTTAACAACACGGTCGTTACTGTTACCGACACGATGGGTAACGTGATTGCCTGGTCGACTGCGGGCGCCAAGGGTTTCCGTGGCTCACGCAAGAACACCCCATTTGCAGCTCAGGTTGCAGCGGAAGACGCCGCTCGCAAGGCCGTGGATGTCGGCATGCGCTCAGTTCAAGTGTTTGTGAATGGTCCGGGTGCCGGACGTGAATCTGCATTGCGCGCGCTTCAGGCTGCGGGCTTGCGCGTAAGCTTCATTTCGGATACTACGCCCATCCCACACAATGGTTGCCGCCCACCGAAACGTAGGAGAGTTTAAGTCATGGCTCGTTATTGTGAATCAGTTTGTCGCCTTTGCCGGCGCGAAAATCAGAAGTTGTTCCTCAAGGGCGATCGTTGCTATTCGGACAAGTGCTCGTTCGAACGCCGCGGTTATCCTCCGGGACAGCACGGCCAGGGCCGCATCAAATTCTCTGAATACGGCTTGCAGCTTCGTGAAAAGCAAAAAGTAAAACGCATGTACGGCCTGGTGGAAAAACAGTTCCGCCTGACGTTTGAACGCGCCGAGCGCATGAAGGGTGTCACGGGTAACAACCTGATCGGCCTTCTGGAACGCCGGCTCGACAACGTGGCTTACCGCATGGGTTTCGCGAATTCCCGCTCGGAAGCTCGTCAGCTTGTTCGTCACCGTCACTTTCTGGTGAACGGCAAGCCAGTGAACATTCCTTCGTTCACGGTTAAAAAAGGCGACACTCTCGAAGTTCGTGAGAAGAGCAAAAAAGTAGTACGTATTCAGGGCGCGCTTGAAGGTCTGAAGCGTCGTGAAGTTCCGCAATGGCTCGAATCTGACGCTGCAAATTTCCGCGGCAAGATCCGTGACCTTCCGGCTCGCGATGACGTTTCGGCTCCGATGGAAGAACGTCTGATTATTGAGTTGTACTCGAAATAACTTTTAGTGGGCAATAGGGCGCGCAAGCGCCTTGTTGCCCATTTATAACTGCACGCGGCTGCAATACTACAGACGTGTGACGAGGAGAGAAAATAGATGACCACGACCGTAACCAGCTTTTCGGCCAAGAACTGGCGCGACCTGATTAAGCCTAAAGCCCTTGATGTGGACAAAGAAAGCCTGACTCCCACCTATGGGAAGTTTGTTGCTCGTCCGCTTGAGCGTGGCTTTGGTATCACCCTGGGCAATGCCCTTCGCCGTGTGATGCTGGGCTCCCTGCAGGGCGCCGCAGTTACTGCCGTAAAATTTGAAGGTGTATTGCATGAGTTCACTTCGATTCCGGATGTGACCGAAGACGTCACCGAAATCATTTTGAACATGAAAGAAGTTCGCTTCAGAATGCTCGACACTGAGTCGGCAACCGTGTTCATCAAAAAAGATGGCCCGGGCGAAGTTTTCGCATCTGATTTCATCACGGGTGAACAGGTTGAAGTTCTCAACCCTGAGCAGCTGATCGCTACTCTGGGCAAGGGCGCCAAGTTCCATGCTGAAATTATCGTGAAGCGTGGCCGTAGTTACGTCACTGCTGAAAACAACAAGTCTGACGAAATGCCGGTTGGCTGGGTTCCAGTCGATTCCTTCTTTTCGCCAATCCGTAAGGTGAACTACACGGTGACGCAGTCACGTGTCGGTCAGCGCACGGACTTCGACAAGCTGGTTCTTGAAGTGTGGACTGATGGTTCGGTATTGCCAGAAGACGCTGTTGCCCTGGGATCGAAGATCCTCAAGGACCAGCTCTCGGTATTCCTCAACTTCGTCGAGGAGCCGGAGCCAGTAGAAGCAGCCAAGGAAGAAGAGCGCACGGAATTCAACCCGAACCTTTACCGTTCGGTTGATGAACTTGAACTCTCGGTCCGTTCGGCCAACTGCTTGCAGAATGCCAACATCAAGTACATCTATGAGCTCGTGCAGAAGACTGAAGCAGAAATGCTCAAGACCAAGAATTTTGGTCGCAAGTCGCTGAATGAAATCAAGGATATCTTGAGTGAAATGGGATTGAGCCTGGGTATGAAGCTTGATGGCTTCGTTCCACCAACCAATCCACCACGTCCAGCAGACAGCGATGTTGACGAAAGCCGCATCATGAACGCACGTAAGGACGAAGTTGCAGAGGACGATGACGACCTCGAGTAAGAGGAAGTCTCATTAGGAGTATTTATGCGTCATAATGTTGATGGCCGGAAATTTGGTAGAAACACTTCACATCGTAAAGCGATGTTTAAGTCGATGGCGAACAATCTGATTCTTCACGAACAGATGACCACCACGTTGCAGAAGGCGAAAGAAGTTCGCCGCGTTGTGGATCGCCTGATCACGTTGGGTAAGGATGGCACGTTGGCTTCGAAGCGGCTGGCTTTTGCCCGCACTCGCGATCGCGGCAGCGTTGTAAAGCTTTTCAGCACGCTGGCTGAACGTTACGCGAAGCGCCCGGGTGGTTACACTCGTGTTCTTCATGTCGACGCGACCCGTTGGGGCGATGGCGCTGAAATGGCGATCATCGAGCTGGTGGATCGTCCAGTGACTGAAATGAAGAAGAAGACCAAGAAGAAGGCAGCCGCCGCAAAGGGCGCTGACCATGATCACGATCATGACCATGATCACGACCACGATCACGACCATGCTCATCCGGAAAAGAAAGCGAAGTCCGGCGGCAAGGGTAAGATCTCTGGTGCAACTGGCAAAGCTGCTGGCGGCAAGTCTGCCGGCGCTCGCAAGACGCCTACCAAGAGCGGTGGCGGTCGCGCTAGCGGTTCAAGCTGAGCTGGTAGTCCTTCGACTGTACAAAATCATGAAATGCCCAGGTTGCCTTGCCGCAGTCTGGGCATTTTTGTTTTGTAAACATATGATATCATTGACATATCGTTAGTGTATAATATTGCTCCGGCACCTTGTTTTAATGATAAAATTGACCGATATGGTTGGTTATATGAAGCGTCGCGTATCGGTATGTGCTGTGGCTGTCCTGACTATGGTTCTGGGCATAGCGCTGCTCTTTCCTGGTGCCGCCCAGGCGCAGCAAGGTATTCCTGGCGTGGACCCTAATTCGGCATTGGGAAAGCAGTGTACCGGCAATCCAGCAACCGACGATCCAACCGCTTGCGGGCAGGGCCGACTCTTGCGCGAAGGCACGAACGTTTTCACCATCTATGAACTCCACGCGGCAAAAAAACTCAGGCTGGTCATGTGCGGGTTTGGCATGCCCGTTAAGGGGGACCCGTGTAAGCCGGCTACTCCTGTCCTTGCGATACAAGACGCCTTTGATAAATTCACGAGTGATGGCACCTGTCTTAAAGTTGACCAGACTGGCAATGGTGGTGACGTGACCAAGGCTTCAGAGACCTGTGTTAAGCGTCTCAAACGTCTGGCTGCAGATGCCGCCATTAATGCGCGTAAAGAAATTCTACGAAATAACACGGGTCGGCGTGATGTGCTGGACGACAAAAGTGGAACGGTTACGGATAGAGTTTTTCAAAATCAAAAAGGCAATGTCGTTGACCAGGGAGCTGACAACAAGGGTTCGGATACGGTTCTTAAAGACATTGGTCAGGCCGTGACGGTCGATAAAAAGACGCAGGTGATGATGTTGCTCGCCACGCCGCATCCGGTGGATTTTAATAATAGTAATACGGAAAGCGCGCTGGGAAGCGGCGATGCGGTTACAAAGGTACGCAAGGTCGACGTGGAAGAAATCAATTCCGACATTGCCAGCAAGAAAGCCGGCGACACCAGCATCAATCATTACGAATCAGCCGATGAGAAGTCGGATTTGAGTTTGTCGTCTGACTTGGCCGTTGCAAGAGTGTCATTAAGTAAGGGTATCGATTCCGATAAAAAGGCATTTGATAGCCTCAAAAGAGATAAAGATACGGCCAACGGTACGCTCTATAACAATAAGATTGGCGGCAAGGGAGTCGGCGACAGTGTGAGTGCCGACGCGTTGAGAGAAACCATGCGGGATCTCGCTGGCCAGGACGCTGCAAATAAAGACAAAGCTGGAAATGTGAAGACCGATATCAATCTTTCAGTCCTGGATACTAAAAATACGGTTGCTCCCATTTCAAACTCCGACCTGCTTGGTCCTACCAAACCAGGAGAGAAGCCCTCAGGTACGACCGACGACGTGCTTAAGACCGAATTGCATGACGCCATCGACGCCAGCAAGTAAAGCCCGGGCTAGATTCGCTGCAGCCAAATCTTGAGATGCGCCTTGCCAGGCGAGCCGCGTTCTTTGGCGCGCGTGATGATGGTTTTCATCTCGCCCATGCGGGAGAGCTCGTTTTCGATCTGTTTGTAGTTTTTCAGCGGCACGAAGACGTTAAACATCACGCCACCGGGCAGCTCGGCACCGACCGTGTTTTCTTCGTCGGCTACCGTATAATGCACGCCAGTCAGCGCCCGCAAAACCTGGTCCTTGATCGACTCGGGGGAGTCGGTTTTGATCAGCACGCGATAAAGTTTTTCGCTGGTGGGAATGGCTGAGTCGCGACCGAGAAACTCGGTTTCTTCAATTGAAGTGGTCTTTTCGGGCTGGCTCGTTGCAACGCCGCTGGCCGCAGTGGCGGATTTTGATCCGGACTCATTGGCTCTTTGAGATCCTGACGACGTCGCTGCGGTTGCCGCCGCATCCGAGGTCATCTCGGACCGGCTGCCGCTTAATCCCGCTGCCAGCTCGGCAATGCTATACAGGTCGAGTCTGCGCTCGAGCCAGAATTCGTAGATGCCCTTGATACGTGGAATCGACAGCACGATGCCCAGCACCAGCGTCGTGGCCAGTAGCCCCTCAAAAAGCGCTTTGACATACCAGGGCGCTGCACTCCAGTTGAGCAGCATGCGTTTGCCCTCTTTTACGAACAGGGGTGAGACGGGAAAGGCAGCCAGCTTTTCCGGAATCTGGTGCAGGTGAACCTCGCGCAGGTGCTCGAGTGAGGTAAGGCGTTGTTTGAGAGTGGCCTCGCAGCGACTGCAGTCGCCTACTCCGCGCAATACCGACCCCGGTACTGTGAACTGTCCCAGGCGGGCGCCGGTGACGTTCCAGTCTTCGATCAGCTCGCGCGTCTTGATGCAGACGTGCGTGGCGTTCGAGGCCGCCATGCGACGGGGGGCCGACTCAGCGGGGTAGAGCTTGGAGCGGGTGCGCTCCAGTCGGGTGCGGACGCTGCCCTCGGAAGCCCCTACAATGGAGCCAAGCTCAAAGCAGGAGAGCTCAAAACGGTCGCGCAGCAGCAGGCAAAACGCCTGGGCCAGCGTGGGTTCGGAGGTCGAATCAATATTAGGCGGGCTGAATTCGCGGGGAACCTTGGCGCGTGGGTGGCGCAGCACCTGGTTGTAGACGGCTTTGAGGCAGATAAGCCGTGCGTACTTGCGATAGCCCGAGCTGGGAACGTCGCTGAAAATTTCCTGTGCAACGGCCTCTACCGTCTCGGTCGCAACCGCTTCGGGCAGAAAGTAACGGATGCTCTGATAGATGACCTCGGCGTTGGCTTCATAAACAAGCGCGGGATCGAGATCGGTCAGCTGCTGTTGTGAGGGGGCGGTGTCGACATTTGCCACGAGAGGTAAATTTTCCAACGTTCAGGTGTTGATTTCAAGGTATATCGAATGGTGAAGGTCGGAAGCCACTCAGGACGTCCTGGTTTGGCGATCAGGCGCATTCCTGCCTCGCTGGGCGTTCTGCCGCCTTTGCGCTGGTTGCACTGGATGCAGGCCGTGACGATATTGTCCCAGGTCTTTTTGCCCTTTTGTACGCTGGGCACGACATGATCGAGCGTAAGCTCGGTGCGGGCCCGTTTGCGCCCACAGTACTGACAGGTAAACTGATCGCGCAGCAAAACGTTGGCGCGCGAGAAGCGAATGATGTTTTTGCGCCTGGTCAGAGGAATATATTTGAGCAGACGAAGGACCGAAGGCAGGCGAAAGCGCATTGAGACGGTTCTGACCTCTTTGTCATATTCCTCAACAACCTCCACTTTACCTTGAAAGAGAAGTTGCATTGCTTTTTGCCAGTGTACAACTAGGATTGGTTCGAACGAAGCATTCAGAACCAGCACGTGGTCCATACCTTAATTATATCGATAGGTTGTTTTTTGTCCAACTTCGTCCAAACCACCTTGGAATCTTATGCCTGGTGCAGCATGTGTAAACGGGTGTATTAGGGATAACTATGCGAATTTTAAAAGAACTACTGCCGCTTGCAATTCTGGCCCTGGCCGGTTGTTTGGGGCTGTTCGCATGTACAAGATACGGTGATGAACCCAAAATCCCGCAAACGGCTCAGGGAGCGGGTGTCGAGGCGATGGACCCGGCCGGGTTTTCGCTGCCGGATGCCAATGGTCGGCTGGTTCAGTTAAGCCAGTTTAAGGACAAGCCGGTGCTGCTCAACTTTTGGGCCAGCTGGTGTCAGCCCTGTATTGACGAGTTGCCGGCCTTGCTGAAGTTTGCCGACTGGGCAAAACGTGAGCTGGGCGTGGAAACGGTGGCCGTGAGCGTCGACGAGAGCTGGGTACCGGTGAAGAAAGTGCTTAGTCAAAAAAAGTTTTGGCCGGGCGCGACACTGAAGCTTACAATCTTACTTAATGCTGATGGCGGGGTCAGTGCCTCTTATGGCTGCACCAAATATCCCGAGAGCTATTTTATCGATCGAAATTATAAAGTTATCCGCAAGTTTATCGGCGCGCAGGACTGGACGTCGCAGGAGATTAAAACATGGTTTGCAGAGCACTCAAAATAGTCGGTGTCGCCGCCCTTTTTTCGCAGCTGGCGTTTGGTGGTACCGGTCAGGAAAAAGCCAAAGAGGAAATCTCCGAGAATCTGAGTAAGATTCGCGCGAACATCCAGGGTATCACCAAGAATCTGGAAACGCTCGACGAGAACATCAAGATTGGCGAAAAAAACCTGTCGATGCTGGATCAGGAAATCGCGGCTAAGAAAAAGTCACGCGAAGACGTGGTCAGCAACCTGGAAAGAGCGCAGAAGGCGCTGGAAGAAACCGTGCAGTCTGCCCAGGATTTTCAGAGTGGGTTGGGCAAGGATCAGGAGCAGGTTGAAACGACCAAGCGGGACATCGATATCACCAAGAAGCGGCTGTCGCAGCTTCAGGAAAATTTGAAGATCTTGCAAGAGAATGTCGAGATCGATCGCGAGAACATTGAAAAGGTAACCAAGGCCAAAGAGATCTGGGAAAAGAACACCAAGTCCTACAAGGCTGCGGCCACCGAGCTCGAAGGGCTTCGCAAAGAGCTGGAAGGGCAGATCAAGAGCCAGCGCGAGAGCATGGATCGCAACGGCGGTGAGAAGAAGAAATGGTCCAAGCAGCTTGATACTCAGAAAAAGGATCTGGACCAGATCGAGGCTGA
Organism: candidate division WWE3 bacterium; assembly: GCA_038231515.1. GTDB lineage: Bacteria > Bdellovibrionota > UBA1018 > UBA1018 > UBA923 > JACQAX01. The sequence goes on from JBBRLF010000067.1 coordinate 12,961, forward strand.
GCTCAAGAAGGTCAATGAGAAGCCTGCCGCTCAAAAGGGAAATTGAGGGTGGCTCGGGTTGCGGACGACAGGCGTCCGGCGTCGGACACGCGGGAAGTTAGTGCGGCGGTCGGACGTCAGGTGTGCTACTGTGGCTGGCGCTCAGAGTAGAATTTTTTCGGCCGCATCAATTGCGGAAAAAATGAGGTCGTACTGAGGCAGTGCTTCCGCTTCTTCACGCAACGTCGAGATTTTAGCCTGAGTTGACGGACGCTCCGATGCGAATAGCACGCAGGTGTCGTCGTGAGGTTCGATGCTGATCGAGAACGTGCCCAGGGCCTGGGCCTTGGTTACGATCTGCAGCTTGTCTGACGTAACTAATGGACGCAGTACCGGAAATTTCACGACGTCGTCGATGGCCTGCATGTTCGACAGGGTTTGACTGGCCACCTGGCCCAGGGCTTCGCCCGTGACCAACGCTTTGGCGCCGCGGCGGGTGGCAATTTCTTCGGCAATCATCATCATGAAGCGGCGGTAATGAATCGTGCGGTAACGCTCGTTGCAGCTGTCGCGTACGGCTTTCTGGATATCGAGCAGGGGTACGAGCCAGAGTTCCAGGGGCGAGGGGCTGATGTTACGCAGCACCATGGCCAGGCGTTTGACCTTCGAGATGCTGGCTTCGGAGGTAAACGGTTTGCTGTGAAAGTGCACGAAGATTGGCGTGCAGCCGCGTCGCATGACCTCATAGGCCGCAACCGGCGAATCGATGCCGCCTGAAAGCAGGCAGACCACGCGCTGAGTGGGATCCATGGGCAGGCCACGCACACCGGGTTTTTCCCAGCTATAGATGAGGGCGTGCTTTTGACGGATCTCGATATTGATCTGGATGTCGGGGCGCTTGAGATTTACGGTCCAGCCTTCGCGCATGCTCTTCATCTGCGAGCCGATCTGAATGTCGATCTCGTTTGAGGACATGGGAAAGCGCTTGTTGACGCGACGGGCGCGGACCGCGAAGGTGCGCGCCGCGGGCTGCGCGTTAACGTCATTTTGCGCCCATTCGAGCGCCTGCGTGGTGATGCCTTCGATAACGGGCGCGGTAAGCAGGCAGGGCGTGACCGCGGCTACTCCGCCTACCGTGGCCAGGCGATCGACCAGCAGTGGAAGATTGTTGGGCGCAGCCACGAGCTCAACCACGAAGCGGCCGCTGGCATTGTGAACGTGGCCCTGATCGCCAATGCATTTGGAAAGGTTGTTGCGCAGGCGCCGTTCGAACTCGGGCCGGTTCTTGCCCTTAAGGGCGATCTCCTGGTGCCGGATCAGCAGGTGCGTGGTTTTGGGATTAATGGTGTAGCCGGTCTCAAGCGTACTCACGAATGACCTCCCCAAGCTGTGCGAGGAATCCATCGACTTCTTCGAACGTGTTCTGCTGCGCAAAGCTGACGCGCACCATGGAAAGCGCGCGGTCGCGGCCCACGCCCATCTGGGTGAGCGTCTCGTTGGGTTTTGGATTGGTGGAATGACAGGCGGCTCCCGATGAGATGCAGTAACCCTTGGCCGAAAGGGCTTCGACCGTAACTGCCGAGGGCAGGCCCGGAATTGAGAAGCTGATGGTTTGGGGGGCGCGGCGCGGGTTGTTTGCCGAAATGTCGGCGGGGCCATTGATCACGGCCTTTGACGGCAGCTGCGCAGTCAGGCGTTCGCGAAGCGCGAGCAGATGCTTTTCATTTTCCTTGATGCGGGTTTCGCCCCACTGCACCGCTGAGACGAACGAGCCGATGACGGGCACGGGCACCGTACCGGGGCGCAGGCCAAACTGCTGAGGGGAGCCGTTGATGAGCGTGCCGATCTTGGGGCTGCGACTCTCGAAGCGCGGCCCCAGAATCAGAGCGCCGACGCCTTTCGGGCCGCCAATTTTGTGGGCACTCAAAGACACCATGTCGACGCCAAGTGCTGCCATATCGACCGGAACTTTCATGAAGGACTGAATCGCGTCGATGTGAAGAATGGCATCGGGCTGCTTTGCGCGCACGAGCTGGCTGACCGCGCGAATGTCTTGCAGGGCTCCGACTTCGTTTTGCGCGTGGTGGAAGCTGACGAATTTGGTGCGTGTCGCGAGCTCTTCGGAAAGCTGGTTCAGATCGAGCAGGCCTTCGCGATCAACACCGATCCAGCCTACCTGCGCGCCCATACATTCGAGCGACTCAAATACCTTGCTCGAGGCGGAGTGCTCGACGGTGGAGGTTAGAAGTTTGCCCTGCCCACCGGACTTCAGCCAGTGAAAGGCCGGTGCCAGTCCACCCAGTGCGCCCCAGATGGCCAGATTATTGGATTCGGTACCGCCTGAAGTGAACACGACATGATTGGGCGGAACATTGAAGTGACGGCCAATGGCCTCGTGGCACAGATCGAGAGTTTCTTGAGCCTGCCGGCCTTTGCGATGCGCCGATGCCGAGTTACCCATGACATTGACACTCAATTCATTGAGGCGTTCTAACGCGCAGGGTAGAAGAGATGTTGTTGCGGCATTGTCAAAATACACGGTACTCGATACTGTTTTTGGCATAGCTTCTATTACATCAAGTGGGGACGCCGTGAAAGCCTTAGTATCGCCATTAGGTACTGAAATTCAGTCATTATTCCCGGATGTTAGCGGGTTTGTGGCCGATGACCTCTATACGCTGCGGACCTATAGCAAAGATCTGATGCCTCGCAACCATATCCTGGCCCGCGAAGGTGAGCTGCCCGCGCCCACTATTGATGCCGTGGTGTGGCCTGTGGACAGCAATATGCTCGCGAAGTTCGTGCGCGCCGCTAACGAAAAGGAATGGGAACTTTATCCTTACGGTGCTGGCAGCGGGGTTTGCGGTGGCGCTGTTCCCGGAGCCACGCAGGAACGCAAACGTCCGCGCGTGGTGGTCGATCTGAAGCGCATGGATAAGATCGAATTTGTCGATGCGCAGTCGCAGATCGCCAAAGTGCAGGCCGGAATCATCGGTCAGGTGCTGGAAGAAGATCTGAATGCCAAGGGTTTTACGCTCGGACATTTTCCCTCGTCGATATATTGCTCATCGTTTGGCGGCTACCTGGCCACGCGTGCGGCAGGGCAGCTTTCGACCTATTACGGCAAGATGGAAGACATGGTGCTGGCCGTTGAAGGTGTGTTGCCGAGTGGCGAATCCTTTACAACGCCGGTGGCTCCGCGGCTGGCCGTGGGGCCCGACTGGAATCATCTGTTCCTGGGCAGCGAAGGCACGTTGGCGTTTCTGACCTCGGCCTGGGTTAAGATTCACAAACTTGCCGAGTCACGCCGGTTTCTATCCTTTCATGTGGAGTCGACCGAAAAAGCGCTTGATGGCGTACGGCAGTGGCTGCAGGCGGGATTGCATCCAGCTGTCGTGCGCATCTATGACGAGGATGAGAGCCGCATGCTGCTGGGATTGAAAAGCGGCGTGAAGCTCATCTGCATCATCGAAGGCGAGCAGACGCTGACTGATTTCACGGCTTTGCGAATCAATCAGATGTCGATGAACTATGTGGGCTGGACCGATACGGGCGAGGAACCCGCGCAGCACTGGTGGTCGCATCGTTACGACGTGAGCTATCGTCAGCAGCTGATCATGAGCCATCGTCGCATGATTCTCGATACCTTCGAGGTTGCGACGAGCTGGGCAGGGCTGCCGGCCCTTCATAAAGAAGTGAAGGCGGTTACCGAAGCGGTGGCGAAGAAGTTTTCCGGCAAAGGCGAGATGCTCGTGGTGCTGGCGCACTTTTCTCATTTCTACCACTGTGGCGGGAACATCTATTTCACGATTTGCGGACGCAGTCCGGAAGACACTCCGACCGCCGAGTTTTATGACGGCGTCTGGGAGGCGCTGCTCAAGGCCTGCGAGCGGCAAGGGGCGGCGGTAAGCCATCATCATGGCATTGGAAGATTAAAAGCGCAGGCGCACAAGCGTCAGCGTGGCGTATTACACGACATCTTAAAGAAACTTAAAAATGAACTTGATCCAAAACATCTCCTTAACCCTGAAAACCTGGGTCTTTAAAAAGAAGCTGCTCAAGTTCAGCGGACGCTTCCGTCAGGATCCCGAGGCATGTTTTTACTGCCCCGAGATGTGCCGGTTTTCGTGCCCCACAGCCGAGACGTTGAAAGACAATACGGTTACGCCACGCGGAAAGATGTCACTCCTGCATCTTGCCGAGCGCGGGTATTCGGCCGAGACCATCGCGGGCAGCGAAGCGGAGCGCCAGTGGTTTCTGGAGCAGTGCACGGGCTGTGGCCGTTGCACGGAGTATTGTGTTTACGAAAATGATGTCGCTTCGAATTTACGAGGCGAACGGGCAAAGTATTTTAACAAGCTTGCCGTGCTGGACGCGGGAGTGGGCAACGACCCCGCCTCGCAGGCCACCGCTGCTTTTTCGGCGATGCTCGACGAGCTGCGGGCGCTGGAAGGAGTAGTACTGCTCTGTGAGCCTGGTCGCCGCGAATGGTGGCGGGCACATCCCAAGACTCTGGACGATCTGGGCGTGGCGGAAATCAGCGA
>JBBRLF010000068.1:0-17418 GCA_038231515.1 candidate division WWE3 bacterium
GCAGGTGCAGCCGGAGCATCGATGGCCATGCGGCCCGCTTCATGAGCAACGGCAACGGTGGCCTGAACGGCTGCGGGACGAGCAGGCAGCGCTTTGTTGCCAGCCGTTTCAGCAATAACAGCAGGAGCCCGGGATTCGTCGTGCGAATAAAGGTTCTTAAACAGGTGATCGGCCACCTCGGGCTGCGTAGCGCTCACGCGATCGATCATGCGGGCCAGGAGATCGTCACTTCCGACGATTTTACACTGCCCCTTGGAGTCGAGCACCGCGCGCAAGATAAGATGACCCCGGTGCGAAAACACGGGGTGAGCTTTCAGACTCGAGTCCTTGACGAGGCTCGCGCCTTCGTTGTCCGTCAAGCTGATCTCGACCGATTTAAGACCAAGCAAAGTAGCTGTCGCACTACCCTCGGTCCTGATCGTGTCGGCCACTTCCTTGAGCTGGCGGTCCATGCACTGCCTTGCCGCTTTGCTGGGATGATCGATGCTGACCTTGTCGAGCTTGCGAGTGCTTTCCTTGATATTTCGGAGCACCATGCGATCTTTCCCACCGGGACCAAAGGTAAAGCCCTCGCTGTGGTCGCAGATTCCGCCGGCACTGATGCCCGGGCGGTTGCCCACGTTAAGTTCGGTGATCGTAAGCAGGTCGTTTTCGTAGTGCTGGATATCGCAGGTGGCAGGCGAACCGGTCATCACGAAATGAGCAGCGTTGGTGTGGAACTCCATGCCACTGTCGGCATAAGAAGTGCCCAAGCCCGCGACTATAATAACCAAACCCGAATATATTGACTGCACAGTTAACTTTATCATGTTTTCTCTCCTCTACAGTTAACTATAGCAATGCGAATGCCATAAAACGCTTCGGGATATCAGGCACTTAGGTGCAAGTCCCTGTACAAGAAATTAGCACCCGATCACGTCTACATGCAGAAACCACCGAAACTGCAGGATTTTAGGCAAGCGCGGCGACTGGACGTGGGGTGATGAAATGGCGGCATAATCCCAATATCATACTAATATTGTCAATTACTAGCGAAGGTGGTAAATAGCCCCCATGACAAATCTTCGTATGGCTCTTTGCTCGACACTCCTCGGCCTCACTGCGCTCGTCTCGACCTTCACGGGATGCGGCCCCGGCTCAAATGGAACCGATGTCACGGCGGTGGAAATCGACGGCGTGCTCGCCGGAACGGTAACTGATTTCAAGCTCGACACCGCCGCCGACGCTGCCACGAAAACCCACCCCGTCTCTTTTCAAGTCGACTCTCACTCGGGCCCCGCCCTTCTCGACTGGATGGAACAGGAACTCGCAAGTGACGCCTGGGTGGACAGCGGCGCGACCGTGCGGCGCCACAGTATTTCAATAGTCACCCTGACCGACGACGGCTCGGAAATAGCGCGGGTAACGCTGGGTAAAGCTCAGCTCGATGTTTTCACGCTCTCGCCGCTTTCAAACGACGCGGTTAGCCCCCTGCAGGCTCAGCTGAAAATTTATCCTGAAAAAACCGAGAGCACCTTTGAGCTGGTCGCAGCCACGCCAGCCTCGGCTGCCCTGGCCGCAGCTCGCATCAAGACCCAGGGCGACTTTAACCTGGCACATAAATTTTCGGTCGAAATCGAAGGCATCTCCGTTAATGGAGTTCAAGCCGTGAGTGGCATGGAACACACGCACGATACCGTGGAATACAAAGATGGTGAAGACCAAACCACACGTATGCGCCCAGGCAAGCAGAAGCCAGGCCAGATTGTAGTCACGCGCGAATGGTCCGGAGATGACCAGACGTTTGCCAAATGGCGCGATGAAGTCCACTCGGCGGGTGGTGCGTCACGCAGAAGCATGACCGTCAAATTCACCACTGACGCGGGCCAGAAATCCCAAATAGATCTATTCAATTGCTGGCCCACGGCTTACGAAGCGCCCAGCGACGCTGCCCGAAACTCAGGCCACGCTACCGAAATTCTCACTCTTGAATTCGCCAGCGTCGACTTCGGAATCAACCAACAAGGCATTGAAAGGCTTACCAGCGCCCAGGCCGACTTCGCAGCCAAGCTCACCGACGTTCGCGACCAGCTGACCATTTTGGGTCTGGATGCCGACACACAAAAGAAAATCGTTCCGAAGCTGGCCACCCAAATCATGGTCGCCAACCAAACCTCCTTTGGTCTGATAGCCACTGGCGTCGTGGCAGCCGACCTGAACCTGGCTGGTTTACTCGATAGAGCTGCCGCCGAAGGCAGCTCACCACTGGTGACCGTCACACTCATAAATCAGCTGCTGGCCGTCGCTCAGACTTCACAGCTTGACCCGCAGCTCGATCGCGCCAGCAGTCGCTTTCTGTTCGAAGAGCTCGGCGACGAAGCCGATCATCTGCGCTGCGTGCAAGCACTGCCCACCTACTTCGACGCCAATATGGGCTACGCCTGCGACCTCCTGCACGGGCTCGCCACTGGCCAACGTGGCTTCTACAGCGCCCCCCAAATCGGCGACGAAGTAGTGGCAATCGGAAAACAAGAAGGCAGCGACCTAAAAGACCTAAGCGCAAAAATCAACGCCTTCTACGACGCCGCCGCAAGCGCCGCCAAAGGCACCGCCCTGCCCCAGTCGATCACCGATCTTAAAGCAGTGTCCGACAGATTGCTCGCCCATGAGCTCACGCATGTTGTGCAACAGGCTCAGGGCCTGGTTGCCAGCATCAAGGCAGACGCTGATTCCGCGCAGTTGCTTTACGCCAATGACCGCGACGCGATCAATCCACTTTATCATGGCGGCGACGGCAGCACGGTACCGGCCGTATACCAGCACAATCAGACTGATCTCGAACTCATACGCACCAGGGCGTTTGAAGTGAGCCTGCCCGGCCTGGCCTCGCTGGCCTTGATTTCTCCGGACGATCGTACGGCACTTCATGCGGCAATCGTGGCGGCAGTAAGCGATCCGTTTGTCGCAACGGGGGATGCGGCCACCGCGCAGGCGGCAGCAGCGGCGAGTGCAGCCGAAGACACTTTCAGCACGGCTTCGGCTGCTCGCAAGTCAAAGACTTACGAGAAGATGAAGGACGCCGATACCCTCTCGAAAAAAATAAAAACCTATCACGACATGAGCTCAAAAATCATTGGGAACATCAGAGCCTAGCCTGGCTCGTCAGTCGCTGAGCGAAAACGTCAAAGCCACGCCCAGGTGGTCGCTTGGTGGCTCGTGCTCCTGCGAGGCCTTCTCGAAAACCTTACGCATGCTGGCTCCCTGCACACGTTTTTTGAGGTCGTCAGAGAACCAAAAGCCATCAAACACATCCTTGGGTTTTTCGGCCGGAAAAGTGGGACCGTCAAAAATCGAAAGCCAGCCCGCCTTTCGAAACGGCTTCGACTCGGATGAATTCGGCCCCGTGTTGAAATCGCCCATCATTAGGACGGGCCGCCCCCCGAAAAGCTTTGTCAACTTCTTGAACTGACTCTTCCGGATGAATGAAAATAGAAAATGCAGATGCGTCGTCACCACCCAGGTGCCGTCAATTTGAAAAGCGAGATAGTTATTCCGAAAGAAAATCAGGCTCGGCAACTTGCCGTGCTCGTGAGCCTGCACGGGCAGAGTCGAGACCAGCAGCAGCTCTTCCTGATATTTGAAGAACGAAGGATGGGTATCGACCGTTTTCCAGAAGCTCACGGGCACGCCGCTGGCGACGAGACGATCGACAAGGTAGCGCGCCATATCGATTTTCTTATTGTGGCAAACCTCTTGGAAAGCCATGACTTGAGGTTTCGTACGCACCAGCTCGTCGACAATCTCATCGACCCGCGCCTGCCAGTTCCCCAGCGCGCAATGCAGGTTCATCGAAAAAACGCTCGAAAGCGCTTCGGCCCGTGCCGGGCTGCTCGCCCAGGAATTCACGCAAAAAAGCACTGCAAAGAAACCAATCCATGGTTTGAATCTGCCTGGCATCCGAGCCTCCGTTTTTTACCAATCCATTGGTAAAGCTACTGCTCCCACCATTCTAACGCACTGACGATTCCTGTCATGGAGCACCCGGCCATGGTGCCTTTCGACAAGCGACGGCTGCCCGCCAGCCGAAACGGCCCGACACTTCTGTCGACGAACTACTTGGCCGGCACGACATCAAAGGTCCAGGTCAGACTTATCTTTCCAGCCAATGAGCGGTTTATCACCGAAGTTCCAGTGGCCGAGCCATCAATGTTTTTCTGGGCCGCCTCGATATCCACGGCTTCGGCGCCCACTCCCAGCCGCACGGAGTGCTCACCCACGGTGTATCTGACTCCCACATCCGCATTCACATAGAGCTCGGTACCAGAGGCCACGCCCGGGGCGATCTGGCGCGCAGTAGTCGGCGAGGTGGCGACGGTTTCGGGCGCCAGCGGACTTGTGCCAAGCACGCCGACTTCCGCACGTGCGTCCAGCGACACACGCTTGCTTAAGTTTCCTCGAAAATACAGGCTGGGAAAAACTCCACTGGCCATGAGGCCCGTTTGCCTGTCGGCCTGCCTGCCCAGAAATGACGTCACCCCGCTACCTTCAATTCCAACCGTGCCAACGGAAAGAATCAGGCCGGTATCAATGACGTTGTTCGTAAAGGCCGCGCCCAAAATCACCGTTCCCGCCTTAAACGCGACAAGCGGGGTAATGTCCGCATTCAGGCCACCAAGAACCGGATACAGGATTCTCACGTGGGGATTTTTGACAAACGGCATGGGGCGCGAATCATTCCAGCTCACGGAGCCAATGAGTCTTGCGCCAGACCCTGGCCGGTTTGACATCGCCCCAATGTCTAAGTGCGCGCGGGAAACAGCGCCATCGGCGCCGGTGATCTTCAGAGTCCCACCGACAGTCGCGCCACCGTTAACCGTATTGGGACTTAGCGCAGAAACGTGGTCCACTTCGGTCAGGGCTGTCGCCTCAAGAGTTACCACCGAAGCGGCAGAAGCCTCGTGTCCGAGCAAAGCAATGAGCAAGCAGGTAAATGCCAAGTTAGCCATGAGCTAAGTCATTGCAGCCAGCGTGCCCGCGGGTTTGGGAATTGAAAACCCATAGCTGTGCGCAGTTAGCGCGCCTGTGTCCAAACCGCACTGTCAGTGCGTTGTCGCGGCGGATACACTTTAAACGATTGCTGGAAGCTCGGGATTAACTGCTGGATTTTCAGCACCAATGAACGGGCAATGCGTCTCACGCTACGGTAAAGGTTGCTAGTTTCTGCCGATGTTATTCAGATCTTCGAAAGCGCCCTTCAGCCGTTTAACCAGATTCTCCTCACCCTTACGCAGCCAAACGCGCGGGTCGTAGTACTTTTTGTTCGGCGAGTCCGGACCATCTGGGTTGCCAAGCTGGCCCTGGAGATACGCTTTCTTACTCTCGTAAAAGTCCTTGATGCCTTCCCAGAACGCCCACTGCATGTCGGTGTCGATATTCATTTTGACCACGCCGTATTCCAGGGCTTCGCGGATTTCGCTCTTTTCCGAACCCGAGCCACCGTGAAAGACGAACGAAACCGGCTTCGCGCCGGTACCGAATTTCTTCTGTACGAAATCCTGCGAATTTTTAAGAATAACGGGCGAAAGCTTAACGTTACCCGGCTTGTAAACGCCGTGAACGTTGCCAAACGATGCCGCGACGGTGAAATTCGTACCGACAGCTTTCAGGTGCGAATAGGCATAGGCCACGTCTTCGGGCTGGGTGTAGAGCTTCGAGTTATCGACGTCGGAATTATCAACCCCATCTTCCTCGCCGCCCGTGACACCGAGTTCGATCTCAATACCGGTCTGCATCGCGGCCATGCGCTTGAAGTACTTGGTGCTGATCTCGATGTTCTCTTCCAAAGGCTCTTCGGACAGATCAAGCATGTGCGACGAAAAAAGTGGCTTTTTGTGGGCCTTGAAATGGGCTTCGCCGGCGTCCAGCATGCCATCGACCCACGGTAAAAGTTTTTTTGCGGCATGGTCGGTGTGAATCACGACCGGCACGCCGTAGTGTTCGGCCAGCAGTTGAATATGGTGGGCCGCTGAAATCGCGCCCAGCGCGGCGGCTTTATCGTTTTCCAGCTTCAGCGTTTTACCCGCGTAAAACTGGCCGCCACCGTTTGAGAACTGGATAATGACAGGTGAGTTGACCAGCTTCGCCGTTTCAAGAACAGCGTTTACAGAACCAGTTCCGATCGCGTTTACCGCAGGCAGCGCAAACTTGTTTTCTTTGGCGTACTGGTAAAGGTCTTGAAGGGCCGTGCCGAAAATCAGGCCGGGTTTAAGTTTCATTTGAGAGTCCTCCCATTAAGACTGCCAATATAACGTGGCGCCGGTGAAAAAGCCATGCCATTAGCGCAGCAAACGTTTCATTACGGGCCGATCGGTCTCAGCTCCCGCGATGTCTTAAAATCTGGCCACAACTGTCAGTTCTATCTCATCGCGATAAAACCCATAATACAGGATATGCTGAAGTCACTTCTGGTTCTGCTTGCCCTGGCCGCTAGCTCTCACGCCTCTTCGCGCCATACTGGCGACATTGTGGAACTCTCAGAGGGCGAGGTACCCTTCGCGGTTTCGTTGCCGCCAAAGGCACTGGACAACGCCATGCTTGAGCCGGCAGCTTTTTTCAAACACTTCCGGCCAGCTGGCACCGAGATGACCCATTTTACCTCGACAATCGATGCCGCCACCAAGCTGCCCGAGCTTGGCTTTCAGGCCACCGTGGGCAAAGGGATTGCGTCGCTCTCGGCGCATGTCGCGGGCGTCCTGACGCTAAGCCGTGTTGCCTGCGAGTCGGCCAGCGGCGAAAAAAAAGGCTATCGCCTGGTGCTTGACCTGAGCAAGTCCGATGACCTGATAAAAAACAACGCCGCCGCTTTAATGATCAATCTTTGTCCTGCTCTAAAAGACGGCAAGCTCGTGTCGGTCAAAGCCCGCACCAGCATGCAGGTTGGCGCGGACTATGGAACATTTTCAGGTCCGATGTCGGTCCGTGCGCTGGCGCAGCAAACCAAGCCACTAATCGAAGCTTTTTCAGCAGTCATGACCGATGCCGCTAACAAGTTGCTCGTACTAGGTCTGCCTGACGGCGGCTTTTTTCCGCCGGGACCAGGAGCCCGGGAATGCCCCTGAGCAATAAAATGCGGCGGCATATCCATTGCAGCCGCAATGGCATGCCACAGGAAGACATCCTTGTCGTTGAAGACGACGATGGAATCAGGGAGACGCTTCAAATGTTCCTCGAAAATGAAGGGTACCATGTCGCGAGTGCCACAAACGGCCAAGAGGCTTTACAGCTCATGGCATCGTCGGCTGCTCCCTGCCTGATATTGCTGGATCTGATGATGCCCGTCATGAATGGCTGGGAGTTCGCGGCAGTTTTACAGCAAAGCGACACCCTGGCTACTCCTCCCATTGTCCTCATGACTGCTTACGAAAAACAAGCGAATGACATTCCTGCCCAGGGCTTGCTCAAAAAACCAATTATGGTGGACGAGCTCATGTCCTACATTAAAAAGTATTGCGGCAGCCGGTGATTTGAAGTGCCGAAAGACCGTTACACCTTGATGCTCAACGTGCTGGTCGCTCTGGGTTATTATTTTCTGGGAAGACTCAGTCAACTTACCGTTCATGGCCCTACCGGCCCGACGGCGATTTGGCTTCCCAGCGGCTACGCGCTTGCGATGATTTTGATTTTCGGAAAGCAAAGCTGGCGGGGCGTGGCAATCGGGTCACTGCTATCCCTGATACGAACTCATGGAGCTTCGGCTCCGTCTGTTCTGGTATCTGTTCTGGCTGACACTCTTGAGCCCTTGCTCGCAGTCTATCTGCTCGAACGATTCACGAGCTTCAGCTGCAGTTTTTCGCGCCTGCGCGATGTCCTTTCTTTTTTTGTGGCAGGGGCATTTCTGAGCTCGGCGGTCAGCGCCACGATCGGTGTCTCGGGTGGCAGGCTTTCGGGCGCAATTTCTTCAGGAGCCTATCCTTGGAGCTGGTGGAGCTGGTTCGTGGCAAATATGCTGAGCGATCTGATCTTGACGCCCTTTATACTAGCCTGGTCCGCGATGCCTCTGAACCCCAAAACCTGGCGCCTCGACGGGCGGAAGCTGGCCGAAATCGCAGTGGGCGGTGCGCTCGGATCGATCGTGATATGGTACGTCTTCGTCTCGCCACCTGGCTCAAAAAGATTTCCGCTTGTATATTGCATCTATCCATTTCTGATCTGGCTTGCGATTCGCTTCGGCTTTCGCGCCACTGTTAGCGGAATGTTCGTGGTTGCAGGGCTTGCCGTGTGGACAACGGCCACGGGACATGGGCCGTTCGTGCTCGAAACTGCCTTTGAGAACATCGCCTTCGTGCAGAGCTTTCTGGCGGTTACGGCCATGACCGGCATGTGTCTGGCAACCGCGGTCAATGAGCAAAAAAAGTCGGAAATGGAACGTCTCAGGCTGATCGAGGAGCTGAAAGGCGCCGTGCAGGTACGCGAGGATTTCCTCTCGATCGTATCCCATGAGTTGAAGACTCCAATCACCTCTCTGGGGCTGCAGCTTTCGCTGATCAACCGCCTGATTTTGGCCGGCAGCATCTCGACGTTGGCCAGCGACAAGCAGGCGACCCTTGTAAAGTTGTCCACCGCGCAAATTCAAAGAATGACCCGGCTTATCGATGAGCTGCAGGACCTGTCGCGAATCAGTGCGGGCAAGCTGCAGATCAGCCCCAGCGAAGTCGATTTAGCCGGTCTTGTGCAGACCGTTGTTGAACGCTACGCCACCGAGTTGAAAAAGACAGGCTCCCAGCTCATGGTGCAGCTGGATACTTCGATTCTTGGATACTGGGACCCGTTTCGTGTCGAGCAGATCTTCATTAATCTTTTAACCAATGCCATGAAATACGGCGCGGGCCAACCGATTGAAATCTCGACCGCACGATCGGGCCAGAATGCCCAGCTAATCGTGCGGGATCACGGGCTGGGAATTGCAAAGTCGGACCAGGTCAGAATTTTCCAAAAGTTCGAGCGCGCGACCTCGATGCGAAGCTACGCCGGCCTTGGCCTGGGGCTATATATCGTCAGTGAGATTGTCCGTTCACACGGCGGCTCGATCAAATTGGATAGCGAGCTGGGCCGAGGCTCGACGTTCACGGTCGAGCTACCCCTGGGAGTCAGCGTCAGGCGAGCCGCCTGACGTTGCGCTGGGCAGAATTTTCTCGATGGCGTGCCCGCTTCAAGGCACCGCTTCAAGGCTATTTTCGCTGGCTCCGATAAGTTAAGGATGCGAATCATCTTTGATAAACCTGCAAAGGCCGGGCGGCTCGCGCTAGTGAGCGTGCTCCTGACTGCTTTGTCGGCCCCGGTGTGCGCGGACCCTTATCAAAATGTCAGTATCGGGCTCAGCGGTTTTGTCTACAACGGCAAAAAGCTCAAAGACGCCTATGCCGCCGAACTCGCGGACATCAACAACAAGGGCCCCAGCCAGTGGCTGGAGCGCATCGAGGCGCTCGGACAAGTCTCGCGCGGGGATTACTGGCGCGCCATACCGCATATACAGACCGTCTTTCGTAAAGCACTTTTTGATCGTTGCGCTCACTACAAGTACGGCAAGCAGGCCAGCGATGAGGCCTACGAAATCTGCTTCGCTACCGAGCTGCGCCGGGAGTCGCTCATCGCACGGACCTCCGCGAAATCCGGACTGACTGATCTTGGCCAAATTACAGCAGCCAGCCCCGCGCTCGGTGCCGAGATCGCCCGCCGCTGTGGCGACTCCGCGCCCACTGCGATCTGCGTAAACGAAACTTTGCAGTCCCAGGCCACTTCGCTCGGCAAGGCGTCGGGACAGATCGAGCACGCCATTGGTGCCTGGACTATTGCCAGCAATCTGCGCGCGGCCTGCGATGCGCGTTTCGCCACCCAAGCCGGTGCGCAACCGTGCAGCGGGTCGCGAAGCGTGAGCGCCTGGCGCGCGCTTTTTCGCCCACCGGGCAACGGGCCGCCAGAGGGCTTGCCCTCGCCTGTTCCGCCGGCTCCGGGCTGTAAGCCGCGCAGCGAACTTCTCGAAGATACGGTGGCCGGTTGCCTCAACGATGGCTGCGGTAAAGCCACGGGCAATGAAGCCTCGGCCGGGTGTCAGCTGCTCGCGAATCCTGTATTCTCGCCATTTGCCAGCTCGCGCGTAAAAGGCACCATGACCTATCTCGACGCGGACTCACTGGTCTTTCTCACGCGCGCGAGTGTGGTGAGCCGGCTGCTGGCCGCGAACTATCAGGCCACCGGTACGACGCTCGACGCTGCAAAAGTTCCGCCCGAATGCAAAGCAAACTCTGAACTGTATGCCGGCATTCAGCACTGGCCAAAGCCACCACTCACCCATCCGAAAGGCGAGCTCACCGCTTCGGCGCAAACCCTAACCAAAGTCGCCAAGGGCCTCGTCAAAATGCAAGACCAGGGCTTTGACGAGTATATGGAAAATGAGCTGGCAGGCTATCCCGCACTGCTGCCGCTTGACGCAACCGGTGACTTTCAACATGACTTGAGTCTGGCGCGTTCCGTCGCCTCATTTTCTGCGAAAGGCAAACCCGAACGAGCACTCGCTCTGCTACTGGGAACGGCCGACGCCAAGACGACCGAAGCCTTGCGCCAGGTGTGCAAGGCCGACTGGATTGCCCTCGTAAACATGCCGCTGGCGCGCAGGGCCGCACTGGAAATTGGCGGCACTCTTTCGCGCCCTGACGCCCAGGAAGGTTGTAAAGCCGCCAATGAATACCCGGCCGACATGCAGGCCAAGCAAGGCAAGTGCATGCCCTGGCTGCTGCGCTGTATGTTTTCGCAGGTCACCACTGAGCAGAAACGCGAAATGATGGGCCAGATGTGCGCGGCGGCCAGCATGGGCGTGGCCCTCGTAGCACCACCGGCTGGATTCGCCGCAGGCGCTTTCTGCGCGGGCCTCACGACGGCCAACCACGTGGTTGCACGCATGGACGAGGCCGATGCTCGCAAAATTGCGGTGGTCTGCACCGGGCTGCCTGCCGCCGAATGCTCGGCGAAAGAAATTATCGAGCTAACCAAAGCCATGCAGCACGAGATCGTGGCTGCGGGCTTCGACATTGCGATTCAGCTTGGCGCACCAATCGCTGCCGGCAAAGTCCTGGGACTGGCCGGCCGCGGAATAGCGGTCACGCTGCCCCGCGCGCGCGCAATTCTGGCCGAGCTGCGGGCGCTGCACGCAGGGCTGGCGGCCGAGGAAAAAACGGCGGGAACCGCCGAAGGCGAGGCCTTGGCGGCAAAAATCGAGGCTCTCTTCAACGATACAGATGGTATTGTGCCAACGCCGGCAAATGCGAAGCCGCGTCTGGAGCTGGTGATTGAAGACGACGCCGTTGTGGTTCCTCAACAAGAGGCGCTCTTCTATCTGCCGAAGCCGGCCAAGCCAGTGGTATTCGACATTCCAGACACCGAGGCTGCAACCGTCGCCTACCCCAAGGGCTATCCTACGGGCGATCCCGATCCGACCCGGGTATTCGCGCAGGCTACCGCCCGTGAACCGGTCACCGTGACTTATGAGTCCCGTCCAACAGTAAGTTATCCAAAGGGCGATCCCGAGATCGCAAAAATATTTCACGCCGCTTCCGGACCACGTGGGCCACCCTCAGTAGTCGATCTGAACGCAATCGAAGACATCAGCGAGCACGCCGTGCTGCTCGAAGAAGCGCCGAAGCCAGCCATAAAGCTGCCGCCGCGCCCGCCACGCATTGCGAAACCTCAGCCCATCGTCGATGTCACTGAACACGCGGTGCTCCTCGATGAGCTCCCCGACGTTACAGAACATGCCGTCGAGCTGGCAGCGAGTCCCCACGTCAGCCTGCCGGCTGTCGAGGTGCCTTCGGCCGTACCGGGGCGACCCACGGTCGTCGCCGTCGCCACGAATTACGCCACCGGTGGCAGAACCGTTGAACAGCTGGCCAGAGACGCCGCCGGCGTGACTGCCGATACTCCACTGGAGCCGCTCGGCGTAGGCGGCATGAATCGGGTTTGGACCAACCCCGCTGATCCGAGCTCTGTGGTCAAAGTCCTGGATCGAGACCTGATCTGGAAAGAGATGCGCCAGGGCCTGGTCGGTATGGCCGAGGAGGCAAAAAATAGTGGCAAATTTGAACTCCAAAAAGTGATCGAAGATTCCATCGCGCGCTATGACCACAGCATTCCTGCTGGCGGTACCGTGCCACCCGCAGTGGATGAGACGATTGCCAAGGCCATTCAACGCCACCGAGTGCTGGGTAAGACCCTGCGTGAAGAGATCCTGCCCGCCCTGCAGTCCAAAATGAAAGCAGATGGCATAAAAGTCACGATGCGAGTCGGGCTCGAGGACATCAGTGACACGGGCGCCTGCAAGCTTACGAAGGTAAATCTGGGCGAGGTAGATGCCAATGGCCAAAGCATGGTCGAGGCCAAGGATTATCTGAGAAACCTTTCCCACGACGA
This sequence comes from candidate division WWE3 bacterium, assembly GCA_038231515.1. Classification (GTDB taxonomy): domain Bacteria; phylum Bdellovibrionota; class UBA1018; order UBA1018; family UBA923; genus JACQAX01. The sequence continues at coordinate 12,439 of JBBRLF010000068.1, forward strand.
TCCCGTTTTTAAAAAAATACTGAAAATCCGCGACAAGTGGAATGCCAGCCTGCGGCCCTATAACCTTCAAGCCGTAAAAACGAACTCAGCCCTGGGCCTGGAGTTTCAAAAAGCTGGCGCGGCCGTTGGCTATGATCTCGGCAACAAAGGGGACAAGTTCGGGAACGTCTTTCTTCGCGTCGACAAGCACGGAAAAGTTCTCGAGATCATGATCGCCGACTACTGACCGACGGGCGAGGCCAGGGAGCGTTCAGTCGCCCCGACGCAGCGGCACGGTCGAGTCAATGCAACTCACCTTATACTCGGTTCTCCATGAACCAAACCAGCCCATAGAGCGGTCGCGTTCCAAGGTTACCCGTTCAAGCCGGCCGTTTTTGTCCTTGATTATGGTTGCGCGGTTGCGTTGATGGTCGCCACCACCAAACATGCCGCCACCCTCAACCATGGAATATTTCAAAACCCGGCCTTTGAGCTTCACCCGAGTACCGTAGAAAACGGAAACAGAGCGGTTGGACCCGGCATCAATGCGGTAGTAGTCCACCTTACCAAGGTATTCGCGAAAGGGTTCAATCTGAATGCGTTCGCAACCGGCATCACCCACCAGCTTATGCACGCCGACCAAAGGCGACATGAAGGCATCGACTCCAGGCGCCATTTCATCGGCACCAGCAGAGAAACCCGCAAGCAAAACACCTGTTAGCGAAAGGACTGCCAAAACTTTTTTCATTGTGAACCCCTATTGAGCCGCCAACCATATAGTGCACCGCATCTTTTTGCAAGATCACCCCCAGAGGTGCGTAATACTGACAGAACAACACCTGTACAGGTTAGTAATGAGCTGAACGACACGGCTTGCCCTGCCGCTCGAACGCACCGCTAAAGCCAAACCCAGCACCGCTCGCTTCTATGCGGTGCCTCGTGCACAAGTCTTGCAAAATAAAACATGAGGGCTGCGCAAGCCACCGGCCTTATGACCATTGGAGGACATCTGAAAAAGGGAACGACGAAGTACAACAAGACCGCGACAGAAGTTCTAGTCGTGGGTGCGGGTCCGGTAGGACTTGGGGCGGCCTTGCTGCTTTCGGAAAGAGGCATCCCGTTCCAACTCCTGGATCGGGAGTGCCGGTCCGGCGAACACGACTACCCTCTCGCCCTGCATCCCGCGACGCTCAGGATTCTCAGCGAGCTGGGGCTGCTCGACGAGATCATGGAGAATGGCCGGCGTATCGATACTGTCGAACTCTATGACGGAACAATTCGTCGAGCCGAGATAAATCTATCCAGGCTGACGGCTGAATTTCCCTTTCTGATTGCACTGCCGCAATCCTTTCTTGAAGGCATATTCGAACAAAAGCTCCGCAACCAGGGCGTTGAGATCTCCTGGAATCGCTCCGTCGTGGATCTCCATTGCGGAGAAAGCGGTGTCCGCGCTGCGGTCGATAAGCTGGAAACCGTATCCGGTGGCTACGGCGTTGCCACCTATGAGCGCGTCTGCAGCGGCAAGGTTGAAATTGAAGCCAAATTTGTGATTGGTGCTGATGGATATCACTCAAGCGTACGACGGCTATTGGACATACCGTTTGACGAAATCGCCCAGGCCGAGCTGTTCGCGATTATTGAGTTCGCTTCTGACTTGGACCTTGGCGGTCAGGCACGCATCACTCTGGACGGAAAACAAAGAAATGTCGTGTGGCCCTTGAGTGGCGGCCGTATTTGCGGAGTATTTCAGCTCGATCCAAGCGAGATAAAGGAAACCCAAACACTTGCGCGCGTACCGCAAACGCTCGAAATCGGAACTATGACTTATACCGAGCTTCCAGAATCTTTAGCAGTGGGTTGGGTGCGGCGAGGGGCGCCCACATTCTCAGATCGGCGTATTGATATTGCCGGCTCAACCGTTGTTCGATTTGAGCGCTGCTTGGCACGAAGTTTTGGACGGAACACGATTTGGCTGTGCGGCGATGCCGCCCATGCCACAGGCCCCATCGGCGCTCACAGCGTAAATGCCGGATTCCTTGAGGCCTACGACCTGGTCTCGCGCATCTCGCAAGTTCGTGCTGGCAGGCCTAACGAACTCTTGCAACGCTATGGCGACGAGCATTTGGCAAGGTGGCAGCAAATACTTACCGGCACGCAGGCGATGTATTGCGGAATGGAAACGAATCCCTGGGTCCTGGCGCATCGCAAGAGCTTGCTCGAAGACTTGCCGGGCACCGGGGCTGAGCTGACGCAGCTGCTTTCGCAGCTCGATCTTCGAATTATGGACTTAAACGACAAACTGCCTACGCAAGTGGCCTAGCGATCATTCGTTTAAGTGCCGTGGCTCCACATTCCTCGATCACTATAACCTGGAAAGCCATCACCATTGGCCAGTGCTTTCACAATCCTAAATTCGCCACCGCCAGGTTTGCAGGCATGACCGTGCATTGGAACCAACCTCTAGTCGTCCACTAAGGGCGCAACGTAAAAATCACATCTGAATCCGCGCCGAACATCCGTTCGCGATATTCGGCGAGTCCGAGAATCGTGGGACGGTTGGTGAAATCCAGATCGAGCACCCGACCGCGGTAAGCGATGGCCACATGAAACAACCAGTGGCGCTCGCGGAATCCGCGAGCCGCCTTTGCGTGAACTTCGCCGGTCGGTCCCGTCATGACCAGCACCCGCGCTTCACTCGTATCGATGCCCTGGCTTTGGGCAAAACGCAGCAGCTCCGCCACGTTCACCGCGCACACATCGGCCTGATGTAAGGTCGTATAAAACAGGCGCTGAAAGGCGACTTCCAGGTCTGATCCCGCCTCGAGCCGCACGTTTCGATAGTCGATTGCAAACGGGTCATCTTCGACTCCACCCAAAAGTTGGGCCTCGCACTCTTTTAGATGTAGTGGATTCATTGCCTGGGCGGGCAACGGCCAGGCCAGGAGCGTGAGTAGCAGATGGAACAACGGCATGCCCTTGACGATAGCAAGACTGAGAGTGGCTTTTGACTGAAATTTTTGGCCAGAATAGCGCACGGATAATATGGCCATAAATGTCAGTTTAACTTTGGGGCGATATGACGCATAGTGCTATAAACCATTCTCAAGGACATACATGAAAAGAAATTTCAACACCGCTGTACTTCCTGCCGTCGTGCTGGCTTCAGCATTCGCAGCCGCACCGGCCCAGGCAATCTTACAGTGCCCGAATCCAAACCAGTGCTCGTTCTACAATATGCCAATCTACGACCAGCTGCACCCCTCGCTGCTCGCGCTTCACGTACCCCAAAATGTGTGGGACCTGGGCCAGTCCACTTCAACGCCAGCGGGCACCTGGACTTCGCCGGGGTCCAGTGCACTTTGCGGCCCCACCTCGGCGGCCATGGTTCACCGTGCCGCTTATCTTCATAAAGACCCACTTACTAAGGTGGGCGGCTGGACCGCAACGAGTTTCGAAAATCCGCCGGCAAGCCCGGAGGTCGTCCAAACTTGGGTTTCGGATCCTAATGCGCCAGACATGACCATGAGCGACCTGCAACGGCTCATCAATATGTCGATCAAACAGTCCGACTACAATGGCCATGCTTCGGCCTTTGGCGGCGGCGGCACGGCTTCGCGAATGCAAGCCGGCGACTTCTATCAGCTCAAACCGACACTATCCGGTGGCCCGCATTGGGGCCCGCCGCAGACGACATTTTCTCAAATGTCAGTCGGGGCCGGCGCGTCCTGCAACCAATACCTGGGCGGTTTTGACAATGCCCAGTTCATCAACTTCATCAAACAGGGTGCCGCTGCGGTTATTGCACACAACTCATTTCCGGAGGTCATCACCATTCGTGGTGGCGGGCGTTTTGAGTTCCATGACTTCACCACAGTCACTGACGCCAGCGGCAATGCCGGCCAATCCGTGGGCGGCCACATTCTTGCGGTCAATGGCTTCACCCGCATTGGTCCACCGCAAGTTCCGACCTGGCTTTTCGGGCAGCATTATTTTCGAACGGTGGACTTTCTGCAGATTTTTGATCCGTGGAACGCGCAAAAATTCAGCGTATCACTGCAGACGAAAGTTGCCAGCACGGTGATGTCAGACGGCAAATTCATAACTACGATCTTGCCGAACCCCACCATGGCCGTATTTTCAGTGAGTCCGAACAACGACGTGGCCAACCACCCTACGTGGAACGCGATCTATCAGTTCGTCGCGTGCTTCGACACAACCCAGGTGCTTTGAGTAATGCGCAAGCACTATTCGATATTCATTGCAGTCATTCTGGCGACCCTCGCCCTGCTTGACGGCTACTTTACTGGAAAATCTTCCGACGACGCTGCGGCCCCCACCCCGTCCCCAGCGTCCGCACCAGCACTGACGGCAAACGCGTGGGAGCGTTTGCCGTCGGTGCGCGTGTCGGCTGAAAAGGCTCTGGATGAAGCGCCGCTCTCGTCTTACGAAACAAAGCTCGCCGATGCCCTGGGTACCGACATGTCGGGACGACGGCTGCGTCGCTTTCTCACCGCCGACTCCCATACCGGAGAAATTCCCGAAGCCGCAGAGCTGGCGCGCCTCTATATTCGAGACCTCCAATCCGACCCGAGGGCTGGCATGGCCGAGCTTGAAAGAGGCCTGGCCCGCATTCCTTCCTTTGGTTTTGGCGTCGAACGCGCCACGCTATTGCTGACGGCAAGCCTGCTTGCGCATCAAGAACACGAGCTGCGCGAACTCATACTTCAAGAGCTGACCTACGCCGCGGGAAATGGCGATTTTGCGGCGCCCATTTCGGCTCATAGTATCTTATTGCGAATCGCCGGCAGCACCAACGAGGCACTCGCGGGAACGATTACGGGCATCGCGGCGCAAACCAGCGCGGCAGTGCGCGCCACGCTGGCCCAGCAATTCGTTAACCAGTTCAGCGCTCACCGCCAAGAGCTGTGGGCAGCCCTCGACGAACGCGGAATCCACCTGCCGAGTTTAACCTTCGAGGTCCATTCCCAGTGACGAATTTAC
>JBBRLF010000069.1:0-17397 GCA_038231515.1 candidate division WWE3 bacterium
CGCCCACGCGCGCAAGTTCGGCATCGCTGGGATAGGTGTAAGGAATAATGTGTTTGGCCTCGATTCCATCCATACCCACCACATCGGAGACTCGAAGACCCAGCAGCCCGCCGAACTCCTCGAGCCAACGGCGATTCAAAACATTATTCTCGGTCGCGGCGGCAGGGCCGCCATATTCATTTTGCGAGTTTTCACCCCAGATCAGCAGCGGCACGTTGTACTCGACCGCGGCTCGCACGGGAATCGTGAAGATCCCCACATGCTCGGGCCACGAGATGTCGCCAACCTGCGAAAGACCGATGCGGTTCAGTTTTCTGCGAACAACCGGATTGGGCGAGAACTCGACAACATCAACGCCCAGACTTTTCACGTTTTCAAGATTGACGCGACCGATCTCAGACAGGTCGCAGGTGCGCGAGTTCACGCAAAGCGGATTCATTCCGAGCTGCAACATGCGAATGACCTGGTATGTGCTGTCTTTGCCGCCGCTGACCGGCACGATACAGTCCCATTTGGAATGATCTTTGGAACGATATTTTTCGAGAACCTTTTTTAGCTCGGCCTTGCGCACGTCCCAGTCGACGCTCTTGCGCCGTTCGAAGTTGCGGCAGGCGTTGCACACCCCTTCGGCATCAAATGCCAGATCGGGCTTCGTGTCAGGCATCACACAACGGGTACAGTACTTAATCATTTTTCAGGTTCCGGTAGATTGTTTCAGCCATTTCCCAGTCTTCAAAAGTGTCGATATCCTGCACCAAATGCCGAGGCAGAACAATGGGCAACGCGTCCTGCGTATAAAGCTTCCTGACCTTGCGAAACGCCTTGGCATCAAGCCAATAAAACTGCCCTGCGTCGTGATAGGCCGCCGGCAGATCATTTGAACGAGTCAGCTCATGTTCAGGCCAGAACATCTCCAGATGGCCCGTAGGGCTGATTTTAAGCGCTCTGAAGATCGGATAATCGAAGGTCGTGACGGGAACGACAGCACCCACCTTTTTCCGGGTCAGCAGCTCAAAGCCGTCTTTAAGATACTGCTGCCGAATGAGTGGCGCAGTGGCATAAATACAACAAAAATAGTCGGGTTCTACCCCCGCGCCTGAAAGCCAGTTTAAGGCGTGTTCCAATACGACTGCTGTTGTCGCATGGTCATCGGCGAGTTCCGGCGGGCGCATGAAGGGCACTTCTGCGCCTGCGGCACGAGCAATTGAAGCAATCTCTTCGGAATCGGTGGAAACAATGATTCGATCAAACAGTCCGCTCTTCTGAGCCGTCGCGATCGAATACTCGATTACAGGTCGGCCCACGAACAGCTTAGTGTTTTTTTTCGGAATGCGTTTGCTTCCACCCCGCGCTGGAATTATCGCCGTTACCACAGTTGCTGACAGCCCATGTCAGACAGAGATATTCCTTATAAAGTCCAGCGTCAATGCCATATTTTGGTGCATAATAAAGCTGATGAACGTCATTTTTCGCGCAGACTCCTCACTTCAGATCGGCACCGGGCACGTGGCGCGTTGCCTAAGTCTTGCGCGAGCTTTGGCCAGGGGCGGCGCACAGATCACCTTTGTCTGCCGTGATCTTGAAGGCTCTGTGCACGAGACAATTGCCAAGCAGGGCTTCGGACTTCAACTGCTGCCGCGGCAGCAAAAACTCACGCCAGAGCTGGACGCCGAACAAACAATCGCGGCGCTAAACGCAGCACCGGGGCCGACACACTGGGTTATCGTCGATCACTATGGCCTTGATGCGCGGTGGGAGCGCGCCATTGCACCACGGACTGAATCGATTATGGCAATCGATGACCTTGCCGATCGGCCACACGATTGCGCAATCCTTCTCGATCAAAACCTGTTTCCCGCTCATGAAATGCGCTACCAAAAACTGGTTCCCGCCCATTGCCGCCAGCTGCTCGGCCCCCGCTACGCGCTGATAGCCGAAAACTTTCAAAGTCTCGCAAATGTTCAGCCTCGCTCAGGCGTCATCCGCAGAATTCTCGTTTCCCTCGGTGGCTCAGATGCGGGCAATGAAACGGGTAAGGTGCTGGAAGCCCTTGGCCGGTTGCTTCAATATAAATGGCAGGTGGACGTCGTAATCGGTGCTTCAAACCCGAATCTAGAATCGGTACGCAAGCTGGCCGAAGCACTTCCCCTCGCAAAACTCCATGTCCAGACCGATAGGATGGCCGAACTCATGCTAACGGCCGATCTTGCCATTGGAGCCGGCGGCACGACAAGCTGGGAGCGCTGCCGCACCGGCCTGCCTTGCGTGACGATCGCGGTTGTGCAAAATCAGGTCGCCCCCTCGCGCAGCCTGGCTCAGGCAGGCCACACTCTCTACCTCGGAGAAAGTGCGGCGGTAAGCACCCAGCAAATAACCGAAGCCCTGGAGACTCTGGCGAAATGTCCCGAGCTGGTCCGGCATTTTTCTTTGTCAAACCTGAGCCTGGTCGACGGACAGGGCGCCCGCCGCGTGGCGCAGCTGCTCATGCCCGCGCCGGTAATCCTGCGACAGGCTCGGGAACAGGACTGCGACGCCGTTTACGAATGGCGAAACGCTGAAGAAGTCCGACAGTCCTCATTTGCGTCGCACGCGCTTTCTCTTGAGGAACATCGCAGCTGGTTTGCCAAAACTCTGGCCAACCCCAATCGCGCGCTGCTCATTGGCAGCGTGGACGGCAGTCCCATTGGAGTACTACGATTTGATTTTGCCGCCGACGCCACTGCCACGGTATCCATTTACCTTGTTCCGGGTCACTCTGGGCGCGGCCTGGGCACCGCCCTGCTTGGAGCCGGCAGCTCCTGGATTCGCAAGAAGAAGCAGCAGATCACCGAGCTTCGGGCCGAGATACGGCCTGAAAACGCAGCATCAAAGGCCGCGTTTTTGGCTGCGGGCTATACCGACGCCGTAACGGTCTTCGCGCTGCGAACCACTTCGAAATAAGACAACAAGCTGCCACCGAAACTCAGCTTGAAGCCACCGCGCCGGGGGCTGTTCACCCCTACGAAATCAACTTCCGCCACGCCGTTCGAGGCCAGAATTTTGAATGCGTCCCAAAGCGCAACAGTGCCTGCATAACTTTCGCGCTGGCTGGAATCGCCCGCACCAAAAAGATAGTAGGCGCGTTTTTTATCCACCATGAAAAACGTGAAATAGGACGGTTGTCCGCCGGGGCCGTCCACCGCGAACAGCTGTGCCTTGCCGGTTGCAAGCATCTTTTCGCAAATGGAGCCGATCACTGCCGGCATTTCACTGGGCAACGCCACACCCTGCTCTTCCATCAGCTTGAGATAGAAACGCATGAAGGCCTGAACATCACGGCTTGGCTTGGCAACAGCGGCGGCCTTTCGGGCTTTTTTAATTTCACCCTGGCGTGATTCCGCAAGGCCTTTGAACAGCCGGGTCTCCAGCTCGGCCGGCGCTGCCGACAGCTCTGCAATATTCAGGTAGCTCGTATAGCGGCAGCGGATTTCGTATTTTCTTGAGACATTGCTCGAATGATAGTTGTGCCACTGAAACGGCCGCAGGTCGTTGAATTCCGGAGGCAACGACAAGGTCACGGATTCAAATTTACTGAGCAGCTCCTCGACCACGAACTCGGTCAGCTGAAACTGCTCTGAAAGGTATTTTACGGCCCGCTGCTCAGGCGCCTGGGGCTGGAATAGCAAGCCATTGTAGGGAACATAGTCGGCCAGCTCGACCCGCGAGCCATCTTCGGAGAAAAACAGCACCAGACCGGCCTTGGTCGTGTCACCCTTCAGAATGAAAAATCTGCGATAGCTCCTGCGATGTGCATCGAGAAAGTCCGTGTCGAGGAAAACGCTGCCCTGCGGGCTTCGTTCCACGAAGTCGTCCCACCTTTTGCCATCGAGTTCCGACTTCTCAAGTGACTCAATACGATATTTGGTGTCCACGACGGTCCCTCGAAATGCGGCGGCTCAAACCAGCTCCCAATTTACCGGAGTCCCGCGTTTGACGTCTTTTTTCACGGCACGGCCCAAAAGCTCGTCGTAATACTTCGGCGCCAGGCCCAGGCCCGGACGTATGACCCTGAGATTTTTTTCGGTCAGAATGTCGCCAGCGCGCATGTCATCGGCGATGTAAAGCGATCGGCGAAACTGCAGCGAGGGCTTTTCCTTTTCGGTGGGTCCGTAAAAAACCGATCCCAGGGCCAGCGAAGCCCTGGCGGATTCGACGACGAGTGCCGACAACTCCTGGGGCTCAAGCGAAAAAGCCGAGTCCACTCCCCCGTCGGTGCGCGCGAGCGTGAAATGTTTTTCAACCACCGTGGCACCGAGACCCACGGCCGCCACGGCAACGCCAATTCCCAACGTATGATCGGACAGGCCGATCTGGCATTGCAGCTTTGCGCGCATATCGGAAATCGAGACGATGTTGGTGTTCTCAGGTGAGGCCGGATAGGTGCTCGTGCATTTCAGCACCACAAGATCTTTACAACCCGCCCCTCTTGCCGCGGCAACCGCCTCCTGCATTTCTTCAGCGGTGGCCATTCCTGTCGACATGATCATTGGCTTGCCGGTAGCCGCGACTTTGCGAATCAAAGGAAGATCAGTGATCTCGAAAGAGGCGATCTTGTAGAGCGGGACGGCCAGGCCTTCCAGAAAATCCACGGCTGTCGCGTCAAAGGGAGTGCTGAAGCCGATCATTCCCAGCTCAGTGCAGCGGTCAAAGATCTGCTTGTGCCATTCCCAAGGGGTGTAAGCTTCCTGATAAAGTTTGTGGAGCGAGTAGCCATTCCAGAGGCTTTTAGGGTCGCGAATGGCAAACTCGGCCTGATCGAGGTCGAGCGTCATCGTATCGGCGGTATAGGTTTGGATTTTCAGAGCGTGAGCCCCGCTTTTAGCAGCGGCCTCGACGATCTGCAGCGCACGACCAAGGGACTGATTATGGTTCCCGGACATTTCGGCGATGATGAAAGGCGGGTGACCGGGTCCAATCATCCTACCTGCGACAGAAAACGCCATCATAGGGCCGAATCTCACCAAATACCCGCTTCAAAGTCCATCTAAATCGACCTCTGAACCCTCGGCGTTTTTGGTGGATTTCAACGCGGGATTCGTTAGAACCTACGCTCATGCAGCCCATGCCCCCCACCAATGCCGTGTTCAACCAGGACGATGTGATTGTCGTCGATCGGGCGAAGATCGACGAGTTGAAGGCCCGCTCACTTACCGCGGACCGCCAGGTTTTCCGGCTTTGCCTGCATCCGAACCCCGAGGCCGGGCTTCATGAAATGCTGATCGTGCACCAGAAAGACGCTTACGTGAAGCCGCACAAGCACTTCGCCAAATCCGAGTCGTTCCACGTGATCGAAGGCGAACTCGATGTATTTCTTTTCGACGACTCAGGCGCGATAACCCGGAAAATTGAGCTGGGCGAGTACCGCTCCGGAAAGCCTTTCTGCTATCGCCTCTCCGCGCCAGTCTTCCACACCGTGTTGCCAAAAAGTGCGCAGGTCGTGTTTCACGAAACCACGGACGGCCCGTTCAAACGTGAGGAAACCCTGTTCAGTGCCTGGTCACCGGAAGAGAAAGACACGGCAGCAGTGCAGCGTTTTCTGGCAGGCCTTAAAAATTTTCGGGGCTGACTGCCGTTAAGACCGGCGGAGCTCCGCGCGCCAGATCTCTTCGAGCAACTTGAGATCTTCCAGCGCATCGGCGGCCGAAGCCAGCGGAGTGGTTCGCGCGGCCACATCCTGAACAAAGGAATCAGCCTGTCTTTTAAAGGCCCAGCTCTCTGGCCACGACAACAAGGCGGCCAGCCCCTTTGCGGTAGCTCGTTGAATTTCGACCTTTGCCGTAGCGTTCAGTAAAAAGGCGGGCTGAAGCTCGATACGAATTCGACCGGAGTCAAAATACAGCTCAATAACGTCGTCCCACCCGGTCAGCGCCGTAGTGCCGGCCTCCAAGGTTGCCCGAAACGCGCCATAGTCAAAAACGACAACGCCCCCGGAACCATTTCCCAAATGCGCATGATCGACCCGCGGCACTTCGGCCACCAGATAGCGCAGCAGATTGATGTTGTGCGAGAATACATTCACGAACGAAGCGTATGCGGCAACCCGGGTTTGCGGCACCCAGGACGGAGCCAGGGCCCACTCGGGCAGATTCGGTGGATAAGGTTCGTCTGTCGTGACGGCCGCTTTGACTCCACAGTAGCTATCGCCCCCGAAACAATGCGCCCGCACAAAGTTCAGTTTGCCAAGCTCGCCCGAAGCACGCACGCCAGCGATCAAACTCTTGGCCGCCTGCACTCCGGCATCGTGCCTGCGCATATAGCCGACGGCATATATTCGCTGCGTTTTCGCCGCCGCTGCACAGAGCTGGAGTCCCTGCTCAACGGTATGAGCCATCGGCTTTTCGGTCAGCAGATCTTTTCCCGCTTGAAGAACGTCCAGCGCGATCGGGCCGGTGTTGGGCCTGCGCGTAATGCAAACAACCGCGTCGATATCAGGATCCCGGAGCAATTCTTGATGACTGGAATAGGCTTTTTCGAAGCCATAATGCGCCTGTACGGCTGCCCGCAACTTGGGCTTGGCCTCGCAAAGAGCCACCAGTCGGCAGTTCGTGTTGCCCACGTAATTCGCAAGATGCGCCACCTGGCCGACAAAGCCCCCACCAATAAAGCCCAGGTTTACCGGTCGCGACTGCTCTTTAGACAACGCGAAATTCCGGAAGCGGGATAAGGAACTTTCCGCCCTGCTTCAGATAGCTCTCATTGTTGCGGATGATCGGCTCATGGTAACGCCAGGCCAGGATCACGATAGCTGCCGGATTGCGCCGGAGAATCTCGCTCGAGGGCACTACCGGAATGTGAGCGCCCGGGCTTAGGGTGTTCTGTCTCGACTCGTTGTCATCGACGATGAAGTCAATATCGTCCGTAAGGCCGAAGTGATACAGCATCGTGGTGCTGGTAGCCGAGGCCCCATAAGCGCCAATACTACCGCCCTGTTTTTTCAATTCCGCGATCTTGCCGCGCAGGTGTTGCTTTTGCGCCTCGATACGGCCGCTAAAGTCCTGAAAGAGTGGACTGTCGGCATGATGAATACCGAGTTTCTCCTCGTACGCGATGTGCTGAGCCACGACTGGCGCTTTGCTGCGCGGGCCGCCGGCGAGCTGCACATAACACCGAATCGAGCCACCCTTGGTCGGGACCCGCTCGACGTCAAAAATCTCCATGCCGTGCGCCTTGAAATACGCGCTCAGTGGCTTGATCGTGTTGTAGCAAAGATGCTCGTGGTACATGAAGTCGAAGACCATGTTTTCAATGTAGTCCACGAAGTAAAACGTTTCGAAAACAAAAACCCCGTCGGGGGCAAGCAGGCTGCGAATACCTTCGGCGGTACCCTGCAAATCATCGATGTTCGCAAAAAGATTGTTCATCGTGATCACCGAGGCCGCGCCATAATCCTTACGCAGCTGCCCGGCGAGCGGCGCCGTGAAAAACTCCGGCACGGTCTTCACTCCCGACTCGGTGGCCTGCGCGGCGATCTCACGAGCGGGCTCGACACCGAGCACGTTCATTCCCAGTCGTTTAAAATTCCGCAGCAGAGTTCCGTCGTTGCTGCCGATATCGACCGCACGTGCCCCCTGGGACAGCTCGAGCTTTTCGACCACATGATTCGCGTAACCTTTGAAGTGCTCGCCCAACCCCAGCGAGCTCGTAGTGACGTAAATGTAATCGCGATAAAGGACATCAGCGTCAATCACGTCCAAAAGCTGCGCGTGACCACAGCCGGCGCAAAGAAACAAATCGAGCGGATACACATCCTGTTTTCTGGAAGCCTGGCTCGTCTGAACATAAGCGTCAGCAATGGGAGTTGGAGCAAGACTGAGGATCAGGTCATGCTTTTTACCGCCGCAAAGCCGACAAGTTTCGCGGCGCACAATAACGCTCTTCATGCGTCGAAAGTTACCGGTTTTTCGGGTACTTTTAAAGAACTATTTCCTCGGGAATGGTCAGGAATTTTCCCTTACCCCTGAGCCCTTCGACAAAATCAGCCATCCGTCTCACCTGATCCAGGCGGGCCTGCATCAGCTCGTTGGGGTCGAGTGCGGGATTCGCAAATCGCTTTCGGGCCATGACGTCGGATTCCGCGATATTCAATACAATGAGCTGCCACTCCAGACCGATCAGATCCACGATCAGCTCCCAGCGTCGCAGGAATTTGCCGGGATCCGGGAGACTTGAGCAATAACGCCTGAGCAAAGACCACTTCAGCTTCCATTCGATGGGCAGCGCCACCGTATGAAAGCTATCGGCGAGCATCTTGGCCGGATCGTCCCAGCCGAAGTATTCAAAATCAATGAAGGTGAAGCGACCGTCGCGGTCCAGCAAAGCATTATGAAAACCAAAGTCCGAGGGACTCAGGGTGCGCTCGGAAACGGGCAGCGGGTCTTCAAGCCCGAGCCCCGACTTCGCGAGCCGCGAATGAAAATTTTCCAGCACCTGTGCCAATAGCGGATCGAAGCGGTTTTTCAAAAATCCCAGAACGGCCGAACCCAGTGGTGCCGAGGCGCAGCCCGCAAGAATCCGGGCTCGCCTGGACTGAATGATATCCAGGTAGTCTTTCAGACAGGAGCGCGAATCCGCGCCGGCAGCGATACCCGCGTCACCCGTTTGCTTCCGGGCAAAATTCTGGAGCCGAATCAAGAAGTCGGCCAACGCCTCCACATGCTCAGTCGTGATTTTTCCGGGAGTCAGCAGCCGTCCATCGATAAAGGCGTGCAGTGCAAATCGACTCCCCGGATCGCAGTACAAGGGCTCAGGTACATTTCGAATCCCATTTTGCCACAGCAGCTGCAAGGCCTTGAACTCCGCGCGACAACGATCGCGCTCGACATCGGAAGCGCGAAAATATCTTTTGACGATCAGGCTGCGCCAGTCCTTCGCGGTCGTGCAATGAATCTGATTGTTACCGCCTTTGATTTGCCGGGTTTCGGTGGGCAGTGAGCCAGTCGTAAGATAAAAGGTGCTGGCTGCCGCTGGCGAAATCAAGGTTGCGACCTCAACGAATCTCAAAACCTCGTGCCAGTTGACGCAGACAGGAAAGCGGGCGGGCGCGCCCTGCAGGGGAGCCTGAGTAAACCAAACTGCCGTAGTCGTAGCCGGAAAACCCGGGTGCTCGAGAACTTCGGGCAGGTCATCGACAAAAAGATCGAGCTCGAGAGCTTTGATACGCGCAATCTTGTCCTCGCGAGTCGCTTCAAAATAAATTCGGTCTGGCGCAATACCCACGATTTTCTGGTCGGCAAGCCACTTTAACGCCCATTCGCGCAGCAGCACGCTGGGGTCATAGTGCGAAGCCACGCTCTTCTGGCTTACAATCGAAATCTCGTGTCCTTGCTCGGCCGCATTTTTCAGAAATTCCCGAAAGCCCTCGAAAGGCGGCGCGCGCAGGATCTCGGCACCGTAAGCCTTGGCCTGCAAGCTCTGCCAGCGCAGGTCGTTCCCATCCTGTGCCACCAAAAGACCTTTGACCTCTTCTTTGGAAAGCGTTGCTGAAGCCGCGGGTGCCGCGGGCACCCAGCCATTTTCGGCCGCCAGCTCATGAAAAAGCCGGTGGTAGCTGATGATCGTATTGTCGAAATCGACGCCGATTTTCAGAGGCATACATCCTGAGACAGCGCCGATAACGATCTGGCCATCATCAGATCCTCAATTTCCCTGGCATCGGCCTCGGTGGCAACGGTGAGTTCCTCCAGCGCAAAGTGCAAGGCGGCTCCCGTTTTAAATAGCCGATCATACAAGCGGCGCCGGTGCGACGGGGCCTGCGGCAGCTGATGCGTGGAGTAGAAAATCATTCCGTTGAGCCCCCCGAGCTCGCCCAGGATCGACTCCAGCATCATGAAACAATGGTCCATGGAGTATTCGGTGGCGCTGAGCAGAAAAACCATCTCGCGGGTCGTGGCGTAATTGCGAATCACCAGATTCTGAACCCGCTGGGGAATGATCTGGCCGTTGATTTCGCGGCTCGAGATATAGCCGCGCCAGCCCTTACGTGCGCTCATAAGCCACCTCGGGCTTTTTGTAAGCGTAGCCCATGCGGGTGATCGGGCGCACGGAAATCGGCAAAAAGGATTCGCCCAGCTCTTTGGTGCCGTAAGGCGAAAGCAGGCCCTTGAACCGAACATTGATGGTCCAGCGCGTGTTTGCTTCTTCGTTAACCCGATTCCCGTGCGGCAGTGCGTGCGAGAAAATCAGGCCATGACCGAACGGTACGTCAACCCAGATCAGCTTGGGCTTGATGGCGTGAAAAAAATCCTCGGCGCTCAACTTGGAGTAAGCCGCAAAGTCGCGATAGACGTTGTCGGACTCGGCTCGCGGCAGGACGAACATGGATTTCGTTCGGGTGCAGCTCACGAGCGGCAGCCACAGTACGACCTCGTAGGGCGAATTCCCCGACCAGACGTCCGAATGAACCGGTAACAGCGAGCTATCGTCTTTCGGCAGCTGAATGCTCAGATTGCATGCCCGCTGCATGACCAGCTCGTTTCCCACGATCCAGTCGATGTAGGTTTTGCCCAGGTGATACATTTTCGCGCGCAAGTCCACTTGCTGCGCCAGATGCCCAATGAGTTTTACGCGGAAGTCGTTAAGCTTATCAACGGGGACATAGAGCTGGATGTTGTCGAAAAAATCGGCTTCGGCGATATCGTCACGGCCCAGCAGTGCTTTGCCTTTTTCATGAAGGCAGTTGCGAATCCACTGCAGCGAGGCCTTGTCGGCGACCGGAAAAAGATAATAGCCATTTTTCAGAAAACTCTCGGCTACTTCCTGCTCGGTGGACGTCAGAAATTCATTTTTCATTTTAAAGGCCTCTCACTCGAAATAAATGCATCCGTAGTCGCCGGTGTAGCCGCTGAGTTTGAAAAACCATTCCCATTCCCTTGGCGTGTAGAACGAGCGGCAGGTCAGCTGCCAGTAAAGCAGATTGGCTTTTTCCCGCTCATTTCTATACGACTCAACCACGATGTTTGCCTTGCCTTTTCCAACCCGCTCGACCTCTTTCACCGCCTCGTACAGCTCGTAGTTATAAAGATTATGAAAGGTGGTGATTGAGATTACGAAGTCAAAACTCTTATCGGGGTATGGCAAACTCGTCGCATTGCCCACGCGTAAAAACGGGCGAACCTCGGGCTTGGCATTTTCAATCGCGTATTCGGAAATATCCAGACCGGTGATTTCCACGCCTGGCACAATCTGGGTGAACTCATGGAGCAGGAAGCCTTTGCCACAGCCCACGTCCAGAATGCGGTCGCCCGGCTTTATACCATAATGTTCAGCAATGGCCGCGGCAACGGGTCGCCATCTGCCGTCGTATTTGTAACCGCCATAGCCATACCTGCGATTGCCATCCCAGTAATCTTTTCCGTATTGGATCGCGACCTCGGCGCTTTCGGCTTTGTCATGCTCGACCACCCGTTGCACGTAGTCGCGCTTGGTGCTCGTATGCAGCTTGCCCAGAAAATCGACATAGGCCATCAGAGCAGTTCCTTGACGACCGACACAATTCTTCCGGAAGTAAGCGAATACCGTTCCATCAGACTTGCCTGGGTGCCGTACCGGTCAGGAAACACGTCAGGCAACCCGATACGCTTGAAACGTTTTGGGGAGCTGAAGCTGGTTTCGGCCAGAATTTCAGCTGCAGCGCTGCCCAAACCACCCAAGATGGTATGCTCTTCGATGGTGACGATCGCCCGCACCTTGGTGGCTAGCGCCAGAAATTGAGTTTGATCAAATGGCTTTACGGTATGCATGTGCAAAACCGCGCTTTGAATCCCCTGCTCGGCCAGATGTCCCGCCGCCTCTAAGGCAGCCCCCAGACAAATCCCGGTTGATACGATCAGCGCGTCCCCGCCTTCACGCATCAGCAAGGCTTTGCCGATCTCAAACTTCAAATGCCGCTCGTTCATGATCGAGGTCGTTACAATCGGGTCGCCGCCTTTACCCAGGCGAATGTAAATGGGGCCCTGGTGCTCAAGCGTCAGAGGCATCAACCGGCGCATCTCTTCGGCATCAGCCGGCGCCACGATCGTCATATTGGGAATGGTTCGCAAGATGCCGATATCGTCGATAGCCAGATGGGTGGGCCCGAGCGGGGCATAAACCAGCCCGCCGCCGCTGCTGATCAGGCGCACATTCGTATTGTGCAGGCCCAGGTCGAGCACAACCTGCTCAAAGCACCGCCGAGTCAGAAATGTGGCGATGGTATTGATGTACGGGATCTTGCCTTCAAGGGCCAGACCCGCAGCCATGCTGACGATATGGGCTTCACTGACGCCTTCCATGAAAAAGCGGTCTGGCATTTCCTGCTTAAAATTTTCCAAAGTACCGACACCCAGGTCCGAACCAATGAAAAAGACGCGGGGATCCTGCTTGGCAAGCTCGTAAACCATATCAAGGCTGGTTTTTCTCATGTGCTGGCTCCCGACAGCTCAGCCATCAACGCACGGACTTCATCGTCGCTCACTTTATTTTTATGATGCCAGGCCAGATTGTTCTCCGTAAACGAGATGCCCTTGCCTTTGGTCGTGTGGCAGATGATGGCGTTCGGTTTGGTAGAATCGAAGGGCAGGCTCTTGAAAAGTTTGCGCAGAGCCGTTACGTCGTGGCCATCGACTTCATGCGTGGCAAAACCGAAGCTTCGCCACTTGTCGGCGAACGGTTCCATATCCTGTACTTCGCGGGTGGAGCTGTAGGACTGAAATTTATTGTAATCAACCATGACGGTAAGGTTACTGAGCTTGTGTTTGCCCGCGCTGAGAGCGGCTTCCCAGACCGTACCTTCGTTTGATTCACCGTCGCCCATGACCACGAACACACGATGGTCGGATTTTTCAAAGCGGGCATTCAGCGCGAAACCCACGCCAATCGAAAGTCCGTGGCCCAGACTGCCGGTCGAAGCTTCGATGCCCGGCACCTTCTTGTATTCGGGATGGCCTCCGAGAATGCCGTCGCTCTTGCAGAACTTCGCCAGCTCGGTGGCTGGGAAAAAGCCTTTTTCGGCAAGCAGAACGTAAAGTGCCAGGCAACCATGGCCTTTACTCAGGATGAAACGATCACGCTTGCCCCAGCGCGGATTTTTCGGGTCATAGCGAAGGATGTCGTCGTACAGCACGCTCAGTATTTCAACCAGTGAGAAAGCCGCTCCGACGTGTCCGCGTTTGCTCGAACTCGCGATGGTTTGGACGATGGCCTTCCTGAGATCGAGCGACCTCTGGCCCAGCTTGATATTCGGATTGGTGCTTTCGTTCATGTGAGGTTCTTGAGCTGCATCGTTTTGATATTGAAATAGCGCGGAGCCTCGAGCGAGTCCGGAATCTTGCCGTTTTTGAAAGCGTTTTTAAGATCACGTACCGCTTCGATAATCGAGTGCTCGGCGCGAAAGCCCAGTTCGCGCGCAATCAGCTGCGACGAAACATGATATGAACGATTGTCGTCGGTCGGCACATGCTTGATCTTAACGTGGCCGCCAATCTCGTCGCGTACCATTTCGGCAATCTGGCTTACGGTGTGGTTTTCGAAACCCACGTTGTAAATCTTCCTGTGAATTTTCTCATGCGGCCACTGCAACGACTGCAGATACAGCTCGGCCATGTCTTCGATATGAATATTGGGGCGTTTCTGATTGCCGCCATATACGAGAATTTCGCCGCGGTTTACCGCATGATTAGTCAGGATGTTTACAGTCAGGTCCAGACGAAGTCTGGGCGAATAGCCGCATACCGTGGAAGGGCGCACGATCAGGCAGGTAAAGTCTTCGGTTGCTTCCTTGAGCAGCACGTCTTCGCACAAGGCTTTGAATTTGGAATAATCGGTCAAGGGTTCGAGCGGCAGGTATTCGGTAACTTCGGCGTCCGCCTTGATGCCGTAGACGCTGGAGCTCGAGGCATAGATAAAGCGCTGAACTTTGTGTTTTTTCGACAGCTCGACCAGCGGCAGAAAAGCATCGTAGTTGATCGACTTGCCGAGTGAAGGATTCAGCTCGTAACTGGGGTCGTTCGAGATACAGGCCAGGTGAATGACCGCGTCGACACCCGCCAGCTCGCGATCAAGGAGCTTCGTGTCCCGCAGGTCACCCTTGATCTGTTTGAGATTCGCGCTTTCGGCCACGCCCTCGAAAACATCGTCGCCATAAAGGTAAAGGTCGAGCACCTTAACTTTATAGCCCGCTTTGAGAAGCTTGGGGACCGTGACGGCTCCCACGTAACCTGCGCCGCCTGTAACCAAAACTGTTTTAATCGTGTTCATTTCCAACTCTCAGCTTAGATATTGAAACCAAGTTTTTGTCGCTTCACTGATGGACTCCGGCGTCCATACCGGAGCATTTCGCCAGTACTCGATGTTTTTCAACATCTGAGCCACACCTTCTTCAAAAGTCACCTGGGGCTTCCAGCCCAATCTTGCCTTAATCTTCGTGGTATCGGCAAAGGTAATGTCGGGCTCGCCGGGGCGCCTGGGAACGTGCGTCACAGGCTCTCCCAGCAGCTCTACGAGTTTATTCACCGAATAATGGTTGCCGCTGCCCACGTTCATGATTTCGTTGCTGACGTCGGACTCCGCGGCCGTGACGATCGCATTCACGATGTCGGTGACGTACGTGAAATCCCGGCTCTGGGTCCCGTCGCCGACCACGGTAAGGGGCTTTTTCTGAATCTTCTGCGCTAAAAAGACGCCAAAAACCGCCCCGTAGGTGCCCGAGGTCCTGCTGCGCGGCCCGTAAACATTGAAAAACCGCAGCGACACGACGGGCATTTTGTAAATCTTGCCCCAGGCCAGCACATACTCTTCGCCCAGGTACTTGGTGACGGCATAGGGATACTGCGGCCGAATCGGCGCCGTTTCGGGAGTCGGGTAGACATCCGGAATTCCATAGCAGGACGAAGAGGCCGCATAGATGAACCGCTTTACGTTCGCGGCACGCGCGCACTCCAGTACCGTGATGGTGCCGTTCACATTCGAATGGTGGTAATCGAGCGGCCTTTCAATCGAGGGCACCACGTCGGCCAGGGCCGCCACGTGGATGACCCAGTCGGCTCCCTGAAAATATTGCCCAATCTTTTCGCGATCGTTGATATCGGCCTGAATCACGCGCAGCTGCGCATTTTCCCGGTGATGGGCCAGATTCTCGGGACGACCCGTCGAAAAATTGTCGATGACCACCACGTCCTTGCCGTCTTTCAAAAGACGGTCCACGACGTGACTGCCAATGAATCCCGCGCCACCTGTAACAACGACTTTCCTGGCCATGCATCACCTCTATTTCAAAATGGACGTAACAGCCTTTACAAGCTGTGCCCGCGAAACCGACGATTTGTTTCCGATGATTTTCGTTTTCAGACCGGCAAAGATATTTCCGAGAAACGGCACCAGAATGTCCGGGCAGCCCGACCTGACAAGAAGTGTGGTGAGCGCGAAGAACGCGTCGCCGGCGCCCGTGGCATCGATGACGTTGTCCGCAAAAGCGGTAACTTGAAGCTCGTCCCGGCCATGATTCGGAAAATAGTAAGAGCCGTTCGGGCCCAGCGTCATACTGAAGGCGGTACCCAGACGGGTCAAATCCTGTCGCAGCCTTTGTGCCAGCTCCATCGGCGACGACAGGCGATCATGGTACGCAATCTGCGCTTCCTTCTTGTCGATGCTCAGATACGAGAATCTTTTGTGTTTCGTGTACGGATTGAAGCCCAGGTTGGAAGAGTTCGTCTGTACGTTGACACCAACGAAGCCCTCGAGCATGTCCACTTCTTCGAGAACCGACGACTCAAAAAGACCATGTCCGAAATCGGCGAGTATCGTCGTGTTTCCCTTGGAGTTGTTCTTCCGGATCAGCTGGCAGAACTCTTTAGGAGAATGGCGTATCCATTGGTCCGATCGCAAGTCGGTGATTTCGAAGATACGTTGCGACTTTTCGATGGCAATGTAGCGCGTTTTGCGTGGCGTGGGGATATTCGCAAGTGCCTGGTCCACAAGCTTGATGCGAGGATCGAGCTTTTCCTTCAGTAGCTCCCGGAAATACGGTTCGCCCCCATGGGTTATGAGCAGCGTCACGCTTTTCGCGAGGTCGGCCAGGTGATTGGCAATTGCCAGCGAGCCACCGAGATAATTTTCTTCGTACAGGAAGCCCGCTGAAATCGACGGGCTTTTGCTCGAGATCGAGGTTGGGGAACAGAAGCGATAGGTGTCGACGATGGGTTCGCCGATGATGCACACATCCTGCTTTGCAATGGCCGCCAGCGCCTTTTCGACTTCGGCGTAGCCCCCCGCACGATTGACGGCCTCGATCGCCTTCAGCTGATCCTCGTTCCACTGATCAAAGAATTTATTGATCAGCGTGGAAGAGCTGTGGGTTTCGTCCTCGGTAAAAACCAGGCTCCCGCCGCCTTTTTCCACGGCCGCCTCTTCGGCATAAATTCCGCCGGTCGCGTCGGCGGCCTTATTCTTGTAATCCGGGCCTTTGACATAAAAATTCGGGCGAAGCGCTTCCAGCACAGGTACTGCGGTAGGCGCCCGATTGACCGCGACGTAGTCGACAACTTCAAGCGCGGCAATCATGTTGGCGCGAACCGTTGAATTGAAATAGGGTCGGCCGGGTCCCTTGTTTACGAACTCATCGGACGTAATGGTAATGACCAGCAAGTTTCCGTGTTTCCGGGCTGAGTCGAAATAGGCAAGATGGCCGGCATGCAGGACGTCGAATACCCCATGGCAATGGACGATGACTGCAGATGGCTTTTCGTCACGCAGACGCCTTAGTCCTTCGATGTCGAGAATCTTTGCGGCTCTCATATTTGAGCGAAAGAACTAGCATTTACCCGGCGCGTTTGCAATTTAGTCCTGCTGCCGGGTGCCGAAGCCGCTTTGCGCCAAAACGGGGTCAATTCCGCCCTAAACGCGCGATTATTTCAGAGAAGCGCATCGCGAAATTAGCGCGGCGCGTAGCCAGGTGTTGTGCCGCCTCGGACCGCAGTTCCAAATCGTTGAAAACACTTCGCTGTTCCCAATGTCTCGAAATCAGCTCGGCAACCGAACGTGAGTTTTCGGGTTCAAAGAACTCCCCGCCGGCCGGCGCCTGCTCACGATGCACAGGAATATCGGAAAGCAGGATGCGCTTGCCCAGGGATTTGGCTTCTTCGACGGTGGTGCTCCAGCCTTCGAACAGCGAGGGATTAATCAGCGTCAATGCGTTTGCGATCAGGGCCACGAGCTCGGCGTAAGGGATGACCCCCAGCACTTTGAAATTATCGGCTACTTGCAGTTCTTTGGTCCGCGCCATCAAGACGTTGAAATATTCGGGCTGCCGCAGATCTTTGGTATTCCCCGTGCACACGACAAGGGGCGATTTGCCCTCGCGTTTGAGCAGGCCCAGCGCCTCGACCA
>JBBRLF010000070.1:0-17185 GCA_038231515.1 candidate division WWE3 bacterium
ATTCCAAGAGCTTCTCTGACTCCCTGGGCTGGGGCCTGAGCTACAGCTACGAAGCCAGCGACATGTTCGGCCTGCTGGCAAACCTGACCTTCAGCAACCATTCCAACGCGAACGAGTCCAATACCCTGGCCATCAAGGGACTTTCTCCCGACCTGCGGGTGAATCTGGCCTACTTCGACAAACTCGTGCTGTACGGTTTTGGCGGCTTCGGGCTTTTTCGGATCAATGAAACGGTCAACCAGTCGCCCGGCTCGGTCTGGACGTTTGGCATGGACCTGGGAACCGGTTTTTTGCTCGAGCTTGACCCTCATTTTCAGTTCGGCACGTCGCTGGGCTTTCACAACATCTTTAACAAGACCGATCCGGCGACTGCGACGAATTCAAATCCGAATGGCACCCTCATGGGCGGCACCTATCTCGGCATCATGCTGAACATCTTCTATCTTTTCTGATACGGTGGGGTCCATTTATGGATTCCCTCTATCTGGCTCTGGCCACGGCTGAGGCCGAAAAACATGTGGGCGCAACCTGCCCCAACCCGCCAGTCGGAGCGACAGTTGTCGGTGCCGGCCTCAATGCCGGGCGCGTACTTGCCGTTAGCGCTCACGTGCGTGCAGGTCACGACCATGCCGAAGTCGCTGCGCTTAAGACCGCCGTTCGCGAACACGGCACGGCTGCCGTGCGCGGCGCCACTCTTTACGTTACGCTTGAGCCTTGCAACCATTTTGGCAAAACGCCGCCATGCACGCATGCCATTGTCGCAGCCGGAATTGCGCGCGTGGTTTACGGCGCGGCCGATCCGAACAAGCAGGTAAAAGGTGGCGGCGCCGAGGCGCTGCGTGCAGCCGGCCTTACCGTCGAACTGTTTGCCAACCATGGCCCAAGTGCCCGGCTGCTCGATGGGTTCAAAAAGCGAAGCCGGACTGGCCTGCCTTGGGTGGTACACAAGCAGGCGTTTCGCCTGACTGCCGAAAATACCGTGAGCATGATTCCCGAAGTCGGCCAAAAGACCTTTACTGTCGCTACCAGTCTTGAGCTCGCTCACCTCGAACGCAGGCGCTCGGATGCCATTCTGACCGGCATCGGAACCGTGCTGGCTGACGCGCCCTATTTCAACGTCAGGCACCTTGAAGACCATTGCGACAAACGCCGCTGGCTGGTGGTACTGAGCCGCTCGGGCAGGCGTGCACCAGAGGCGTGGCGCCAGCGTCAGTTTGAGCTGGGCTTTGACGTGCTGGAATACACCTCACTTGAAGCAGCCTTGGAAGAGCTGGGCGCACGCGGCGCTCTTCGCGCTCTGATCGAAGCTGGCCCCGCGCTTTCTGCTGCGGTAAGAGACAAAAAGATCTGGGACGAGAGTTTAACCTTCATTCAACGCGGCAAGCGAGACGACGTCTTTAGGGAGTATGCATGTTCACAGGAATCATAAGCGCCGTCGGAAAAGTCCTCGTCAGTCGGGACGCGAATCGTGACACATCATCCCGTAACGAACGACTGCTCGAGATTGAAACCCCGTATACAGACATTGAGCTGGGCGAAAGCGTCGCGGTCAATGGCGCCTGCCTGACCGCCACCGAGACCAGCGGCGGCAAGCTCAGCTTTTATGCCAGCCACGAGACCTGTGCCCGCACCAACTTGGGTGGCTTGACGTCAGGGTCGTTGGTAAACCTGGAACGTGCCATGCGCCTGCAAGACCGGGTATCGGGGCACCTCGTACAAGGGCATGTCGACGGCCAGGCGCGCTTGGCGGCCTGCATGCTTGTGGGCGATAGCCACGAGCTTCAGTGCGAGTTGCCAGAGCAGTACCTCAGATACGTCATAGAAAAGGGCTCGATTACACTGGATGGAATCAGCCTGACCATCAATTCCATCAAGAATTCAACCTTCTCCGTGATGATCATCCCCCACACCTGGCACCACACCCAGCTTAAGTACCGCAAGGTGGGCGATTATTTCAATGTCGAGCTGGATATGATAGCCAAGCACCTTGAAAGGCTGGCGCAGTTCAAATGAATGCAATACCCGAAGCCATTGAGGCCATCCGTAACGGCGAGATGATCATCCTGATTGACGACGAGGATCGTGAAAACGAAGGCGATCTCGTAATCGCTGCCGAAAAAATCACGTCGGCGGCCATCAACTTCATGGCCAAAGAAGCGCGCGGGCTGATTTGCCTTTCCATGGCGTCAGAGCTTATCGACCGCCTGGAACTTCCGATGATGACGAACCGCAATCAGTCACCCTTCGGAACGGCGTTCACGGTTTCGATTGAAGCACGCACGGGCGTCAGCACCGGCATTTCAGCGGCCGACCGGGCCCAGACGATTCGCGTGGCGGTTGCACCCAATGCCAAGCCCGAAGATGTCATTACGCCTGGCCATATTTTTCCACTGCGCGCCCAAAAAGGCGGCGTGCTCGTACGTGCCGGCCAGACAGAGGGGTCCGTCGATCTCGCACGCCTGGCCGCACTTACTCCTGCCGGCGTGATCTGCGAAATCATGAACGACGATGGCACCATGGCCCGCCTGCCCCAGCTGCGGGAGTTCGCGGCCAAGCATGGCCTGAAAATTTTCAGCGTCCGCGACCTCATCGCCTACCGCATGCAGAGCGAATCGCTGGTCGAAACGGTTGGCGAAGCCAAGCTGCCGACCAATGATGCGGGCGAATTCAAGATTGTCGGATTCAAAAGCATCCTCGACGGTACCGAGCATCTGGCCATGGTTAAGGGTGACCTGACCGCGCCAGGCGTGGCACCGCTGGTGCGTGTGCATTCGGAATGCGTAACGGGCGATGCGTTGGGCTCGGCCCGCTGCGACTGCGGCCAGCAGCTCAAAAGCGCGCTTCGACAGATCGATCGCGAAGGCCGCGGCGTGCTGATCTATATGCGCTCGCAGGAAGGGCGCGGCATTGGCCTGCTCAACAAAATTCGTGCTTATGCCCTGCAAGACGGTGGCATGGACACCGTGCAGGCCAACGAGCATCTGGGCTTCAAGGCCGACCTGCGCCACTACGGGCTAGGCGCGCAGATTCTCAAGCAGCTGGGCCTCACCAAGCTGCGTTTGCTGACAAACAATCCCAAGAAAGTTGTCGGCCTGGATGGCTACGGTCTGGAAATCACCGAGCGCGTCTCCATCGAAATCGGCGCCACCGAAAGCAGCCTGCCCTATCTGCTGACCAAGCGAGACAAGATGGGCCACTTGCTGGACAGGTTGCCACTGTGAAATTCGCGGTCGTCGTCAGTCGTTTCAACCCGGACGTAACCGAGGGCTTGCTGTTTGGCGCGCTCGAGTACCTGCGCGAGCAGCACATCACTGGGGGTGACGTCGAAGTTGTCCGCGCACCAGGCGCATTCGAAACGCCGCTCATCGCCCAGCGACTTGCGCGCAGGCATGACGCCAATGGAAAATGTTACGATGGCGTGATCTGCCTGGGTGCCGTCATCAAGGGCGACACCGCGCATTTCGAATTCATCAGCCTGGGAGCCTCCCTGGGCATCATGCAGGCCAGCCTGGCCACCGAAACGCCAATCTCGTTCGGCATCCTGACCACCTACACCGACGAGCAGGCCCAGAGCCGCTCGCGCCAGGACGCCCACAACAAGGGCCGCGAGGCCGCGGCAGCTTGTTTGGAAACCGCGCGTACGCTGGCTCAATACAGCTGATTTTCGGCTCCGGGCTGCTCAAGTTCTGAACAGTGTCACGCCAAAGCTAGTAATGACTGGCGTCATTTCCAACGCCAAAGTTAACTCCCAAGATGACGAATGCTCTTTTCTCCATCAGATCCACTTAGCTGAAGCTGCTTGATTTCAAGCAGCTTTAGGCCCCTGGCTTGCATTTATCTAGACCTGAGAGAGAGACCAAATGAAAAATTTTCGTATGCTGAACTGGGCTTTGCTTCTAGCCGTTGCGCTTCCGACCGCGGCCTTCGCCGATGTTTGTCAGAAAGACTCGCCGGTTCGAATTCATATGGTTCAAGGCAAGGACAATTCCCTGGCCTTTGTACTACTCACAGGTCAAATCGAAGCCCCGGCGCCGGTGGGTCCGAATACTTTTTACTCCGTCGAGGAGCTCGACAAGAAACGCATCCTCGAAGACATTGCCATCGGCAAGGTGTCGGCCGGTGAAACCGGACAGACGCTAGGTATCTTTGGTTTGTTTTTCCTACTTAATGGCGCAGCCCCGAGCGACCATATCGCGATCGATAGTATCCCGGTTCCCCCAGGACCAAGTACTGAAACCCGAGTTCGCGGCGCCGAGGCCAAAGAGAACCTGACCGTATTGGAAAAAAATCTTTTCAGCACCTCATCGGATTGTATCTATGTTCCGTCGATCGAGAAGCATCGTCAAACACTGGAAAAGGTACTGGGCAGCGTCTACGGACAAAGATTTACGGCGGGTATAAAAGTGAGCAACTCGAAGGTTGAACACGAAGTCCGCGACGAAAAATCTGTACCCGGCAGTAGCCCGGTGAAAAAGCACACCAAAGCGGCCGGCGGCAGCGTAAAAGCGAACTAAGGAACTTCGGCCGCAAGCTCACGAATCGCAGCAGTGATGCTGGCCAGCTGTGGCACGGAAGCCATCTCGAGCGCATCGGCCAGGCCGATGCCCGGCAGGTGCGCGCCCGCCAGCAGCTTCGGAGCCGCTTCAAGTTCGTAAAAGAATTCCTCGATCGCGCGACGAAGCAGATGCTCGCCAAAGTTCGTGACCTCGGTGTCTTCGTTGACGAAGAGAACTTTGTGCGTCTTGCGCACACTGGCCGAAATCATGTCCCAGTCGTAAGGCCAAAGCGAGCGCAGGTCGATCACCTCGGCGTCAATGCCTTCGCCCGCCAGCTCATTGGCGGCTTGCAGACACAGCGGTAAAGTACGGCCATAGCTGACGATGGTCAGCTGCGAGCCTTCGCGGCGAATACGGCCCTTGCCGATTTCGACGGTATAGTCTTCCAGCTTGGGCCAGCGTGGCTTCCACGCGCTTCGATCGCCCAACGGCGCATCAATCATGTCTTTGAGAACTTTTTCATCGGCGGGCTCGCCGGGAATCAGCATGTCTTCAGCTGGCGGACGCACGCGCAGCAGCGCCTTGGGCTTCATGAACATCACGGGATTCGGATCTTTGATCGCGGCCAGCATCAGGCCATATGCATCGAGCGGCGTCGAGGGCATGACGATCTTCCAGCCCGGAATGTGAGTCATCATCGCGTCAAACGAATGCGAGTGGTAGATCGAACCGCGAATGCCCGAGCCAACCGGGGTCATCACCACCATCGGCACGCACCAGTCGCCGGCCGTAGCCCACGTGGTGTTGCCCGCGATCTTCAAAAGATCGATCGTGTTGTAGATGTAGTCGACAAACTGAATTTCGGCGACGGGCTTTTGTCCACCCATGGCCAGGCCGATTGCAAAGCCGATAATACCGCGCTCATCGAGCGGCGAGTTCCAGGCGGTTTTGAGCCCCATCGAGCCCGTGAACACGCCACCCAGCGGTGGCCCCACGTCTTCCCCATACACGTCGGTCACGCCCAGATGCTGCTCACCATAGGCCAGCGCCATGCGAATGGCCTGAATCATCGTTGCCATTAGACGTACCTCCCGGGTTTGCCCTTTTGGCCGCAGTACACGTGATCCCAGATCGACTCCGGCGCCGGCTGCGGCTCATTACGCACCTTTTGCGCATCGGCCAGCATCTGCTCGTTGTACTGCTCCCAGATTTTTTTCATCTGCTCTTTGGAAAGAATGCCAGCGGCCTCGAGCCTTTCTTCGAAGGTCTTGAGCGGGTCTTCCTCGTTGGTGACGAAGTTTGCGCCGCTTGCCGACGAATGGCCGTAGAGTCTCGAAACCCGAGCCTCCATGAGAATCGGTTTTTTCTCTTTGCGAATGTAGTCCATCGCTTCTTTAATTTTGAGATAGGACTCTTGCGGGTCGTTGCCGTTGATGACCATCGTCTTGATGCCAAAGGCCTTGCCTCGGTCGGCAATGACCCGGTCGCCGTGCTGCGTATCGGAAGCCGTCGAGATTCCCCATTTATTGTTCGTCACGACAATAAGAATCGGCAGCTCGTTGCCCGGGCGTGAACTCCACACCAGGCAGGTCGCGAAATCGCCCTCGGCCGTGCCGGCATCGCCGCCGGTGACCACGGTAAGGCCGTCACCCGCCCGCTTGTTGCCCAGCGCCGTACCCGGCGCAATCGAATACTGCACTTCGATTGGCGAGCTGATCGGCGCCACATTCCACTTTTTAATGCTGGCGTGGCCACAAAAGTTACGGCCGGCGCTGAACGGATCGGTCGCCGTGTTTTTCATCTGGCGAAGCGCATCGATAGGTTCGGCGCCCAGCGTGAGCAGCACGCCCATGCTGCGATAGTGACCATGAAAGTAATCAAACTTCGGCCCCTGGCCCTTATTGAGCAGCAGTCCTAGTGGAATGTTAAACGCTTCTTCGCCCGGGCCGCCGATCCAGAAAAATCCATCGTTCTGCTTGTACATCTTGATGAGGCGCTCTTCGAGCGAGCGCGTGCGGACCATCAGATCGTGCATTTTTACCAGAAGTTCGGGGGCCAATGTGAAGCTCGATTTCGAGCCCACCAGGTGGGGTTTTGACATACCTTTTAACTTATCCGGGGTTGAGCGTGATGACAAGCGCTGAGGGAAAGCCCGGGCTACAGACGTCAGAAGTCCGTTGTCCGCGACCCGAGCCGCGAACTATTTCCCGAAATTCCCAAAAATTCCTAAGCCAGTATAGACGTCAACAGTAGGCATTCCCACTTCTTCGCGAGCCTGGCTATGGTCAATGCCTGCGTATACGCGAGCATAGATCCGATGGTCTTTATCCAGCAGCAGCGAGAGATAGCCCATTCCTTCTTCTTCAAAGCCGCTCATCCTACCCGTATCGGCATTGTAACGCACTTTGGCCATGATGCCGGTCGAGAGCCAGCCTTGAACAAGCTGAGTCGCGGCCCGAGCTTCGACGCTAAACGAGGCCCGAAACGAGGTCTGATCGACGGGGGCCACCACGTGCTGCACGCCAAGCTCAAGGCCGGGCTGCACGATGATTTCACCGCCGGCGGTAATCTTGATGGGAACCTTCACGCCGATAACGTCCACGCCGAAGTCGACGCCGTTATCCAGATTGCGATAGGCCGTCAGCACGTCCACCGGAATGGCGCGGCTGAAAATGGCCCTCAAAGCTTCGGCCCGAAAGCGCGCAAGCTCCATCTGGCCAGTTCCAATCGAGATCGAGGCCTGAGCCTCGAGCGGAAGGATTTCGAGCTTCGCAAAGTTAGTGTCGATCTGAATGGGGGTAATTGAAACGTCAGCGCGAAACGAGTCTGAGCCATTGGGGCTGCTTACGAGTGGATGAACGAAGATGGCGTCAGCTCCGAATTTTCCGGCTTGAATATCTTCTGCCAGCGCAAGGCTTGTAACCAGTAGGGCGGGCAGAGCAGAAGCAACGATGGCAATCCAGATACGCGACATGCGCGCGACAATATCCTAAGTTGACCTAAAGAGTCAACTATAGAACTCGGACATGAAGAAATACCCTTTGCCCGGCCTTGCCCGGCTCAAAATGTACAATCTTTTCAACCACTCCCGAGGCACTTTGGGCATCGCCGCCCCCATCATTTTTGGGCCGAATCTGGACCGTATAGCTGGGTGCCAAAGGAACCCGGACTCGGAAGACTTGGAAGTCCTTAGGTAGCGTAAGCCAGCTTCTGAGATCAGCCTGATCCATGGCGTGCATGCCAAAGCTGAACAGCGCGCCAAGCAGCGGATCGGTGCGCTTACCCACCTGATCAGCAAGCACCTCTTTGGCGACCACGCCGCCGATACGCTTGGCCAGAAGGCCCGCGAATTTTTCGTCGAGATTTTCGATCGCGGTTTTTTCGACGTTAAAAAGCAGCTGCGAACGCCCGCGTACCTGGCCATTGACGCTGACCTCGGTAAAGGCCACCGGGTTATAGCGCGGAAAATACTTGGGTAGCGCCTTCCAGGCCGGATTAGGCTGTTTCTCGGGACTGCGGCCGTTTTCGACGATCACCACGATCTCGGGCTGCTTCGAGGTATCGCGAATGCGTTTGCGATCCTCGGCCGTAAGATGAAACTGGGCGGTCCACTTTTCCATGTCCTCGGTGATGTTGTTGATCCAGGCCAGGCGATACAGGTCTTCACCCAGATAGCTCATCTCGGGAATCAGCGCATAGACCGCCTGATAGTCCACGTAAGCGTCATTCCACTCGCGCTGATCTTCCCACATCAACGCTGAAACATAGCTGGCCATGGGATTGAGCTTATACTTGCGCTTGCCCTGGCTGATCATCATGTGCAGCTTCTGATTCACGCGCCGGCACTCGACCAGCGCATCTTCATACTTGTGCATCATCAGATAGTTCAGCGCCAGATACTGCGAGATGAGAACTTTTTCGAAATCCTCACCCTTATACTGGATGATCTTGTCGTTGGTCACGAGCGTAGCCGCCTCGCGACTCAGGCTGGTGTAGTCCTTGATTTCGGACATCTTGTCGGCGGCCGCAAAATCCTTGTTACTGCCGTCATAGTCCCCGGCCTGATGCAAGGCCGTGGCGCGATCGAAAAGATAGAGCAGCTGATCCAGACTGTCTTCGTGAGCGCCCTTCTCAAGACTCTTGGCCGCCTCGGTGTATTTACCGGCGTAAAACTCGTCCCGGGCGGCACGAGTCGTGGCCGTGTAGTTGCCGCAACCCGGCACGGTAACCGCCACAAAGCCCAGGGCTATAAGAGTTGAAAGTCGCGCTGCCAATTGGATCTCGAATCAGAGACCGATGGACTGCTTCTTGTACTTCTTGCGAACCTGCTTTTCTTCGGTGCAGTCGATCGTGGTGGTCTCGAGGTTGGTCAGGTTCATCGTGAGCTTGTAATAGATGAACTTGTCGCCGCCCACTTCCTGAACGTTCGTGGCCAGGGCGCCACTCAGAATATAGTCCGCGCCGATCTGCTTGCCCTTTTTCTTGGCCGTGTGAGCCGCGACCGCACCACCTTCGTGGTATTGGTATTCTTCATCCACCGTACCGCGCTCTTCCTTGTTCACGAAGCGTACCTTGGCCGTGTGAATCAGCGACGTGCGAATCATGTCGGTCATGCTCACCGTGTCGATGTGTTCCTGGGTGCGGTTTTGCACACGCTCCACTATGACCACCGGAGGCTTGTCCGCCTTGGCGACGTACGGACACGACACCATGGCTTTGATGACCGTATCAGCCATCTGCTGCATATCGGACTCATTAAACTTGTCATCCAGAAGCTCGACGCGCGTTGGGTCATCGTACTCGCCCTTGGTAAAGGCCTTGGGGCCACCGCAACCATTCAATAGAATTGAAAACGCAACAATGCTCAAAAGGGCGATCAGGTGCTTCATACGCTCGAGTCTCCTATGTTGGAGTATTGTGAACCCGGATGTGGTGGGCATTCAAGATAAACTTTGATACTTTCGTCAAGGTTCAGGGGGAACATCAATGACCGCACTCGCTTATCGACTATTTGCCGCCTGCCTCATTTTAAGTTCGAGCTTGCCTGCCGCCGCCGCAGACGTGTGGTTTTACGAGCTGCGCGAGCCACCCCGCGCGGGCCACGTGTGGAACCAACCTTTGCTGGATAATAACAAGCACTGGCTACTCACCGAGTTCGAGGTCGATCCCTACCCCGGTCAGCTTCCTGCAATGCGTGAACCGGGCAACGCCCAGAAAATTTCGCTCGTCTTCAAGCGGTCGCCCGCGCCCGCGCTGGCCGACGATTATGTCGCAGTGGCCCGCGCCTGGCGTTCTCAGGGTATTGAGCATCAGTTTAAATTTGTCGGCACGCTGCCCACCGAACAGGAAGCGAAAATCCTGGCTCCGGTTTGCGAGCTGGGCACGAAGATCGTCTTCATCACCAACTCCATCCCAACCGCTTACGAAGCCGCCAATCTGCAGACCCTCAAGACCTGTGTCGAGGTCGACTTCGCGCTGGGCCGCTATATGAAGTATTCCGACGTTAACGATTTCAAGCTCCTCCAAGGCTTGAGCTTGGTGTTCGTGAATAATTATTTCCCGTCTTATGCACATGTGGATACCTTGAACCTGATCGACAATCCGGTAGCGCTTCGCGTAACGGACTCGGTTCCTTCAGCCGACCAGATCACGCTGCTCAACCAGGTCAAACGCCTGACCAGCTTGCACTGGGAGCTCAATCTTTTTCCCATGGACGAGCAATACGCGCTTTTTTCACGTCTTGAACGCGGGCCTTCGCGCCGTTTCGGCCTGCGCTGGGCGCTGGGCACGCCCCGTGACCAGGATGTCGAAGCCTGGGTCCATGCCCGGCCCCACCGCATTCAGGTGAGCCGCGATGTTTTTCAGGCGGCCGGTGTCGAAAACAGGCTGCGGGCGCTTGACGGCGAAGTTCTGGTCGAGATGTTTTCACTTCGAAACGCTAAGGCTGGCCTGATGGAAAAGACTGCGCTAAGACCTCAGCTCTGATGACCTCGCAAGCGCACTGGCTGTCTAAAAATCTAATTATCGTCTCGGGCAAAGGTGGCGTGGGCAAGACCACGCTGGCCACGGCTGCCGCACGCTATCTTGCCTCGCAAGGCAAACGCACGCTGCTCATCCACGTGCTGCAGCTTGGAGAGGTCGAACAGAAGCTCGAAAAGCTGGCGCCCAATCTGTGGAACATCACGCTGCGCGCGTCAGACTGCTTTCGTGAATATATCATCATGAAGCTGAAGCTCAAGACGCTCTACACGGCGTTTCTGGGCAACAAGATGACGCAGTATCTCGAACGCGCGGCCCCCGGCGTGCGCGAAATCGTGCTGCTGGGCAAGGTTTGGTTTGAGCGCGAAAACTACGACCATGTGGTTGTCGACATGCCCAGCACCGGCTACGCGCTGACGATGATCAACACGCCGTTTAACTTTGCGGCGCTTTTTCCGGGCGGCCCGATCTACCACGACTCCAAAGACATGATTGAGACCTTTTCAAATCCGCGGCTCACCTCCTTTGTCGTGGTTTCACTCGCAGAAGAGATGCCGGTTCAGGAAAGCGTCGAGCTCGCCGAAAACTTGAAAGGCCTGATGCCGGCCAATCCAGCCCATCTCATTTTGAATCGCCTTGTCCGCGTGCGGCCAGAGGCGCTGACACTGCACGACACCGAGTGGCGAAAGCTTACAGACCCTGAGCGCACCTCGCCGCTCTGGCGCGGCCTGGACTTTCTGGTACACCGCCAGGCCAAGCAGAACCAGCTGCTCGATCAGCTGAAAGATTCCTGGGCGCCATTCGCAAAGGACTGGCTTCAGGTGGGTGAGATTCCGGCCCGGGACGAGAATCAGCGCTCCATCGCCATCGCGGAACTGATCGGAGCAAGCCGTGCCCGATAACGTGAAGCAACTCCTCGATTCAAACCGCGTGGTCGTGTGCTGCGGCAGCGGCGGCGTGGGCAAAACCACCACCAGCGCCGCGCTGGCCATGCGAGCCGCAATGGAAGGCAAACGGGCGGTCGTCATCACGATCGACCCCGCCAAACGCCTGGCAACGTCACTGGGCCTCAAGGCTCTGAGCGCCAAAGCCACTGATCTGACCCAGAACGTGAATGACGTGCTGGCCGCCCAAGGCGAAAAGCCGCTGACCGGTCGTTTTTTCGCGGTCATGCCCGATACGGCGCAGACCTTCGAGAACTTCGTGCGGGCCATGGCAGGCACCAACGAAAATCTGGCCAAGCGCGTGCTGCGCACCTCCATCTACAAAATTTTCGCCAAGGAATATTCAGGCACCAACGAGTATATGGCCATGGAAAAGCTCTACGAGCTCTACAACGAAAAAGACTATGACCTGGTCGTGCTCGATACGCCACCCGCCGCCAACACCCGCACCTTTCTCGAGGCGCCGCGCCTGCTGGCCGACTTCTTCGACGACCGCATCATGAAATGGATTATCGCTCCGGGCAGCAAATTCCTGGCCACGGGCCTGCGCAAGCTGCTCGAAATTCTCGAAAAGCTCACAGGCCACGGCTTCGTCTCGGACTTAATCGAGTTCACCACCGCGCTCTTCGAGCTGCGGGCCCAGTTCATGGAGAATCTGCACACCGTCGGCAAGCTGCTGCATCAAGACGATGTCGCTTTTTTGATGGTCACCAGCCCCGAGCGCCTGTCCAAGACGGATACACAGGAATTTGTCGGCATTCTCGACGAGCGAGGCTACCGC
Organism: candidate division WWE3 bacterium; assembly: GCA_038231515.1. Classification (GTDB taxonomy): domain Bacteria; phylum Bdellovibrionota; class UBA1018; order UBA1018; family UBA923; genus JACQAX01. The sequence continues at coordinate 12,201 of JBBRLF010000070.1, forward strand.
TTCTGGGGCTTCGTCGTGAACCGCGTGCTGGGCCGTCGTCTGGGCCTCGACGCGGGTGCCGGTGTCGGCGCCAGGGAAGTCGACAAGTTGGAAAAAGAGCTTCTTGCGAATTCCGGCAAGCGGCCCGCCGATGCCCTGAAAATTCTACGCGCCAACTTCGAGCAGCTCGTACCGACACTCGAGCATGAGCTCGAAGCCGAGCGGTTTCTTGCAACCCTGTCGGGACGCGGCGGAAAAGTTTTGCTCGTGCCCGAGCAGCCCACCGACGTGCACTCGGTGAGCTCGCTTGTGCAAATCTCACGACAGCTGTCTTAGCCAAGGCCGGGACCAGAGTGAAGATCGTAGCCAGGAGCCAGTAGCCACAGCGCAGCTGGCAGAGCGTTCTTTCTACAATCTGCGCTGTGGCTACTGGCTCCTGTCTCCGATCTCCACTCTATCCCCATCCCATCCCCAACTAGGCACATTTTAGCCCTCCTTGACCCCCAGCCGGCCGCCAACTAGAATTTCCAAAGGGGAGTTACTCGTGAGACCAAAAATGCAAAACATTTTCATTATAGCCTTGGCCGCCTTGGGAATCCTGACGAATCTGGAAACCGCGGCCTTCGCCGACGGCGCAAAACCGGCTATGACAGACGATGAGTTGACGGGCAAGTACTGTCGCAACATGTGCACCGAAGCGTGTGCCAAAAAAACCCCCGAATGTGCCAGAGGGTACGACAAATGCACCCTAATCTGCTGGGGCGGCGAGGCCGGCTCGGTAAGCCTGACCGAAAGAACCACGCAGAAGCTTTCTGGCGGTGCCCAGTCCTGCGAGCAGCTAGGCCGCGAGCTGCGACTGACCCAAAAAGAATGTGACCTGGAACACACCAAAGACGTCTGTGATGCAGCCGATCGGCTCTATGATGAATACCAGAGATGCATCGCCGATCGCGCGAAAGGAACTCCGCCAGAAGCCAACGACGTTCGTGGCGACAAGCCCGTTGACGGCTCCGGCGATTCAGGTGGCTCGAGCGACTCGAATGCCTTGCGTTCTAAAAGGCCCGTGAAGAAATCCGGCAAGGTCGACACTTCCCGCGAGTGAGTGGTACTCTTGGGTTAGCATGCTGAACCCGCGCACGATCGGCCTGACCACCACATTTACTGGAATTGCTGGATTGTGTTTGCTCGCATCCATGCAGCTCACTGGCTGTGCGGTATTTCACCGCTCAGAAAAAGCCACCCTTGTTGAGGACGAAGTGCCGCCGCCGCTCGTTTCGCGCGCGCAGCCAGCAAGGCTCTTGCCGCCGGCTGTAGAGGCCAGCCCAACTCCCTACAGTACTGCCCCAGCCGACCCCAGCCGGCCCTTCGACTTCGCCGGCGTGACCAGCGAAGCCCGGGCACGGACCGCCCTGGCACCGCAAACCTTGCAGGCAGGTGCCAAGACCACGGTGCGCGCGGCCGATGCGCCAAATCCCAAACTCGAAAAAGCCGACTGGCTTTTCAACCAGGCCCAGCGCGAGCAAAGCGGTGGTGCCCTGGCCAAGGCAGCCGAGCTTTGGAAGCAGTTTCTCGATCAAAATCTTGGGCTGCCCGGCTACAACACCGCCGTCTACAGCTACGGCTACTGCCTCTACTACCTGGGACGCGCGCAGGAAGCCCTGGATCCGCTCAAGAACATGATTCTTGAAACCCAAGACTCCAAACTCATCAACGACGCGCGAATACTACTTGCCGAGAGCCTGCTGCAGGTTGGTGAAAATGAAGAAGCCCTTGCCACCACCTTCGATGTGCTGCCCAACCTGGCGGCAGAGCAGTCCGCAGGGCTTGAGCGCTCTGCCGATGCGGTTGGAGTTGCAGACCAGGCTGCGGTAACCAGTCTGACGCAAAAAATTCGTCTTTATACGATTCGGGGCCGAATTTTTGCCTCTTTGAAAAAAGAAGCGCAGGCCCATGCAGCACTTGAGCATGCCAAACAACTATTGCTGCATTCGAAAAAAGGCCAAATATCTCCAGAAGATATGCGGTTTCTCAGCGGAAACTACGCGTGGCGTCAACTCGAAGTACAAGCCCTGACCTGCCAACAAAGCGTGGTTGTTCCTGATCGCCTATCGGAAGCTGAGTTTTTGGCATATGCTGACGCCTATTACGGCTGCGCCTCTCCGGCTCGCCACCTTTACTGTACTGTTCTGGCGGCGAGAAACGAACAGGTCCGAAGTCAGGCGCAAAGCACTTATCGGGGACTTATCGAAGCCCCCCTTGAAATTCGGAATCATTTGCCGCCACCGGCACGTGAAATTCGTAAAAAAGAGCAGCGCAGCCACTACGAGAGCGAAATGAAAGCTCTCATTGAAAAGACCGTCAGCGATCGCGCCAAGGAATTCAAGGACCTGCCTTCCTGTCACGCTCACGACGTTTTTTAAAAGGTGACCATGTCTGCCGAAGCAATCGCGTCTGTTCGTGAGGCTATTAAGACTCATTTATCCAACGAGTCGATTTGTGACTGGATCAAAAAAAGGGTTCCGCTGCAGTTTGAACCCTTTTATGCTTCGATCGATCTGCGCGACGCCGGCTTTAAGCTGGCCCCGGTTGACGCCAATCTTTATCCGGCCGGCTGGAACAACGTCTGCGCTGACGATCTGGAGCATTCCCCTGAAATCGTAAAGCCGATGCTCATTCGCCACCTGGGCCACCTGCCCAAGCGCATCGCGATTCTGCCCGAAGCTCACACGAAGAACCCCTATTACGTCGAAAATCTTTACGAGCTCAGACAGGTCTTTCGCCGCATCGGCATCGAGGCCGAAGTGGGCTGGTTCCCCACTGAGCCTGGCTCGACCCACGAAAAAGGCGCGCCGCCCGTTACGCTGGCCACCACCGACGACCGCACCATTACGGCTTACCCGTTCTGGCGCGAAGGCAATAAGCTGCTTTTCGAACCCTTCGAGCCGGAGTTCATCCTCATCAACAACGACTTTTCGTCGGGGTTTCCAAAACTTCTCGAAGGTCTGGAGCAGCCGCTGGAGCCTTCCCCCCGCATGGGCTGGCACACTCGCAAAAAGAGCGACTTTTTCCATCACTATAACAAGCTGGCTGGCGAGTTGGCCGTGGATGCGGGCATTGACCCGTGGCACGTGCAGGTGGCCACCGAGTTGGTCGACAACGTCGACTTCAACGAAAACATCGGCATGGACCGTATCGCCGCCAGCGTTGATCGCGTGATTGGCAATCTCAAGCTGGAATATGAGCGCCGGGGCATCAAAGAGCAGCCTTTCGTATTTGTGAAAAACAATGCCGGAACCTACGGCATGGGCATCTTGCGCGTCGAAAGCGGCGCCGAGCTGCTCGAGCTCAACCGCCGCGAGCGCAACAAGATGGCCGTGGGAAAAAACCATCTGCAAGTTCACGACGTGGTCGTGCAGGAAGGCATCCCCACCCGCTTTCAGGTCGAAGGCGTTTACGCGGAACCCGTCATGTATCTGATGGGCTGCGACCTCTTCGGCGGTTTTCTGCGCAAGAATCCGAACCGGGGAAAAATCGACAATCTTAATTCCAAAGGCATGGTTTTCCAGAAGCTTTGCATGGCCGACCTGCGCCATGGCGCTGACCGCGATTTGGAGCTGGAGCTGGTTTACGGCACGATTGCGCGGCTTTCGGCGGCGGCGATAGCGCTGGAAATCGCCAAGGTTGAGGGGGCCGTTCGTTCGTCTCCCACCCCTGCACAAGCCGCTTGCGAAGCTTAGATACAAACGATAGTTTGAGAAATCCCGGAGGATCTCTCATGCCCAGTATTCAGCCCAAAATACATCCGATGATTCATAATGACGTACTCAGTATGATTGGCCATACGCCACTGGTGCGCCTAAACAAGGTAACCCAAGGCGTCGAAGGCGAGATCATCGGAAAGTGCGAGTTTCTCAATCCGGGCGGGTCCGTCAAAGACCGTATCGGCATCGCCATGATCGAAGACGCGGTGGCGCGGGGTTTATTGAAGCCCGGTGGCACGATTGTCGAAGGCACGAGCGGCAACACGGGCATGGGCCTGGCCATCGCGGCGGCCATTCGCGGTTATAAGTGCATCTTTGTCATGCCTGACAAGATGTCGATGGAAAAAATTCGCAACCTGCGCGCCTTCGGCGCCAAAGTCGTCATCACCCCCACGGCCGTCGAGCCCGACGACCCTCGCTCGTATTACATGGTCAGCCGCCGCCTGGCGCAGGAAACGCCCAATGCGTTTTACATGAACCAGTACGACAATCTTTCCAACCGCGATGCGCATTATCGCTCCACTGGTCCGGAACTCTGGCAGCAGACCGATGGCAAGTTTGACGCCTTTGTCGCCGGCATGGGCACGGGCGGCACGATCACGGGCACAGCGATGTACCTCAAGGAACAGAACAAGGACATTCAGATCGTCGGCGTCGACCCGATCGGCTCGATTCTGCATGACTATTTCAAGACCGGTAAAATGGTCGCCGCTCACACCTACAAGATCGAAGGCATCGGCGAAGACATCATCCCGCAAAATTACAACTTCAAGATGGTCGACGACATCATGCAGGTGACCGACAAGGAAGCCTATCAGATGACCCGCAAGCTGCTGACCCAGGAGGGCCTGTTCACGGGCGTTTCCAGCGGAGCGGCGGTCTGTGGCGCAATTAAATACGCGCGCAAGCATCGCGGTAAACGCATCATCGTGCTGCTGCCCGACTCGGGCAATCGCTATCTGTCGAAGGTTTACGACGACGACTGGATGCGCGAAAACGGCTTTCTCGAAACCGGCTGGGGCAGCGTGCGCGACCTTATCTCGCTGGTCAAGCCGCCCTCACGCGGCGCTCTGATCACGGCAACGCCCGACGACCAGGTTGCGACGATCATTCAGCTCATGCGCGACAAAGGTATCAGCCAGATTCCGGTTTTCAAGAACCGCGAAGTCATCGGCCTGGTTGCCGAAAACGATATTCTCAACGCGCTGTTCACGGGCAAGCTCAAGAACTCGGACAAGATCGCCA